>CAZVSU010000046.1:0-20384 GCA_964629645.1 uncultured bacterium | reverse complement strand
ATCCGGCCACCGGATCTTTTTGTTGCCGCGCCGGGCCATGAGAAAAAACCGCTCCCGGGTGGTGGCGTCGCCATAGTCGGCACAGTTGACCACCCGCCAGTCCACCTTATAGCCCAGGGAGTCCAGGGCGGCGACAAACGCCTTGAACGTCTGGCCGCGCTTGGGTTTCAGCGGCCGGCCGTTGGCGCCCAGCGGGCCCCAGTCCATAAACTCCCGGACGTTTTCGATCAGGATATTATCCACGTACAGGGCATCGGCCCATCGCAGGACCTGCCAGGCCGTGGACCGGCTTTGATCATTCAGCGGCCGGCCGCCCCGGGCATTGGAATGGTGCATGCACTCGGGACTGGCCACCATGATCTTGAGCCGGCCACCGGGGACCAGGCGCCTTGGGTCGACCGCGTCCAGGCTCTCGCAAAGGTGCCGGGCCCCCGGGTGGTTGTGGCTGTGGGTTTCGATGGCGATGTCCCAATGGTTGATGGCCAACAGGTCCAGGTCGTGACCCAGCTCCTTGCAGGCCAGGGAGAGGCCGGTGGACGTGCCGCCGGCCCCGCAAAACAGATCGGCTGCGTGGACTACTTTTCCCATGGCGCTCTCCTGATTTTGGCCAGGATCCATTCCAGCTGGCCCCGGCGTTTTTCGAGCTCTTCGAGTAGGATCCCGTCGAATTCGTCCTGCTCCCACACCCGCGTCTTGGTGGTTCCCGGGCCCCAATATGTCCTGCCACCTGATGGCATGCGCTTTTTGAGCCGCTCGTTTGCCCGGCGGGTGGCCGCGGTTTTGGCCGACTCGTATGCCCGGCGGTACCGGGAAACCAGATCGGGCCGGCCCCGAACCACGTCCGGCCGCGGGAGCCCATCAAGCCCCCTGGGCGCCTGATCCCGGAAGAGCGGATCCTTGTGCAGGTTCGGCGATCGGATCATGGCCATCCCCTATGCGAACAGCGGATCGGCCGCCGAGGCGTCCAGATCCGGGAAAAGAGACCCTTGCCGGTTGCGGAGCTCGGCCTGGATCTCAGTTTGAATGGTTTCCAGGCGTTGCAACTGCGCCCGGGCGTCTGCCAGCTGGCGCTTAACCTCTCGGTCCGCGGCGTTCAGGACCCGAAGGTTGGCGCTTTCAAAGTGGATCTGATCAAGCAGCATCGATTCACCTCCCTGGTCATGGAAATTGCCTACAACAATCCTTACGATAGCGTAATAGTTATGTCAAGGAAAAAGTGAAAGAAATCACAAAAAAGGCAGATATACCATATATGCCATTACCAGACTTGGCGAGCGCAATATGTACGTGCGATAGGTCTGGCACCTATGGCGGTCTGGTGACCGCGAATCACATCCTCCCCGCGAAAATTCCTCGACTTCGATCTGACGCGGCCGCCACGGCCGCCAGCCTATCATACGATCGGAGCCGCCCATGGCCGAGGAAGGGCCCGCCAAAACCAAGAGCAAGCCCAAGAAACGAAAATTCAAGCGAAGTCCGATGAGGCCGGTCCTCATCCGGCAACCCCTCCGGGGCCGGAAAAGCCCCACGGCCGAGGATCTGAGGATATTGCCGCCGCCCACGACGATTACGGGGAAGAGAGGATAGTGGCCCTAAACGGCAAATACGACTGGGACCTGCTCCGGAATATGTACGACGCCGGCATCTGGACCGTGCCCGAGCTCGAACGGATGTTCGACATGCCGACCGACTACCTCCGGAAACAGGCCAAGGCGAAGGGTTGGCCAGAGGCCAAGAAGAAGGGCAAGCCCGGCCGCCGGCCCATCTACAATCCGGACACTTTCCCGGATATCGCCTATATCGCCTGCAGCCAGGGATTCAGTGATCGTAAGTTAGCGAAATTATTCGGAGTATCCAACGAGACAATACAGGAGTGGAAGCGGCTCTATCCGGATTTTTCTGACCAGTTGACGCAGGGAAAGGACGAATACGACGCGGCCACCGCCGAAACCTGCCTCCTAAAGCGCCTGAAAGGCTTTCGTTACACGGAAAAAACCCGCGAGCCGGTCAATGTCCTGGTCCGGAAAAGCGGCAACCAAACGGTCCGGGAGATCGAGGCCAAGGCTGAAGAGGACCTGCCCCAGCTGCGCCGGGAAATGATGGTCACCAAGACCGTAACCAAGATGGTGGTGCCGGACACCAGCGCTCTGATGTTCTTTTTATGCAACCGCCAGCCCGACCGCTGGAAGCACATCAACCGGATGGAGCACTCCGGGCCCGGAGGCAAGGCAATTCCGGTTTCGGCCGCCGACCTGGTCTCCTCGCTGTTTGATGCCGTCGACGGCAGCACCAAGCACGAACTCCCGAACCAAACCCAGGAAAAGTTCGACGGCCCGCCGATGCCGGACGAAGGGGCAGGCGATGAATGATCGAGGTGCCCAAAAAATACCGGTACCTGGTGCCATACCTCTCCAACAAGTGGTGGCGGCTCAACAACCTGTATTGGATCGTCGACGAGGACGGAAACAAGCTCAAATTCCGGTGCAAGCCGGCCCAGTCCTGGTTCTACGACCGGCTGCACTGGTGGAATATACTGCTAAAGGCCCGGCAGTGGGGCGGCACCACGTTCGTGGACATCTATTACCTGGACGACTGCATCTGGAATTCAAACCTCGAGGCGGCGATCATCGCCCACAACCGGGAGGACGCGGCCAAGATCTTCCGCCGCAAGGTGCTCTTTCCGTACAAGAACCTGCCCGAGTGGATCCGCAACCAGGTTTACCCAACCACCGACTCCAAACAGGAACTCGTTTTTTCCAACGGATCGACCATCTACGTGTCCACCTCGGTGCGTTCGGGCACCATCCAGCGCCTACACATATCCGAGTACGGCAAGATCTGCCGCAAATTCCCGGACCGGGCCCAGGAAATCCGGACCGGCTCGCTCAACGCCGTCCATCCCGGATCAATGATCGTGATCGAGTCCACGGCCGAGGGCCAGTTTGGCGACTTTTACGATCGCTGTCAGACGGCGCAGAAGCTGGAAAAAGAGATCGAGGCCGAAACGGCCCGGCTCACGGAGATGGACTACAAGTTTCATTTCGTTCCCTGGTGGGTGGAGCCCGATTACACGATGGATCCTGACGGCGTGGTCATACCCGACAAACTGACCAAGTATTTTGCCGAGCTCGCGGCCAAGCACGGCATCGGGCTCACCGACGGCCAGAAGGCCTGGTACGCGAAAAAGGCCGAGGACCAAAAGGACATGATGAAGCAGGAATATCCGTCCACCCCGGAAGAGGCCTTCGAGCAGACCATCGAGGGCGCCTACTACGCCCAGGAAATGACCTGGCTGCGGGAGCAGGGCCGGATCTGCACGGTCCCCTGGGAGCCGGCGCTTCCGGTCAATGTCGGATGGGACTTTGGCCTGAACCGGTCCAGCGGCCAGACGGTGCTCGTCTTCCACCAACGCTTCGGCCGGGAAAACCGGGTGATCGACTTTTACATGAACCACAGCTACGGCCTGGGCCACTATGCCCGGTACCTGCAGGACAAGCCCTACACCTACGGCACCTTATACCTGCCCCACGACGCCACGGTCCGCGGCTACAACACCAAGGAAGAGCACACCAAGAACCGGGAGCAGCTGCTCGGCGAGTTGCTGCCCAACTACCGGATCGTGGTCGTGCCCAAGATCGACCACCACGAAGACGGCATCCAGGCAATGAAAAACTGGATCCCCACGTGCTGGATCGACAAAACCAACTGCGACACCCTGATCAAGGCCCTGGATAGCTACCGGCGCGAATGGGACGAAAAGCTCGGCGCCTGGAAAGGCACTCCGCTGCACGACTGGGCCGCGGATCCCGAGGCCGGCATGCGGTCCCTGGCCTGCGGATTCAGGGAAGAGGCGAATGTGGCAGGAAACTTCAGACATCACAGGAGACCAGGAGGGATGGCGGTATGAGAGAAACCGACGAAACCAGGCGCGTCCACATCGACCTGCGCCTATCGATGCAGCACGACGATGAGGACATCCTGGCCACCAGGGTGCGAAATCTTCTCGAACAACACCTGGCTTTTCTCAAGGAGCATGATGCCAACATCGGCGCCGAGGGCCGGGTGGTCCACTTTTCAGGCGTTGTATCCTGGAAACGGCGGGCCGACGGCGGCGACGAGCACATGGAGGAACTGTAGTATGGCGGACGTTAAACGATACCTGACCTACGACGACAGCGACGAACCACTTCTCGTCCTGGAGCCGACCAACCCGCGGATGGCCAACCGGCAGCTTCGCTTTGCCATCCGGATGGCCGACCTATGGCAATACAGCGAAGAGCACAACCCGAAGTTCGAACAATTCATGATGCAGGTGTGTGCCTCGGTCCATGAGCTCTTCGACCTGGGCCTGGTTACAAGCCGCAAGATGGCTGACATCGCCTCCATCATCCAGGAGGGCATCGACGACATGGTCAAGATGCCGCCCCGGCCGGTGGTGGGCCAGCGGATCCTGGGCGAGATCACTTACAACGAGCGAAACCAGGACGGCGAAGTTGTTCAACAATTCACCACGCCGGCCTCCGAGGACCAGCACCTCGACGAGGCCGAAGAGCAATTCCACCACGGCGGCAAAAAGGGATAGGCGATGGCCGACGCGGTCGACGCATACGACAGGACCATTGGAGAGGGGCTGACCCTCGACGAGCAGATCGAGGACCTGCCCGGCCAGAAGGATCCGAAGCAAGATTCTGTCCTGGATGGGGACAAGACGCGCAAGCGCTTCCGCCAGGTGCTCGGATGGTGGGAGTGGGTCCGGTCCACCCAGGCGCAGAACCGCCTGGACCGGATCAAGGCCCACAACTACTACGACAACATCCAGTGGGACGAGGCCGACAAGAGCGAGGTCGAAGCCCGCGGGCAAAAAGCCTGCGTGTTCAACATCGTGGCTAACACCGTCGACTGGATCACCGGCACCGAAAAGCGCACCCGGATCGACTGGCGGGTGCTGCCGCGGCGAAGGGAGCATGCCCAGGACGCTACTACCAAGACCAAGGCGTTCAAATTTGTTGCCGACGTCAACAAGGCGGGGTTCGAGCGCAGCCTGGCGTTTCAAGACGCGGTGGTCTCAGGCCTTGGTTGGATCGAGCACGGTATCCGTACCGACCCAAGCGAAGAGCCGGTGTTCTATGCCTACGAGGACTGGCGCAACATTTGGCATGACACGCTGAGCACCCGGATGGACATGCAAGATTCCCGGTTCGTCTTCCGTCGCAAGTGGGTCGATCTTGACGTAGCCACGGCCATGTTTCCGGATCGGGCGTGGTGCCTGCGGTCCCAGGCGGCGCTCGACGACACCTATTTCGACGACGAGTACGACTCTGAGGATGCGAGCACCGACCTGGAGTCGGCGGTGCAGGACACGGCCGAATCCGAGGCCGAATCCGAGCACGTGTGGAACCGCCGGTCCCGGGTGCGATTGATCGAGTGCTGGTACCGCATGCCCCAGTCGGTCAAGGTGGTCCGCAGCCCCGACGGCTACAGCCTCGGATCGTTGGAAGGAGCAATCCTCAACGGCGATGCCGAGGGCGACGACGCGGCCATCCAGGCCTTGGTGGACGGCGGCTATGCCTCAGTGTTCGATGCGATCAAGTTCGTGGTCCGGGTCATGGTCTTTTGCGGTAACCACGTTCTGATGGACCAACCCAGCCCCTACGCCCACAACCGGTTTCCGTTCACTCCGGTGTGGGGCTACCGGCGTAAAAAAGACGGCATGCCCTACGGGGTGGTCTCGCGGCTGATGGACCCCCAGGACGACCTGAACAAGCGCCGGAGCAAGGCCTTGTTTGTTCTTTCGTCCAACCGGGTGGTCGCCGACGCGGACGCCGCCGACGGCATCGAGGGCGGCTGGGATGAGATCTACCAAGAGGCGCAGCGGCCCGACGGCGTGATCCGCAAAAAGAGGGGCTCTGAGCTTGTCGTGCAGGAACATATCCAGCTCGGCCGTGAGCACGTCATGCTCATGGAGCAGGATCAGCAATACATCGAGGCGGCCGGCGGCGTCACCGACGAAAACCTCGGCCGGCAGACCAACGCCACCTCCGGCAGGGCGATCCAGGCCCGGCAGGACCAGGGCCACGTGGTCACCGCCAACCTGTTTGACAACCTGAGGCTGCACATCCAGATCAGCGGTGAGATCACCCTGAGCCTGATCGAGCAGTTCTGGACCGATCCCAAGACCGTCCGCCTCACCGGCGACAAGGGCCAGTTGGACTTTGTGGATGTCAACCAGCCGGGCCCCGAGGGTGAGATCGAAAACGACATCACCGCAACCCAGGGCGACTTCATCGTCGACGAGCAAAACTACAGCGCCAGCATCCGCCAGGCCATGTTCCAGACCATGGGCGAATTGGTGGCCAAGATGGATCCGGAGATCGGCATGGTGCTGTTGGATCTGTGGATCGACTTGTCCGATCTGCCGGGCAAAGACGTCATGGTCGAGCGGATCCGCAAGGTCAGCAACCAGCCGGACCCGGCAGAAGACGAGAACAGCCCCGAGGCCAAGGAGCGGATAGCGGCCGAGGCCCAGGCCGAGCGGTTCAGGGCCGATATGGAGCGCGAACTCGCCCGGCTCGAGCTCGAAGAGCGGTCCACGGCCAACGACGAGAAGAAGGCCAAGATCAAGGAGATCATGGCCAAAATCGACAAGCTCAGAAGCGACATGCGTGTCGCCAGCGAGAAAATGGACCTGGAAGAGGCCAAGGCGGCCAACGATTTTGTCGACTCGGCGTTTGATCGGAACCAGCGACGCGCCGAATCCCGGGAGGCGTCACGTGAGAGCAGTACGGCGAAGCAGTAGCAAATGCGGCATGCGCGGGGGGTTCATCCTGCGGCTTGCCGGCCAGCCGTTAAAGGCGTCCTCGAAACGGGCGTCAGTTGGTGCCCCCGCGGTCGGCCACGGTGCAGAATCCGCCGATGCACCAGGCCGGCAACGACCGCCGCTGATGTCGCAAGGGCGCAGGCCGGCACCCACCTAACCCAGGAAGGGAGTCAAGATGAGAGTCGGAATCACATCTGAACACTGGCACGACGAAAACGGCAACCCGGCCGGCGGCAACACGTTTGGTCGAGGATTTGCCATCGGATGGCAAAACGGGCCCCTGGGCCGCGGAGAGCAGAGAAAAGAGCCCAACGGCGCCTTTGTCGAGGACGTGATCGAGGCCGCGGCCGATCGGATCCGTTACTACCAGAATTCCCGCTTTCGCTGCGACCGAAACGCCCGGGCCCTGCAGCACCTGGAAGCGGCGCTATCCGAACTGGACGCCCGGACCAACAGCCGCGAGGCAAGAGGGGTCGAAGGAACGCACGAAGCCTAAACCGCGCCGGTGGGAGCCGGCCAAACCACAACCCAATAGGAGGTGTGTCGTGAACGAAGTACGCGGAACGCTTGATGCCCCGGAACGTGAGGGCAAGAACGTGAGCATCGAGGATCAGATCCGGAACGTGCAAAACGCAATTGGGGGCCTGGAGGATCTGGCTGAGCGGCTGGGCGCATACAGCCGGCCACCGCAGGAGGTGTCGTCTAGCAAAGCCGAACAGGCTACTCGGCCGCCCAAACTGGCAGAGACACTGGACTGTGCCCCGGTCAAGCTGGAAGGGGCTGCCTGTATGATCCGTGAACTGACCGATGCCTTGGGCTCCAACCTGCTTTAACCACGACTCGGGCCCTTCGGGGCCCGGCAACTTCAACAGGAGAAACGAAGCGATGGGAAAGCTGACCGATGAAGAGCGCGAAGGTCTGACCGACGAAGAGATCGAGGCGCTCGAATCCGACGACGAAAGCGGAGGCGACGGTGACCCTGGGGCCGAGGACAAGAAGAGGGTCAGTGACGATAAGTCGAAGGCTGACGACAAAGATGCCGACGGCGCCGACAAGGCAAAGCCAGAGGACAAGGACAAATCCGGGGACAAGGGTGCCGACGCCGACGAGGATAAGAAGGGCGCCGATGCCGACAAAAAGGGCGCTGGCGCCGATGCGGACAAGGACAAACAGGGCGACGACGCCGATGCCGGCGGTGACGACGAGGACGAACCGCCGATGCCCGCCGATCATCCGCCGATTCTCAACCTCCGGGCACCGACCCAGGAAGAGCTCGACGCCGAGCGCGAAACGCTCAAGGGCCTGAAACAGAAGTTCGACGACGGCGAAATCTCCTACGAGGAGCTGGCCGAGCAGCAGCGCAAGCTGGACCGGATGGAGACCAAGGCCGAGCTCGCACAAGAGGCCGGCGAGGCCTCCAGGGACGCATACTGGAAGTGGGAGCAGCGCCGGTTCATGGACGACTATCCCGCTCTTGCAACGCGGCCGAACCTGAACATGAGCTTCACCGCCGAGGTCAACCGGCTGATCGCCACCGAAGAGGCGGCCAGAATGACTGATCGGCAGCTGTTGGAAAAGGCCAAGGAAAATGTAGAGGCCGAGGAATCCGAAACCTATGGCGTCAAGGTGGAGATCACCAGAGATGGGGTGGTTACCGCTGCCGGCGACGCGGGCAAGCAACCCGCAGGCGGCAAAGACAACCTGCGCGACGCAAAAAAGGCCCGGGCCGATCGGGGCAAGGTGCCGACCACACTCAAGGACGTGCCGGCCGCCGACCAGGGCGACGAAGGCGCCGGAAAGTGGAAGTGGCTCGACGACTTGGCCGACAAGGATCCGGAGAAGTACGAGGCGGAAATCAACAAGTTGTCTGAATCCGAACTGGCCGAGTACGAGGCCGCAACATAGGAGGCGTCAGATCATGTTCGCATTGTCCATTGGACACAACTACTGCATCCGGGCGGCGAAAGAGTCGCTGGCCCTGATGCTTGCCGGCCACCCGGTGCACACCCTGGTCCACCAGGTGGCTAACCAGGAAATCCGGTACCTACTGCCGTCGATGGAGTTCTATGCCGACGCCGGGCATCTGGCCCGGAAGGTCGCCTATTCCCAGTGCACCCTGATTCACGTGCACAACGAGCCGGACTGGATGGTGGGCTGCGCCAAGATAGAGCGGCCGGACCTGCCGGTGGTCTACGACTGCCATGACCTGGGATCGGTGCGATGGGGCGAGGCCTCCGACGCCGAGTTCCAGGCCATGGAGCTGGCCGACGCCTACATCTTTCCGTCCTACACCTACATGGAAGAGGCCTGCCGGTTTCACAAGCTGCACGAACGCTTCCCGGACAAGGCCAAGGAGGTGGTCTACAGCCTGCCGCTTTCCGGGTGGAAACCGACCCCGCTTCCGCGACTGGGTGGCGTGGTCTACCAGGGCGGGTGCACCGTGGACGTCGACGGCCGGTTCGTCTACCGGGACTACCGGGAAATCGCCGATGGCCTGGCCGAGATCAACGTGCAGTTCTTCATCTTC
Source organism: uncultured bacterium (assembly GCA_964629645.1). Lineage (GTDB taxonomy): Bacteria > Chlamydiota > Chlamydiia > Chlamydiales > SLFE01 > JAAKFL01. The sequence goes on along the minus strand of CAZVSU010000046.1, from coordinate 11,040 downwards.
GCCCGTAACAACGGAAACAACCGGGACTCGTATTTCAGCCGCGGTGCGGTCTGGATCGAGTCGTTGCCCTACACCCGGATGCTCCAACAACTGACCCGCTTCGACTGGGGCCTGGTCGGGTGCTCGGTCCCCCATCCCCAGTGGATGAAGGCCATGCCCAACAAGCTGTTCGAGTACATCCTGGCCGGCATCCCGGTCGTGTGCATCAATGCCGCCGAGTGCGCCGAGTTTGTCCGGGAGCATCAAATCGGCGTGGTGCTCGACGACATTCGGGGTCTTGCCGAGGTGGCCACCGAAATCAGGGAGGAGTGCCGGCAAAGCGTGCTCAAGATCAGGGACCGGTTCGTGATGGAGACCCAAGTGGAAAAGATCCTCCACATCTACCAGATGGCCGAAGACTACCACCGGAGAAAAGATGCCATGGGGGCCATCCCTGCGGCAGAGGGGGCGGCATGAAGCGGTTTGCTCTCATCGGCGCCGCCGGCTACGTGGCGCCGCGGCACATGAAGGCGATCGCCGACATCGGCGGCGACCTGGTGGCTGCCCTGGACCCCCATGACAGCGTAGGGGTTCTGGACCGCTTCTTTCCCAACTGCCGGTTCTTTGCCGAGTTCGAGCGCTTCGACCGGTTCTGCAGCGATCGGTCAATCGACTACGTGAGTATCTGCTCACCCAATTACCTGCACGACGCCCACTGCCGGTTTGCCATGCGGATTGGGGCGGACGCGATCTGCGAAAAGCCGCTTTGTCTGACCATGAAGAACCTGTACCGACTGGGTGCTGACGAGAAGCGATATAGCCGCAAGATCAACGTCATTCTCCAACTGAGACTGCACCCCGAGGCGGTCCGTTTGAAACAGGCCCTGGATCCGGGCACCATGTACCAGTTTACCCTTGGCTACGTCACACCCAGGGGACCTTGGTATCACTATTCATGGAAGGGCGACGTCACCAAGTCCGGAGGCTTGGCGACCAACATCGGTGTTCATCTTCTGGATCTGCTCGGGTGGTTGTTCGGCGGGGCCATGGAGGTCGACGTCACCTCGTCAAGTAACGACTCTGTCGTCGGCGCCGTGAATCTACTACGCGCAAAAGGAGTGTTCAAGCTGTCGGTGGCCAACGGACAACGACATGCGCACCGGTTTTTGGACATCGTTACTGAAGAGGGGCAAAACCCGCTGTATTTTGAATTCAACGGCGGGTTCGAGGACCTGCACACCAAATCATACCAGGAGATCATCAACGAAAACGGGTTTGGGGTGGCTGATGTTCAGAACGTCACCTGGGCCTGTCAAGACATAAGGATTCAATGCCAATGAAAATCGGAGTCTTCACGTACGACGTGCCGCACCGAAAGACCTGGTTGTTTCTCACAGAGCTGGTGGTCGCCGGCTTCAAGCCGGCGCTGGTTATGGCTGCCCCATGGGAAAAGCTCAGCGTTCGGCGGTCGCTTGGCCGGGCGTCGATCAGGTCTGAAAACGTACCCCATCCCCAGGATCTTTGCCGGACGTTTGGCATCAGGTACGAGGTCAAGCCCCACGACCGGGCAGACTTTCTGGCCCTGGACTTTGGCCTGGACCTGGGAATCGTGCTCGGCGCCCGGGTTATCAAAAAGCGGGTGATCGACTCGTTTCCGATGGGGATTCTCAACCTGCACCCGGGGCTGATTCCCGAAAACCGGGGCCTGGATGCGGTCAAGTGGGCGGTCCACTACATGCAGGCCCAGGGGGCGACTGCCCACCTGATCGACGAGCGGGTGGATGCCGGCAGGGTGCTGGCCACCGAAAGGGTGTGCGTGTTCAAGGACGACACCCTGGTTGACGTATCCGAGCGAGTGCTGGACGCCGAGCGTAAGCTGATGATCGAGGCGATACGTATGGTCGAAGCCGGCGCCTACGGCCAGCTGGTGCCGCCAGACAATCCGGCCACGGCTTTTTATGCCACGCCGGGCGACGGCACAGAGCTCCACCACGGGCCCATGCCGCCGGCGATCGAGGCCGGACTGCCCGCCCGGTTCGCCTACTACCGGGAGCACTACGACCAGCTACTCAGCACAGGGGCATGGATGAGGATATGACCGGGCCTATCTTCATAGGATCGATCGGCCGCACCGGGTCCACGCTGCTCAGCCTGATGCTCGACAGCCACTACCGGATCAAGTGCGGACCGGAGCTCCACTTCCGGGGGCCCACAGACCTGGGTGGATATATCCTTGGTGGGATGCTTCACTACGGGGAAAAAGACGTGCCGCCGGCCCTGAAAGGGGCTGTGCAGTTCGTTGCCCGCTGCGAGCGGCTGGGTATCGAGCCCGCCGAGCTTAAAAAAGAGATCCAGGACCTGAACCTGGTGGGGATCAGCTTTTTTGATCGTTGCCGGCTGATCAACAACCTGTGCAAACGGGCCGCGCAAAAGGCGGGCAAGAAGCGCTGGGGCATTAAGATCATGAACGACATCCAGATGATGCACCGCTACCAGGACCACTGGCCCGATGCGGTGTTCATCGACCTGATCCGCCACCCGGTGGCCGCCGTTGCCTCCTTGATGGCGGTCAAGTGGGGCCCGAACAGCATCGAGGGCGCCGTGGACCTGTGGCGGCGAAGCCTTTTTGTCACAAAGGAAATCGCCATCCGGATGGAGATCCCGTTGTTTCGGCTGCGGTTTGAAGACCTGGTTGGAGGCTCAGAAGACACGATGCGTGAAATGCTCGACTGGCTGGAAGAGGACTGGGATCCGAACGTGCTGCGCCATAGTGAAATGCCGCACACGTTTTTGGACACCCCAAAGGGCCACCCCAGCGCCAAACAGGTGGCTGGACCACTGGACGCCAGCTATGCCACGTCGCGCAAGGACGATCTGACTTTCGACCAAAAGTGCCGGATCATGGACCTGGCCGGCGACATGGCAAGGGAGCTCGAATACGGTGTCTGTTGATGAAAAAGACTATCCGCTGGTGGCCCTGGACCTGATGCCGAAGTGCTGCGACAAGGCCCGGCAGTCCTGGGAGCGGATTACCCGCAAATTCGTCAGACCCAATCCGGAGGCGGCCGGCTATGACATTGCAGCTATTATTGATCTGCGACGATGGACCACCTTTGATGATTATTTCGCTGACGTCCGGCACATCCACAAGGGAAGCGCCGCGCGTCACGCCAAAAAAGCCAGGCGCTGCGGCTATAGCGCCCATATATTCCCCTGGAAGCTGCACGTGCCCGACGCCTGCGAAATCAACTTTAGCAAGCCGGTCCGGTGCGGAAAGCCGATGCGACCCGGGTACACCAAAAGTGTCAAAGAAATGGGTGGCGCCCCGCAAGAGCCGATCGAGTTTACCCCGGATCCGTGCCCCTACCACCACATGATCCCCTGGGGCGTGTTCAAGCCGATCGAGGGATACCGCCAGGGCAAGGCGAAAACCGGCGAGAAGTTGCTGGCCTACATCAAGTTCAAGCGGATCGGAGACATGGTGCTCTACACGCAGATCCTGGGTCATGGCGATTACCTCAAGGACGGCGTCATGTACTTTCTGCACCTGGAAATCATCAAGTGGCTCTATGGGCTGAGGCACAACCCGGCAAGGTTTGGCCCCTGGACCGATGGCATCCGCTATATCGTCTACGCCCAGTTTTTCTCCGGCAACCAGGGCCTGCGGCAATGGAAAAAGAAACTGTGCTTCGAGCCGGCAAGGTTGGTGCAAAGATGATCCGTGAAGTGATCAGACGCATATCCGAAACCGCCGATCCCTCCACCTTCGAGGTGCTCGAAGCCTTCGCCCGGGAAGGCAAGTGGCAGATTGCTGCCTATGCCGACCAGGTCCGGCACATGACCGCCTGGGAATATATGTCCCGATTTGAGCAGGGTCTGCGCGAAACCCTCCCGGAGGGTTCAGACGTCAAGATCTGCGACAGCTTTGAAGAGATCCGAACCACCGACAAGAGATTCGACATGGTGGTCTTCGAAGGCCCGATCCTGTGCAAGGGCACGGACGGTCCTCGGATTGAGCACTTTGATATGTTCCCGCACGTGTTCCGGACGCTCAAAGACTGCGCCTTTCTCGTACCAGAGGTCTACACCAGTCCGAACAAATATCGGCGCCGGCACAACCGCGAAAAGGTCCCGGCCGAGGTGCTGGCCGCGAGAAAGGCCTTTTACCGGGTGGAAGGCGACGGCGACTTCATTCCCATCTACAAGATGATCGGCCGCTACGGCGAGCTGGCGCTGGAAAACGGTTTCAAGCCGGTTCGATGGTTCTACGTTCGAAGGTCGGCCGGCTCGGAAATGGTCTACATTTGCCTGGAACTGGAGAAGATCGGAAGCTCCATGGTCAAGATCGACGATGGAACAGACTATTTCGAATTCCTGGGCCGGATCAACGGCGAACGGATCATGTTTGCAGACCAGGTAGGGATGGACGCTGCGACCATCGACCGTCGAGCATATGCCATCCGCCACGATATCGACCGGCTGATCGAAAACGGCATAAAGATTGCCGAGCGAGAGCACCAGCGCGGGATCCGCAGCACCTTCTTTTTGCTGCACACCGCCCCGTACTGGGACGGATCCGAGGCGTTCAAGAACCAGGTGCGCGACCTGGCCAGGATGGGCCACCACATAGCGCTGCACCACGACGGCCTCGGTGCCTGGGCAGAGGCTCATGCCAAGGGTTTTCGAGGGATCGATTTACCGGACCCAAGAGATGTTTTGATAAGGGCCATGGACTTTCTGCGGAAGGACTGCGGGGTCGAGGTGCGGGGCATCGGTGGGCACGGAAACCGGCTGGCGAAGCTGTACAGGTTCAACAACTACCACGTTTTTTCCGACTGGAAGCTGCCGTCGAAAGACGGGGCGCCGGACCCGGAGCTGATGGTTGTCAAGCACGGTATCAAGCGGTTTCCGCTCTCTGAGCTCGGCGTTGAATATGAAGTCTATCACCTGCCGCGGCATGTGGCCATCGCCGATTCCGGCGGCAAGTGGCGGGCCGGCGCCAAAAAGAAGTGTCCGATCGCCGACTCCTGGGACTGGTCCAACTTCACGACCACCGAAGAGCGGATAGCCTGCCGGGAGGCGGCGCTGGCCCTTTTCAATAATCTGGACGCAGGCATTTTACACCTGCTGATCCATCCAAATTGGTGGAAATATGGCTAACCAACGCATGGCCATAAGCATCAAGACCACTTCGTCCTGCCAGGGCCAGTGCAAACACTGTACGGCAAAACCGTGGATGAGGGCGAATCCGGGTTTTCAGACCGGGATCGACGACATCCGGCGCCTGATCGATGTGTCTCTGACCAGCGGCTACAAGTGGGATGCGATCGTGCTGTCCGGCGGCGAGCCCCTGGAGTGGGAGCACATCGAAACGGCACCGGAAATGATCCGGAGGTCTGGCATTGCCCGCCAGGTCAAGCTGTTTACCAACGCGCTGGCCGTCACCAAAAAGAGACTGTCGTGGTTTGCGCAGGTGGCCGACACTGTCGACGAGGTCCGGATCAGCCGGTATTTCGGAAACGAGGCCAGGATCCGGATGATTCAAGACCAGCTGCCGACCAAACACGTATCTGTTGTGGACCGCCCATATATGGGGGTTTTGGATAAGACCCCGGCCAGCCAGGCCCTGCCCGCGGACTGCACCTGTCGGTCCTACGGCATGTTCGGATCTCAGCTGGACGTGTGCGCGCCCATGCGGATGATTTGCCGGGCCCTGGGCCGGAAACAGGAAGTCGCCCCGGTGCAGCTGGAGCCCGGATGTCTGGACCGGTTCTCCGGCGCCGAGCCCGGGCATTTTGACACCTGCCGGTATTGCCTGTCCAACCGCAAGGTCATGGATCAGCGAAAGCAGGCGCCGGCCGTATGCGCGCCCATAAAATACGAGATCATCGATCGCAGCGCCGGCGGCGGCCGTCTTCATCTGTCGAACAAGGCCTCAATCGAGCGGCGGGCGAGCATTGATACCAGCGCCGACGTGACGGTCGGTGCCGGCACGATCATTTGTGAAGATGTCGTGGTCTATACGCATGATCATGACCTGAACGATCCTTTCAATTCGAAGGCCATAACACGGTCGCCGCTTCATATCGGCGAGCGTGTCTGGATCGGGGCCCGGTCCATCATATTGAACCGGGTATCCTCGATCGGTGCCGGCGCCGTTGTTGGCGCCGGATCCGTGGTCACCTCAGACGTTGCACCAGGGACCATGGTCGCCGGCAATCCGGCGAAAGCTCTTTCTTAATTCGCGTAGTTTTGCGCTACCCCGAGGGTTCCAATCATAGCCCTCCACCGGTTCGATCATAGCCGAGAAGCGGGACGCAAAGACGCACCCGGGCGAGGCGTACTCGCCTGCCCGGAACCGTTGGAGCATTCTCTCAACTCAACTGTGACAGACCCATAGGAGGGCAAAAAAATGGCACAGACCATTGTAGGACTCGGGGACGACAAGGCCGTCAAGAAGTATAGCGCCTTTCTCGCCGTCGACACGAATCGTAAATCTTACTGGACCAAGAAGTTCATGGGCAAGGGCCAGGAAAGCTCGATGCCCATCCAGATGCTTACCGAGCTCGAGAACGATGCCGGCGAGTACATCTCCTTCGATCTGACCATGCAGATGAAAATGCAGCCGGTCGAGGGCGACGACATCCTCGAGAACAAGGAAGAGGCGCTGAAGTTCTACACCGACGGCGTCTACATCGACCAGATGCGCGGCGGTGTGAACACCGGCGGGAAAATGACCCGCAAGCGCACGATCCACGACCTGCGCAAGGTCGCCCGCCGGCGACAGAGCGACTGGTGGGCACGGGTCTTTGACGAGCTCTTCTTCATGTACGCTTCCGGTGCCCGAGGGGTCAACGGCGACTTCCTGTTTCCGACGAGCTATTCCGGCTTTGCCAACAACGCGCTCAGCGCACCGGATAGCGAGCACATCTTGTACGCCGGCAACAACACCAAGGCGACGCTGGACAGCGGCGATACTATGGACACGACCAGCATCGACAAGTGGGTGGCCAAGGCTGACATGATGGGCGGGGGCTCCGGCGACGGGGACGCAGGTACCGACGGCAACACGCAGACCCCGCAGATCCAGCCGATCATGATCAACGGCGAACCCCACTTTGTCATGCTCATGAACCCCTGGCAGGTCTACGACCTGAAAGTCGACACCGGTGCCACCGGGTGGTTGGAGGCGCAAAAGGCCGCCGCCGGTGCCGAGGGCCGCAAGTCTCCGATCTTCCGCGGCACCCTGGGCATGTATAACAACGTGGTCCTGCACAAGCACAAAAGCGTGATCCGGTTTTCCGACTATGGAGTCGGCGACGACGTGACCGCGGCCCGGGCGCTTTTCCTCGGCGAGCAGGCCATGGTCTGTGCCTTCGGCAGCCCCGGAAAGGGTTTCCGGTTCAGCTGGCATGAAGAGGACCAGGACCGCGGCAACCAGGCCGTGATCACCACGTCCACCATCTTCGGCGTCAAGAAGGTGACGTTCAACGGCAAGGACTACGGCATCGGCGCCCTGGACACCTACTACACCGACCGGAGCTCCGCCTAACCGGCGGACCGAGGCCCGGTGATGAGGTGACATGACAGCAAAAGAGCACCCTGAAACCCACAGAGAGGTGAAAAATGACGGTACTCGATAGCACCAGCGATTACAAATACAAGCGAACTGCGACGGCTCGGTCCGCCGGCGAGGTGATGGTCTCCTTTGAGTCCTACGATCTCACCGAGGCGGTGGCCCAGGCCCTGGCCAACGGGGACATCCTCCGGCTGCGCAAGTGTGTGCTGCCCGCCAACCACGTGCCGGTGGACTTTTCTCTGGACACCACCGACCTGGACGGCGGCGCCAGCCTGGACATCGACGTCGGCCTCATGAACGCGGCCGGCACCGACCTGGAAGGAAGCTGCGAGTTCATCGACGGCAGCACCGACCACCGGGCCGCCTACCGCAGCACCATGAAGGTGGTGGCCAACACCGCGCTGTTCACCCGGAAAACGGACGCCAACGACCTGCCCCAGGACCGCGACGTTGGCATCAAGTTCAACACCAAACCCGCCACGCCGGCGGCCGGAAACATCATTGCCACGCTGACCTACCGGGCCGCCGAGGGCGAGCAGGGCGAGTAGCCCTGGTTTTTCCATGACCTGCCCCGGGCGGGAATTTCCCGCCCGGGGCCCCAACAACCAGGAGGGCTGATCAATGTCGAAGGTATTGGTGGATTTAAACGGAAGGGACGAGCCGGTAAGCGTCTATCACTACGACGGGTTCCAGTATCGTTTCGTAAAAGACGAGCACGGCGACAAGATCTGCGACGTGAGAAGCAACGAGCACGTGTCGATGATGCTCTCAGGCGGCGGCTTTGCCGCCTATGTGCCGCCCGAGCAACGGGAGGGCGCGGAAAAGGAGGACTGGGACGCCTTCGTCAAGGAGTGGAAGACGCTGCCGGCGGAAAAGTACGTGGGCCAGATGGTGGAAAAACCCTTGCACGGCTCAGAGTCCATGACCGAATTTGTGCCCGGCTATGTCTACGAAAACATCGACCGATTCAACCAGGCCCCGAAAGAGATCCGCGACAAGGCCATCGACAAGTTCAATCGGATGGTCGACGTGCTCAACAACCCCAAGGACGGCCAGCCGGCACCGGAAAACCTTGTGCCAAAGATCTGGCCCGGCATCAAATAAGGACCTGCCATGGCAACGCTAAAGCAGTTTGCCCAAAAGCTGTCCAAGCATCTTCCCAGGTGCCCGCAGCCGGTCGTGCGCAGCCAACTGCTCGAAGTCTGCCGCGACTTTTGCCAGCGGACCAGGCTGTGGACCGAGCAGTTGACGGCCATCGACGTTGTATCCGGTACCGCCCGCTACAGTCTGTCCTCGGACAACGGCGAGGTGTGGGGCGTTCAGCGGGCCGAGCTCGACGAGACCCCCCTTGACTGGACCGACATCGAGGCCAAGGACCGCGACGAGACCACCTGGCGCACGGACACCGCCGACGATCCGGACGAGTGCTGGTACGACGAGACCACCGGCGAGCTGGTCCTGGTAGAGACCCCGTCGGCTGACCATGACGTATCCGACGACGGCGGTCTTGTCGTGTGGGCTTACCTCAAGCCGGATGCAGATGCGACCACGGTGCCGAACTGGATCTACAACAACCACTTCAACACCATTTTGGAAGGGGTAAAAGCCGATCTGTTCGCCATGGAGGACGTGCCGTGGACGGACCTGAAACGGGCGGAGTTTCACCGGAGCAATTTCGAGAATGAAACGGCCGGCATTGCCACCAAGCGCCACCAGGGAAAGACAGCCGCCCGGGTGCGCGACGTTCTTCGGCGCCGGTCGAACATCGACTTTTAGCAAAGGACACCGCCCATGGGCACCATCGTTGCCAACACGATCATCGGCAAGGTCGAGGCCGATCTAAACGACGAGACCAACGACCGCTGGGAGGCGACCGACCACCTGGCCGTTTTAAACGAGGGCCAGCGGGTTATCGTCGAGCTCAAGCCCGACGCCTACGTGGTAGACGCCGTCTATCGGCTTGCGGCAGGTACCAAACAGGGTTTGCCGGACGGCACCGCCTCATACCCGGATCCGTACGGCGCCACCCTGAACAAGGGCATCGTGTTTCAAAACGGGATCCGGAACATGGGCACCGACGGCAAGACGCCCGGCGATGCCGTGGAGGTTTACGACCGCAAGATCATGGACAAGCTGGATCCGGGCTGGCACTCGGCCACGGCCTCGGGCACCGTCGAGGTCATGCTCTACGATCCAAACAACCCGGACGCTTTTTACAACTACCCACCGCAGCCGGAAACCCAGGGATCCCGCGAATGGCAGCACATCGAATATTCGGCCGTGCCAGACGAGGCGGCCAGCGCCTCGCCCATCACGCTGGACGACGCCTACGAACTGCCGTTGATCGAGTATATGAAGTATCGCGACTACGCGAAAAACGCCCATCATTCCACCCACGCAGCCAACCTTAAACAGTACCACTGGAACCAGTTCGTTACCCTACTTGACCGAAAAGACCTGGCGGAGAAAAAAGCGGAGCCAGTCAAAAAATGAGCGGATTGCAGCCGATCAAGCTGCCGTTTGATGGTGGATGCGTTACGGCCAGGCCGCCGGCAACCATCCCGGGCGGACACTCCATGGTCCAAAATATGCGCCCGAAGCACCCGGGCCATCGCCAGCGCAAGGGCCAGGCCAGGATGCATGCAACCGCCGACGGCACCAACTATCCTGTCACCGAGTTTCAGTTCACGGACCGCGCCGGCAACCAGCATTTTATCGCGCAGATGAGCGACGGCGATTTTGTACTGGCGGACGAAGCCCCGCCGACCGTCGCCTCCGGCGCGTTTGGTACCGTGCTGTTTGCCGGATCTTCCGGGGCCCGGCCCGCCTCCTACGGCGTGGTCGACGACATGCTCTTTATCGCAAACGGCGTCGACCAGCACCAGGCGTGGGTGGGGGAGCAGCGGCCGGCCGAATCGTTTATCGTGGTTAAAGACGATGGTGCGCTTCCTGCCGTGCCCGATACCGGCGAGGACTACAGCCGCGAGGTCAAAGACGGCCAGTCGGATACGGTAGCTGAACTGGACTCGCTCGACACCTATGCAAACGGGCACTGTTTTTTGGTCCGTACGGCCGTGCCCCGGGTAAAGCAGTTTAATTTCACAGTTACTGCAGCCAATGGCAATGCAGCCACGTTGACGATCGCCAGGTGGACCGGAAGTTGGGAGGACATTGCCTCGATCACGGACGATACCGACGTGGGCGGCGCCACCCTGGGCCAGACCGGATCCGTATCGTTTACCGCGCCCACGGACGTGATCTCCAAGTTCGCCTTTGGAAAGACCGGGTTTTGGTGGCTTTTCAAGGTCTCGGCCCAGCTGGATGCCGAGGTGGAAATCTCCGAGGTTTCCTACGAGGCCGATCCGCAGCCGATTTTCAACCTGTGGGACGGGGTCCCGGTGCCGGCCCACGAGGTGATCGTCGACAACACCGTCACAAAGAAAAATTACTCCTATGCCTCGGTGGACGTTGGCGAGGCAGAG
>CAZVSU010000045.1:0-21205 GCA_964629645.1 uncultured bacterium | reverse complement strand
GTACCATTTTCTCTCACCCGCGCCGCTAACGGTTGGGGAGGAGTCTGGGGTTTTATCTGTGTTTGAGGTGTCTTGGGTTTCGGTCCCCGGTGTGTTGGTTGTCGCGACTGTGGCAATGACGGGATTATCGTTTGTGTTTTGCTTTTCCGTTGACTCAAATCGGACATTTTTAAATACCTCGTCAACTTTATTACTCTTATTATTAGTCCTATTTGTAATTTCGCTCGAGGTATCCTGCAACGGATTTATAAAGTTCTGTTGGCTTGAACCGATATTATTTTCACTCATAAGCTATCCTTGTAAATATTTACTATTATTATAATAAATAATTTATTTAAATAGTAGTTTATATTAAATGTTGTTTTTTTTATGTTTTAAATACGAAATATGATCTTATTATTAATAATTTAGTTAAATTAACGTTATTTGATACTCGAGCGGGTTTTGTGTGGTGCAATCATCCCTGATGGGGCGGCTCCTTCATTTTTGTCTGTGGCAACCTTTATGAGGGCACAGTGCGAAGGGGCCGGGGCGGCACGCCGCTGAAACGGTTTTTAAGTGCCAGCTATGACTCGATTGGGTCATGATTGATCTAAGAAGTGATCAATTATGAGGTCAAGGAGCGTATTCATCGTGTTCGATCGATGAATCATCTGATTAAGTGTCATTAAGTGTTTGAGGTTGACGGCTTCTTTTGGATTGATGGGAGCCGAAGAAAAGAGATGGGTGGGGCTGCTCAGGGTCACGAGAAGATCGGGGGGCTTCTCCAACTTGTGATCGGCCCAGTCGGTGCCCTTTATGAGCGCAATCAGATCCTTTTTTTGTTCGGGCGTCATATGAGGAGAAAGGACAGTCAGCTTTCCGAAGAGGGGAAGAGCTGCGACGGGGGAGGGGTTTTGATGCAGCTCGCCGCAGTCTTGAGCGATCGCTCTGCGAACAAAGGCATACTGCTTGTTGGAGAGCATGTTGTCTCCGAGTCCTTTCGCCGCCTGACGCGGATGTATTTTGATGAGATCCTGCCGAGGCATTCTTTCGATCGTCACGCCCTCGAGGCCTCCGGATAATTGACAGGCGTGCTCCTCATCGACAACTTGAGTGAACGCGACCGCCTCGGTGCAAAGGGTGAACGAAGCCCTCTCAAATTCCTCTTTTTGCCGGTCGGCAAAACTTAGGAAGGGCTGTTTATGTCCCTGGCCCGTTCGATTGGCGGCATTCTGCACGATTTTGCTGATCAGAATCAGAGTTCTCACTTCAGCGGGCGACAGGGGCCCCTGATCGGAAGCCGGGATATGAAGATCCGGAGATAAAAGGGCAGGGATCAAGCAGCGCAAGAAAAGCTGGCTGCCCACCTGCTTCCAAGCGACCTCTTCGTCTTCATACTCCACGCAGACCGCTTCAAATAGATGGTGGAAAATCTCCTTTACTTCTTCGGGAAGTGTGTTGAGGTGCTCGCCGGCGGCAGAAAAGAAAGTCTCGACATGGTGCAGAAGGAGCGTCTGTTGTTCGTCAAGACGTTCCTCTTTAAGACGTGCGGGGTCCACTTCGCAAGTTCCGCGGGACCGAATGGATGAGAGCACCGAATCGAATACCTCCCGGCGAAACTCAGCGGCATACTCCCGATAGATCGCTTTCATTGATTTTGAAAAAAGGGTGTCCGATCGAAGCAAGATCTCTTCGTCTCCGCCTGACTCCGCCACCTCTCGCGCCACGCGCTCGTGGACAAATTGAAGCGCTCTTTTAGGGTCTTTTTTTAGGAGCGGAGAGATCAGTTCGTTGGTGAAGAGCTCTTCTTCATCTGTGTGGAGATGTTCATCGAGAAGAGCGTGGAGCTTTTGGGCGCGCAATGTGAGAGTGGGATGCTCTCTCAAAGTTGCGGCCAAGGCTTTCGGGTCTCGTTTGGCTTCGGCTTTCTTTTTTGACTGATTGCCTCTTCGCGGTTTGAAAATGGCAACAGATTGCCTGGCCACTTTAGACGCGGCCGACCGCAGCGTTTGTCTCAGCCCTTTTTTTGCTGCGGGCATTGTATGCGAGGCGGTTTCCGGGTGGGGATTCAGTGACAGGGTTTGTTGAAAAAGGGTCGTAAGGTCGACATTTTGGCTTAGGTCGCCGTGGATTTGGGAACTTTCTGAGCGCTCAAAATGCAAGTCTTGTGAAGAGAAGCTGAAGCCATGGAAGTCTGATTCCATATTCTGCCTCCTTCTTTCAAGGACGCTCTCTATTATACCACAGCCAAGTTTTTGCTCGGCTGTTCTTGTCGAAAACAATCCCTTCTGTGTATTTTAAAAGGGATGAAACGTATCTTGCCTCAAAAATGTCATTTTATCGGGATTGGGGGGATCGGAATGAGCGGACTCGCTCGTCTCCTCCTAAAGGAAAAAATCGCTGTCAGCGGCAGTGATTGCCGTGAGAGCGACTTGACTTTGGCGCTGGCAAACGAAGGGGCTCGCATCGCCACCTCCCACTCGGCAGACAACATCCCGTCGGATGCGGCTGTGATCGTCTCGTCAAGCATCGGGGCTGATAATATTGAACTCCAAGAGGCGAAAAAAAAGGGGTGCCCCCTCTGGCACCGCTCCGACCTTCTGCAGCACCTCATGGCGACGAAGAAAACTCTCGCTGTGGCGGGTACGCACGGCAAAACAACCACCTCAGCCTTAATGACGCATATGCTGAAAGAAGCGGCTCTCGACCCGACTTTCATGGTGGGGGGCATCGTCGCGAATCTGGGTGTCAATTCTGCAAAAGGGGAGGGGGACTATTTCGTGGCGGAAGCCGACGAAAGCGACGGTACTTTTGTCAAATACTCACCGTTTGGCGCCATTGTGACCAACTTGGGGTCGGACCACCTCGAGCATTACGGCTCGGACTCCGCGCTCATTGATTCCTTTCGTCGTTTCATTCAAGGGGTGCAATCGAAAGACCACTTGGTTTGGTGCGGAGACGACATGCGCTTAAGAGCGCTCGATCCGCCGGGTCGGTCTTACGGCTTTGAAGGCGCTGACATCCTGATCTCCAATTATAAGCAAAACGGCTGGTCGATCACCTTTGATGTCACCTTCGATAGGATCACTTACCCCGATATTTTTTTGCCTTGTGTTGGCCGCCACAGCGCTCTCAATGGGGCGGCAGTCTTTGCCCTGGGGGTGATTCTAGGCGTCGACGAAGGGGCGATAAGACGCGCCTTTCAGACCTTTGAGGGGGTTAGGCGCCGCCTCGAAAAAAAGGGGGAAGTCTCGGGTGTTTTGTTTTTGGACGACTATGCCCATCACCCGACTGAAATTGCGGCGACGCTTAGCGGCATTCGAAGCGCTGTCGGCAAGCGACGAGTCATCGCTCTGTTTCAACCCCACCGCTACTCCCGCATCGCTCATTGCATGGATGGGCTCGCCTCATCTTTTGACGAGGCCTATCGCGTGTATGTGACGGACATTTACTCTGCCGGAGAAGCCCCGATTGAGGGGGTGAGCCAAGAGTCGCTTTTGAAGACGATACCGAGGAGCGCTCCTTTTGACGAGGCCTGTTTCGTTGATCAGTTGCGGCCGCACGATGTGGTCGTGACTTTGGGTGCTGGGGACATCACACATTTTGGACAGCGCGCGATCGCAAGGCTGAAGCAAAACCCTCCTAAAAAGCTTCGTGTTGGACTCGTGCAAGGGGGCCGCTCGGAAGAGCACGAGATCTCTTTGATTTCAGCGGCTCATGTCGCGTCGTCTCTTTCTCCTGATTTGTATGAGGTCAAACGATTGACGATTCATAAAGAGGGGGGCTGGGAGCCGCCTGACTGGCTGCCCCTTTTGGAGTCCTGCGATGTCGTGTTTCCCGTTCTTCACGGCCCGTGCGGTGAAGACGGCACGATTCAGGGTTTCTTTGAAATGATGGGGTTCCCGTATGTCGGATGCGGCCACCGCGCCTCTGCAATCGCCATGGACAAAGCGTTGACAAAAGAGCTCGCTCTCTTAAATGGTGTGAGGACGCTGCCTTTTGTTAAAGTCAAAAAGGGGCAGTGGGGACGCTGTCTTAAGAACCGGGTGCTCGAAGAGCTGGCATTTCCTGTTTTTGTGAAGGGGGTGCACCTCGGGTCTTCAATTGGTGTTGTCAAAGTTTTGCGCCGCTCTGAATTGGATGACGCTGTCAGGCAGGTTTTTGATCACGACGACGCATTGATTGTCGAACAGGGGATCATCGGGAGAGAAATGGAATTTGCCGCCCTTGGCGATCGAATCTTCCCACCGGGGGAGGTACTGGCAAGGGGAGAATTTTACGACACTGAAAAAAAATATGGCGCGGGCGGTTTTCCTACGACTGCCGATCCCGATCTTCCGGAGGAGCTTGTCAAAATGGGACAAGATCTTGCGTTAAAAGCCTTTCAGGCCATTGGGGGAGAAGGGATGGCGCGCATTGACTTTCTGCTCGACGCTTCGGGGCGATTTTGGCTGAATGAAATCAACCCGATCCCGGGCTTTACCCCGATCAGCCTCTACCCCCGCATTTGCGAGCGGCACGGCTACCCTCCTGCTCGCCTGGTGGATGAATTGATTGTGCATGCTTTAAGCCGCAGCAGGGAAAGGGCGCGGCATGGATGATCCGGCAGCCCCGCACAAAATTCCGTTAAAAAAAGCCTTTGTCTGGATCACGCTTTCCGTGCTCGCTATTTCCGGCTCTGCGACATTTGGCTGGCTCTATGCTCTGCAGTGGAAACAGGCGTTGAAACGCTCCCCCGAGTACCTGATCACCCAAATTGCTTTGTCTTCGCCCCACTTAGATGCTCTCGAGCCGGACTTTTTTGCCGAGCTGCTTGAGTTGTCCTCAGACAAGCCGACAAATCAGTACCGGCTGAATGCAAAGCAAGCGGAAAAAAAACTGCAGAGCCATCCACTGATCAAAAGAGCCAGGGTGACTGCTGTCTTACCGAATGGTCTCCATATTGATTATGAGATGAGGGCGCCGACGGCTTATTTGGGCGATATCAAAAACGGAGGCGTCGATGACGAAGGGGTCCTCATTCCCTGCCGGCCTTTCTTTACCCCGAAGCGGATCCCGAGGTACTACCTGGGCCTTAAAGACGGCGTTTCATGGGGAATGCAGCTAGGCGGCGAGCGCCTCGGGCTTGCAGAAACACTAAGAAAAGACATTGAACGGAGGGGAGCCACTGTTAAGAGTCTCGACTTGACCCGGATCGACGCTCCAAGCTACGGAGAGAGGGAAATCTGCGTTCTCATCGAAGAGCAAAATCACGCTTACGAGACGTGGCCGGTGCTTTTGCGTTTGAATCATAAAGACCCTTTCCGCTCTCTTAGCACGTATTGGCTCTATCGAGAAAAAAAACAGGTTTCCTCTCCGCTTATTCTAGACTTGCGGATCGAAGACTTGGCTTTTATATTGTAAGGAAACGAAAGGGAGGAGTGTCATGAGCGAGTATATAGAGATTCATTGGACGGCCGGAAGTTTAGATGAGGCGCGTAAAATCAGCCGTTATTTGGTTCAGGAACGTCTTGTCGCCTGCGCGCAGATTGTCCCTTGGATTGAATCGGTTTACATGTGGGACAACCAACTAGAGACAGGTCAAGAGAGTAAAATCATTTTTAAGACAAAAAAGGAGCTGATGGATCAGGTAAAAGAGGTGATTCTCGACAACAGTTCCTACGACGTTCCGGAGATCACTGCTGTCGCCATCATATCGGGCAATGAGTCCTATCTGAAGTGGATGGAGGAATCGGTGTCGATCGCGAGCGAGACTAGCGACGCTTAATTGTGGCGGCAGCATCATCAATAAATAAGAGGGAGAAGCTCGCTGGCGATGTGCCGGGATTTGAGATCGACAGAGACCTTGCGGGGGACCTGGTGTGAGTCGGTGGCATAGAAGACAAACTCGTCTCCTTGAAACGCCGGCCTGCAAATATCATCAACGTCGTACACCCCCATGCAGCTTAAGGTATCGTCGATGTCAAGATCGCTTTCTTCCTGCTCAATTTGTCGGTTATAAAACGAGCGGTACCCTTCAGGGTCGTCAATAGGCTGAAACTCCGGGAGGTTGCGCGCGCATATTTTCTTTGCAACATTTTGAAAATCAAAGCGTTGATGGTTTGGTGTGTCCACATAATTCGCTGGAAGCGCCGGACTTTGTTCTACTATCATAATATTGGTACCCATAAAAAAAGCAGGGATTTTTTGCAAGCTCAAGACGTTTTCAATAGATCTGAAGGTTGCTTTCGGCCTCTTTCCAGTCAAAAAGAACCCTTTTGCCGCTTTTCCTGTCATACCGCACCTGGATTCTGAAATAAGGGTAAGGATGCCGGTTGTCAAAATCCCTCCCTTCATCCTCTAGGTAGAGCTTAAAATAGATCTCTTTGTTGTACCAAGGGAGAGTCGACGTGCCGGTATCGGGTTTTGTGTACCTTTCGAAGAGGCGATACTCGTCGGCATCTTCTCTGTAATAGTCGATGATGAGCTGTTGGACTTTGTCTGTCTCTCTCTCCATGCCGGCGATATAGAAGGCGACTTCGGCGCCGATCATATGCTTTGAGGAGCGGCTTTCGGTTTCAAGCTTTGAATAGAGGTGGTGTTTGAGGCAGCGGTGGCCTGTGGTGATCACGACTTTGCGCCCTGTTTGTTGTTGGAGGTAGTTAAGAAGGTCGATCAAAATGGGGGCGATCATTTCTTGATCGTCTTGAATCGGAAGGCTATGGGCGTGAAAGCCTCCGCAGTCGTAGAGGGGGCCGCCCGCTGTTTCCCGAGGCGGGTTGAGGGCGCTTCCTCGACACCGGAAAAAATCTTTCGTAATGGGGGGGTGGGGCGAGGAGTCGTTGTCGTCCCATGGGTAGCGGGGGGCCGGCTGTACAAGAGGCCCGGCCATTTGCCACCGTCGATCTTTGGCTTTTCTTTCAATTCTTCCGATTTGTTCAAATTGCCCCTTGGCATCTTTTGTCTTTTGACAGGAAGAAAGCAGCGACAAAAAAAGGAGGAGGCAAAATCGAATTGACAGAGAAACGCTCATATGAAATCCTCCTTTTTTATGAGGAACCGTTTGGGGTTTTTGACATGCAATGGATTCACGATTACGATCTTTATCTCTTTGATTTCGACGGTTTGCTCGTCAACACCGAAGCACTCCATCATAAAGCGTATCAATCAATGTGTCAAAACCGGGGATACGCGCTCGGGTGGTCCTTCTCTGAATATGTGAAGCTGGCTCACACCGACCCGAGAAATATTCGGAGGCAAATCTATCAGGATTTTCCCGGTCTTAAAGAAAGCGAGCCTCATTGGGATGTTCTCTACAAAGAAAAAACGGAGGCCTATCTCGATCTTTTAGGCAGGGGAGATGTTGATTTAATGCCGGGGGCCAAAGACATCATCATGGAGCTGGAAAAGAGGCATAAAACGATGTGCGTGGTTACCAACTCGCAAATGAAGATGGTCGAGCCGGTCATCGCACGCAATCCCGTTTTGAACAAGATTCAGTATTGGATCACACGCGACGATTATCAACAGCCAAAGCCGGATCCCGAGTGCTACCGGATTGCGATTGAACGCTATTTGGGTCCCGGAGGCAAGGCGATCGGGTTTGAAGACTCCCCAAGAGGGCTCAAAGCTCTTTTGGATTCCCGCGCTGAAGGGGTGTGGATCACAGAAATCGAGTACGTGGAGACGCCGCATTTCATTGAAATGGGGGCGCGTCTTTTCCCTTCTTTGCACGCCTTTTTAAAGCATCAGGGGTAGAACACCTCGACTAAGAAAAGGCCATTTGGCGGCGCTGCCTTGCTGCCGAAGCGGCGGTCTTTCCGTTCAAAAGCCTCTAAAATCTCGTCCTTTTGTCTTTTGCCTTTGCCGATATCGAGCAGCATGCCGACAATATTGCGCACCATTTTGTAAAGAAAGCCGTCGGCTTCGATTTCAATCCGAAATCCCCCTTTCTCCTCGATAATGTCAAGCCTTCGAACCTCGCGGACGGGATTTTTCGCGACAGAGCCTTCTCCCGGAGAGTTGGCAAAAGAGGTGAAGTCGTGAGTGCCGAGAAAAAGGGCCGCTGCGGATCGCATAAGGGAAAGGTCGAGAGGTTCCGGATGATAGGTGGTGTGGGGCCGTCTAAAGGGGCTGTGCACCTTCTCCGTCCAGACATGATAGTGATAGACCTTTCCTGTTGCAGAATAGCGGGCGTGGAAGGAATCGTCGATAGAGGCGATGCTTAAGATGCGGATTTCCGGTGGCAAAAGCCCGTTGGACGCGGCCATAAAGCGCCTTTCGTCGATCTTTTGCGACACCGTGAAATGGGCCACTTGCCCAAGAGCGTGGACGCCGGCATCGGTGCGGCCCGATCCTGTGATGAAAATGGGCTCTCGTAAAAAAATGGCGAGGGTTTTTTGCAGCTTATCTTGAATGGTGGGGGCGCCGGGCTGTACTTGCCAGCCTGAAAAGTGCGTGCCGTCGTACTGTATGACAATCTTGTACTTCATGGATGCGAAAGCTCCTCGAGAAGGGCTTTGGCCAGTGATAAATCAAACGGGGTGGTGATTTTAATGTTGCTTGGCGAACCTTCGATGAGTTTAACAGGATGACCGATGAGTTCGATGAAGCCGACATCGTCTGTTATGGTCAGCCCTTTGTCTTCGGCTTTCAAGAATCCTTCGATGAAAAGGTCCTTTCGCACCACTTGAGGCGTCTGGATTTCATAAAGTCCGTCTCTGTCGAGGGTTCTTTGCACAAAGTTGTGCGGGCCTGCAATTTTGATCGTCGACGTGACGGCAAGGGCGGGCGCTGCGGCCCCCACTTCCATGCCGGCTTTCAAAACAGCGAGTGCCAAATTTTTTGTGACGAAAGGGCGCGCGCCGTCGTGGATGCAGAGGTAGTCCGATGCAGCGATGCGGGCGCCGTTGTACACAGAGTCTTGTCTTCTTTTTCCCGGCTCGGCAAACTTTGTTTTCGGGTGAGAAAAAAGGGTGTGGTACTGATCGGAGCACACCACGATCACCTCCGTGACTTTGCTGAGCGAGCACAGCAACTCGTAGCTCGCGTGAACGATGGTCCCATGATCGCCAAGGGGGAGAAACTGTTTGGGCAATGCGCTGCCAAAACGTTTTCCCAAGCCCCCTGCACACAAAATGACGCTGATCATAACTCGTCTCCGGTGAGTGTAATTAAAGAGAGTTCAGGAGGGGAAAAAAGGCGGAAGGGAAAGACACTTCCGATCCCCCTGTTGATCACGATTGTCTTTCCATTTTCACGCAGGACGCCGCGTCTGAGTCGAGGGTTTTCCATAGGCGTGAGGCGCTCTCGTATCCAAGGCAGATTGATCTGGGCGCCGTGGGTGTGTCCGGATAAAAAAAGAGTCGCGGGACCGTTTAAACATTTGGGAAGCGAATCGGGGTTGTGGCAAAGGATCACGCCGGGCAGCTCCGGATCGTACGTTTCCATGGCCTTGCCACAGTCATCTTTGCCGAAGATATGCTCTCCTAAACCGACGAGATTAAACTCTCCGCTCCCATTTGAAATTCGGCATGTTTCGTTGTGAAGGAGGCGGAAGGGCGTTTGAGCTAAAACGTCCATCAATTCCGGATGAAAGGGCACTTTGTCGGCCCCAGGCGGGACCTCTCCGCTTGGAGTAACGGGCCGCGCTAAAAGTTTGAGTCCTTGAGCGACATCACTTTTTTTCCGGGCGCCAATCCTGTAGCGCCCCGACGCCGGATCGACAAGCCCCGGTTTTGCATAATCGTGGTTGCCGAAGATTGCATAATGGCCAAATTTTGCTTGGATGCCGTTCAAAAAGTCTTTCAATCTTTCTGGCTCGCTCAGAATCGAATAGCACAGAAAGTCGCCGGTAAACAGGGCGAGGTCAGGATCGGTTCGATTGATGCCTGTTTCCACCTTTCTCAGCATGCGGTCTGTCAGGTGGGGGCCGATATGAAGATCGCTGAAGTGCAGGATCCGAAAGCCTTCCAAGCTTGAAGGCAGCCGCGGGATCGGGCAGGAAATCGAGGTTGTTTTGAGGAGGCTCGGCTCGATAAAACGGGGCCATATCCCCAGGATGGATAGGATACAGGCGGCATCAAAAGCAATTTGTGGAAAAGAGGTCATACTGACGATTATAAAGGGACCCGAATTGCACCTAAAATAAGAACAAGGGCGTTATTCAGGTCGAGAGCGGATGGTGACGGCTCCGCTCTCGACAAGAAGCGGCAGTTTAGGCTTTTGATTTGGCCAGTGCCGTATCGCTTAGGTGTTTCGATACTTTTGCTGTCATTTTGAACATATCGATCGAACGGTTTCCAAGAACTTTTCCAAGCTTGTCGTCAGGATTGATCATCCGCTTGTTTTCATCGTCTTGAAGTTTGTGTTTCTTGATATAAGCCCAAAGCTTTTTTGTGATTTCGGTTCTGGGCATTGGGCCTTTGCCGACAATCTCAGAGAGCGCTTCACTCGGGTGAACCGGTTTCATAAACGCTGAGTTTTGTTTCTTCTTAGCCATGTTGTCTCCTATGGTTATGGGTGATCTCGTCGATCTTATCCGGGTTCATCTTCTTTCTCCCTAACGTTTGTGAAGCAGGAGATTGACAGCCTCACCATGCACTTCGGATCGGGTCTTGAGATCGTTTATTTTTGCTCCTGATTGCGACTTTTGAAGAATTCATTCAAAGGTGTTGATCTTGACTCCACATCATGTTCTTCAGACGGCCAAAAAAAGAGGTGCAAATTGCTGCAAGTTTTTTTCAATACGTCAAAGGTCGCAATCAAGAGTGTCGTGAAATTTGGTGACATCACTCCGTTTTAGAGTTCTCGCAAAAGCACTTTGTATCCTTCTCTGCAATTTCGTGTCAAAATATTTCCAGCGCCTCGAGAGGACCTCCGGACAAAGCTCTTGTTTAAAAAGGTTTAAAATATTTACTCTCAAAATCATACATTAAGTTTGGTTCAATGTCGAATTTTTTCGTTTTGTGTGTGGGTTTTTGTGCCTTGGCCGCGTTATCCGGAGTTGAAATGATGGAAAAACATGTGACTCTAACAGAATCAATTAAAGAATTAACGCCGATCGTAGAGGGTCTTGTCGAACGGACATCGGATCAAGAAAAAGAAAAGTGGTTATGGCGCCAACCGCATGTGGCCGATTTTTTTGAAAAAAACGCCCGTGCAAAAGACCTTTTAAGGTCGCGGCAGCTCAATGAAAGGATTGTTCTTCTTTCCCTCGTCGCCATCGGAGAGGGAGAGCTCGTTTTTTACGATTGCCGCGAAATCGACAACTTCGATGAGCGCCTCGACAGTTTGCTCAAGCTGCTTCTCGACGTCGACTCGTTTTACGGCGCCATAGGGGGCATCGCGGGGTATCACCTGTCATTTTTGACACTACTCGAAGCCGGCAGGGGAGGCGATGAGGCAGTCAAAACCACTTTTGAGTGTCCTCAGAGCCTCGATATCTCAGAGCCTTGCGATCGGTTTTACGATCTATCAGCGGAAGGGATTGCCCATTTAGCTGAGGTGGCGGCCATTTTTCCTGTCGGGGGGGCCGGCGACCGCCTCGATCTTCACGACGAAGAAACCGGATTGCCTCTCCCCGCCGGGAAGCTTACGTTTATGGGACGCTCCCTCTTAAACGGCATGTTCCGCGATCTGCAAGGACTTGAGTACTTGTACGAGACAATCACGGGAAAGGCGTTGACGATACCGGTTGCAATGATGACGTCTGTGGAAAAGCAAAACGACCGGCATATCCGAGATATCTGCGAAAAAAACGAGTGGTTTGGACGTGATCCCCGCACTGTCGCCATTTTCAAGCAGCCGATGGCTCCCGTCATTACAGAAGAAGGGCGGTGGTCCTTTCCGGCCCCTTTGCACCTCAATATGAAACCGGGAGGGCATGGAGTGATCTGGAAGCTGGCCATCGACGAAGGGGTGTTTTCCCATCTCAAAAAACAGGGGATCAGCAAGACGATTTTGCGCCAGGTGAATAATCCTCTGGCAGCCCTCGACGGCAACTTGTTGACCTTGATCGGGCAAGGGTTTCGTCAGAATGCGAAATTCGGTTTTATGACATGCCAAAGGCCGGTCCATATCTCTGAAGGGATGGTGGTTTTGGAGAGGGGGAGGCAAGGGGAAATGTGCCTGAAAAATGTTGAGTACACTGATTTTGTCAAAAGGGGGATCAGCGATCAGCCGAGCGAGCCGGGAAGCCTCTATTCTCTTTACCCTTCCAATACAAACATTCTTTTTGCAGATCTCAGTAGTGTAGAAGCGGCCGTTGAAGATGATCCTCTTCCGGGGAAGCTGCTCAATTTGAAGGCCAAGTTTCCCACAATGGACGAAAAAGGCGTTGTCACCGAATGTTACGGAGGGCGTCTTGAAACGGTCATGCAAAATGTCGCTGATCATTTCTCTTTTTACGAAGGAGATCCCTTTCCTGCCTTTTCGCTCTATAATCGGAGGCAAAAAGTGCATTCAACAACGAAACGTACCTTTCAGGAAGGCGTCACACTCGATCAAACTCCCGTGAAGTCTTTTTATGACTTGCAATGTACGTTGAGGGGGCTTTTGTCAAAAGAGTGCGGCATCGATGTGCCCGATATTGAAAGTTTTGACGATTTTTTGGAGTTCGGTCCGCGGATCGTGGCCGACTTCCATCCCGCCCTCGGCCCTTTATTTCACATCATCGGGCAAAAAATTAGGGGCGGAGAAATTGCAGCGGGAAGCGAGCTTTTGCTCGAAATTGCCGCTTGCGACGTCGAGTCGCTCTCTCTGGATGGTTCCCTCAGGGTCTTTAGCGACCGCCGCTCACCGAAAAACGAAGGGCGCCTTGAACTGAAGGGGGTGACCGTGTGCAACAAGGGAGCGCACATTCCGGGTGCTAAGTGGTGTTGGAAGGGAAACTACGCACTCCGTGAATCATTAGAAATTATCATTCACGGCAACGGCGAGTTCGCCGCTGAGAATGTGACCTTCAACGGAGCGCATCGCATCGAAGTTGACGATGGCTGCCGTGTCACAGCTTTCGAAAAGGATGGAGAGCTTGAGCTGTCAGTCGAACCCCTCCACAATTCCTCGTGGGAGTGGCAGTATGAAATCGGAGGGGATCGGAAAGTTCATCTCAGCAAAAATGTCAGGCGAGGCCGCTGAGCAAAGGGGCTTCCCTTGCGATCGCAAAGCCGGCTATCAGCGCCGTTGCAACAGCCGTTGCGATCGAGACATTCCTAAGCGTTTTCCGCTCCTCAGAATCGGCGGTAAAGGCTGTGATAGACGCTCCGAGGCAAATGGCTCCTGAGCCAGCTGCGATTCCTGCGTTTGTGATCAAAAAACGATAGGTCGCTTTTGAAGCGACGCCCGCTCTTTTCGAGCCCTCCGACAAAACGGCCCTTCCATTTGAAACGATGACATGTCTTGCTGCATTTGTTTGTTTGAAAGACCAATTGAGCCCAGCTTTTGTCAATGTGGCGAGTTGACCGCCGTAAAAGATGACGTTTCGTTTCGACCACTCGAAGGCCGGGATGAACCCCTGATTCCAAGCGGCGGCGAGATGTGTTGGGATGTCGAGAGCAATCACCCCCTCTTTCACCCACGTGACCTGCCTTCCAAGCCATTCTCCTGTCTGATTGAGTTTTATCGCAGAATACGCGAGCCCCGCCCCTAGATTCGCTTTGATCGATTGAACCGTCATAAGTCCTCCTAATGATGGTGAGAGTTTTTTGACATGTTAACAAGGGGTTTAAAAAAGCTACAGGGAAAAACTCCGGTCTTGTTATTTTGTCGCACTGTGTTTATCATAGTGACTATGAATCAAGAATTGACCGATCGTTTGAACGCTTTAAATGACCGCATTCTTCACATGTGGAGGTATCTTTGACCTCGAAAGCAAAGAAGAAAAGGTCAAAGAACTTCAAGTGCAGATGGAAGATCCCCACTTTTGGGATGACAATCAGTCAGCCCAAAAAACGATCGCCGAGTGCAATTCTCTCCGTTCCTGGACAGAACCCTACCGCAAATTGAAGCGCCGCTTCAGCGATGTCGAAGCGCTTTTGCCCGAAGCGTTCGAAGCCGAAGACGAAGAACTCATCGATGAACTTGTCATCGAGCTGGACGCTGTCGAAAAAGGGGTTTCCGACCTTGAAATCAAAAAGATGCTTTCCGGCGAACTCGACACCAAAAACTGTTTCTTAAGCATTAATGCGGGAGCAGGCGGTACCGAGGCTTGCGACTGGGTGCAGATGCTGGCCCGTATGTTCCGGCGCTGGGCCGAGTCGAGAGACTGGAAAGTGGAAGAGGTGGATCTTCTGCCCGGGGAGGTCGCGGGGATCAAAAGCATCACGATGAAGTTTTCCGGTCCCTTTGCCTACGGGTATGCGAAAGCGGAAAAAGGGGTGCACAGACTTGTCCGCATTTCCCCTTTTGATGCCAATGCAAAGCGCCATACAAGCTTTGCTTCGGTGGACATCACCCCGGAGATCACCGATGACTTGAGCATCGAGTTGAAGCCGGACGACCTTCGGATCGACACCTTCCGAGCATCGGGCGCCGGGGGGCAGCATGTCAACAAAACAGAGTCGGCCGTCCGGGTCACTCATATTCCGACAGGAATCGTCGCCTCATGCCAAGCCGAAAGGAGTCAGCTCCAAAATAAAGAAACTTGTTTGAAAATGCTCCGATCTAAGTTATATGAAAAAGAGGTCAATGAAAGGGAAGAGGAGCTGCGAAAACTTTCCGGCGTCAAGAGAAAGATTGAGTGGGGAAGTCAAATTCGAAGCTATGTGTTTCAACCCTATACGATGGTCAAGGATGCCCGAACAGCTTATGAAGAGACCAATATTCAAGCGGTTATGGATGGCGATCTCGACGGGTTTGTCAACGCCTTCCTCAAAGAATATGGGGGTTAGTCATGGATCAGTTGGCTGAGATGCCTCCCGGTCTTGAAATCCGCCCTACAGAACCCGGCGACGGAAAATTTTTAAGGGAATGGCTTTTGGATCCCGAAATCGGCCGCTGGTTTCCGATGGATACCATCGAAGAGGTCGACGACGCTGTGCAAAGGTGGATCGCCTTCCACAAATACAATTGCAGCTGGACCGCAGTCTATCGCGGCGTTCCTTGCGGGATCACGACTCTTTACCTGCAACCCTATCGCAAGCTGGCCCACCAGTGTGAATTCGGCATTTTAGTCGGAGGAACATTTCGCGGAAAGCGGATTGGCAGCTGCCTTATGCGCCATATGATGACAATGGCGAAGGAAAAGTTTCGCATTGAGCTCATTCACTTGCAGGTCTACGCGGAAAATCCCGCCATGCGGCTCTACAAGCGGTTTGGCTTCCGCGAATTTGGCAGGCAGACATGCTGGATACGAGAGGGGAGTGAAGAGAGCGGCGCTTATGTGGGACGGATTTTTATGGAGCGTTTTTTGTGATCGCTCGCGACGTTTAGACAACCGACCGTAAAACCGGAACAAAAAAGATGATAGAGACACTGCAGCAAGAACTTGAACACTTTACCGGCAGAAAACTCAAGCTCCGGATCAATGATAATCGCTCGACTATGCTCAGCGTCTGCTGGGAGCCCGGCTGTACGAAGCTCTCTTTGCACAGGATGTTTCTTGGCGCGCCAAAAAACGTTATGGAATCGCTGGCCTGCTATTTGAGGAACGGACAAAGTCAAAGCCTTCCCCTTACTGTCAAAACATTTATCGAGCGGCAGATGCAAAAGCTCGACTATTCCCACCAGGTCAAAAAACAATGTCTGGAGACAAAAGGGCGCGTTTTTGATTTACAAGCGGTGCTGGACAAGCTGAATCGCGAGTACTTTGATGACACGCTCAAGCTGCAAATCACGTGGTATGGCATGTCAAACAGAAAATTTCGCTCGCGGATCAATTTCGGTCTCTATTCTGATCCGCTGAAGCTCATTAAAATCCACCGTATTTTAGATCGCACTGAAATCCCCGACTTTTTTCTTGAATTTGTCGTTTATCATGAAATGTTGCACAATGTATGTCTCCCATTCGTTGCGGATAGCGGCAATACCGTGATCCACACGCCCGAGTTTAAGGCGAGGGAGCAGCAGTTTGCGCGCTTTTCTGAAGCGTCGGCATGGCTTGAAGAGTATAAACATCGTTTTTTTGAATAAGGGGAGCGATATGGCCGGTCATAGCAAGTGGGCGAACATACGCCACAAAAAATCTCGTGCGGATGCCAAGAAAGGAAAAATCTTTTCGCGGTTCGCGAAAGAAATCATCAGCGCTGTGAAGCAAGGGGGGGCAGACCCAAAGTCCAACTCTAAGCTTCGCCTCGTCATTCAGAAAGCCAAAGCGGCAAACGTTCCGAGCGACAACATCGATCGCAATATCAAAAAAGCGCTGAGCGCCGACCAAAGCGATTATTTCGAAATGACCTATGAGCTCTACGGTCACGGCGGTGTTGGACTCATCGTCGACATTTTGACGGATAACAAAAACCGCATTTCATCGGAAATGACCATTGCCACGAATAAATGCGGCGGCACAATTGCAGAACCGGGTTCTGTCGCCTTTAATTACGATCGAAAAGGGATCATCAAGCTGTCTAGGGAACGCGCGGTGCAAGACGAGCTTTTTCATGCCGCTTTAGATGCGGGGGCCGAAGACTTTGATCTTGATGAAGACACCTACCTGATCGTGACCGATGCGACAGATTTGATGAAAGTCAAAGAGGAGATTGAAAAGCTCGGCTTCGAATGCGACGAAGAATCGTTGGAAATGATCCCTAAACTCTTTATCGACGTCGACGAAGAGACGGAAAAAGCCAATATGAAGCTGATTGAATGGCTAGAAGACCTCGACGACGTCGAAGCCGTCTATCACAACATGAATACCGAAAATTAAGAGAGTTGCACCCGCCTAAATTCATTCACTCGGATGATGGCGGTAGCCGATACGAGTCCAACAAACAGCCAGCCAAGCAGGGTGAACCAGCTCGGCAGGAGCATCATCAGAGAAAACATGACAAACGCTTCTGCTCTTTCCATGAGCCCCGGACTGTAATAAAAACTTTTTGGCCCCTTTTTCTCCGTCACGATGCCGACAACGAGGAATGAGGTGACGCAAACGAGGATGCTGCCCAGCATACTCAGGGCGACGAGCTCTCTTCCGGGAGAGACCAAAAAAAGGGCCAGGACTACGCTGAATTCGACGATTCGATCGGAGATGATGTCAAAGGCTGTGCCAAAGTCTGATGTTTTTTCTGTTGCGCGCGCCAGGCTGCCGTCGATCGCATCGCCAAGGCCGGAAAGCCACAGAAGACCTACCGCGAGCCAAGGAGTGCCCAAATATAAGGCAGGGACGACAGCAAGGCCGAAACAGAGGCTGGCGATTGTGACGTGATTGGGATGGGCGCCTGACTTTTCAAGGATACGGACGATCGGCTCAAAAATGAGGGATTCAATCGTGGGGCGTAGGTGGTTTTCCAGCATAAGACCGTATCTTTTTGACAATAACAGGGATCAGTACGAAGATCGCGAGCGCTCCGAGTGCTATCTTTATATCACGATTCAGAATATCATCGACCGAAAATTGTTTGTCCCCTTCGAAAATTGCGTTCAGACCCGCGCCAAACTGCGTGAAGACGATCACACCCGGTAAGATGCCAATAGCAGTTGTCCAGACATAGGTGATGAAGGAGACGCCGAGGAAAGCCGGGGCGAGGTTGACCAGCCAAAAAGGAAACGCCGGGATGAGCCTTAAGAAAAGCATGTAGCTTGCGGCATTTTCGTTGAAGCCCTTTTTCATTTTTGACAGAAAAGGGGCCACTTTTTCTCTTAAAAGATCGCCAAGCGCTGTTTTCGCGGCCCAAAAAAGAAGGCTTGCCCCTATCGTTGCCCCAACGACAACATAAATCGTACTGAGAGGTTGAGGAAAGAGAAAGCCCCCGAGTAGGGAAAGGTAAATCCCGATCGGCAGTGACAGAGCTGTTGAGACGATGTAGGTGAAGATAAAGAGCAAAGAGGCGATCACGAAATTGTCCATCACGAACTGCGACAGGGTTTCCCGCCTGCTTTGAATTTTTTCGTATGTGACAATGTCGGCGATGCCCAAAACATAAGCGGCTATCATCAGCGCCGCAATCAGCAAAAGCGGGATCCATCGTTTCCAGTTTCTCATGGCTCTTTCCCGATAAGTTTTTTGAGCGAGGGGAGAACGGTTTGGCTGAGCCAAAGGTCAGCGGCTTTTCGTATCGCTAAGCTGTAAGTCGGGTAAGGGTGGACAATATCGGCGAGTTTCCGAAGGGGAATCTTTCCGTACATGGCCGTTGATATTTCTGCGAGCATCTCGCCGGCTCTTGGACCGACGATGGACGCTCCCAAGATTTTGCTGCTCCATTTTTTTGTGACCACCTTGACAAAGCCTTCTGTTCTGCCGGTTGTGATCGCGCGGTCGAGCTTCGAGAAGGGAAAAAAGTAGACAGCGAGCTTCTTTTTTCCGTATGTGTCGATTGCCTGCTTTTCCGTCAGGCCGACGGCTGCGATTTCCGGGTCGGTATAGGTCACTCTTGGGATCGCGTCAGAGTCTGATTTCTTTTTCCAAAACAAACAGGGGACAAGCAAATTGAACAAAACGCGCCTTCCGGCATTTTCGGCCATGTGGGTAAAGGGAGGGTCTCCTGTGCAGTCTCCAATGGCCCATATATGGGATTGCGTCGTGCGGCCATACTTGTCGACTGTGATCCCTTTGTCATGTGTCTTGACACCGGCCGCTACGAGGTTGAGTGCATCGATTGTGGCACGCCTTCCTGCTGCGACCAGAAGATGCGTTGCGCTGATCGTATGTTCCTCAGAAGTTGCCAGATTGCGAAAATCGATTTTGAGCTCCCCGTTTTTTTCTTCGATCCTGGTGGGCTCGCAGGTCAAAAACAGCTCAATTCCTTCTTCTTTAAACATCCGTTCGATCACCTCTTGGCTCTCGGGCTCTTCCTTCATAAGAAGGTGGGGTGCGCGCTGAATCAATGCGACATGGGAGCCGAGGCGCCGGTAAGCTTGGGCCAGTTCGCATCCAATAGGCCCTCCCCCTAAGATCGCCAGCTTTTGGGGCACCTCTGTCAAATCGAAAATGGTTTCATTCGTGTAGAAATTGACGGTGTCAATCCCTTCAATCCGCGGCTTGACGGGATGAGAGCCAGTGGCTAGAACAATCGTTTTCCCGCTGACCTTGACAACCTTTCCGTCATCTTCTGTGATTTCAAGTTCATGGGGGGTGAGAAAGCGGGCTTTGCCTGTCAGTGTATCGACGCCATGCTTTGCAAGCGCCTCGGGGCTTTCTTCTTCCCGTATATCGAGGATGATCTGCCGCGTCCGTTCAAGCGCTTTTGCCGCGTCGAACTCGCTCACACGGGAGGAAATGCCATATTGAGACGCGCGGGAAAAGGCATGCGCGATCTCTGCGGCCGCTATAGTGGATTTACTGGGTATGCACCCGAAATTGGTGCAGTCGCCTCCATAGTTGCCCTTTTCGATAAGAAGAACTTTTTTTCCGGCTTTGGCAGCGCCGATAGCGACAACAAGTCCACCCGCACCGGCACCGATCACAATGAGGGGATCATCCATGATTCGGTGATCAATCATCGGGTATTATTTGTCAATGAATGGTGACGAATAGTCGCCAGAGTGGTACACTCTAGGGTTTTAAAGGACGGACATCATGACTCAAAAGCAGCAGCAAACGGCCATTTCTCCACGACGGGATGAAGATTTTCCCGAATGGTACCAACAGGTGATCAAGGCTGCCGATCTCGCGGAAAACTCGCCTGTCCGCGGGGCCATGGTCATAAAGCCCTGGGGCTATACGATTTGGGAGCTTGTCCAAAAAGTTCTCGACCACGAAATTAAAAAGAGGGGCCACGTCAATGCTTATTTCCCCCTTTTCATTCCGCTCAGCTTTCTCGAAAAAGAGGCGGCCCATGTCGATGGATTTGCCAAGGAGTGCGCTGTCGTGACCCATACCCGCCTCGAGGAAAAAAACGGCGCCCTGATTCCAACAGCCCCCCTCGAAGAGCCCTACATCATCCGCCCCACTTCTGAAACAATCATTGGAGACTGCTACTCGAGGTGGATCGAGTCCTACCGCGACCTTCCTATGATGGTCAATCAATGGGCCAATGTCGTCCGCTGGGAAATGCGGCCCCGCATCTTTTTAAGAACGACTGAATTTCTCTGGCAGGAGGGGCACACCGCGCACGCGACAAAAGAAGAAGCGCTCGCCGAAACGATGGACATACTCGACATGTACCGGCAAGTCTCTGAAGACGTTCTCGCCATGCCTGTGATCGTCGGAGAAAAGTCGCCGGGAGAGAGGTTTCCGGGAGCTGACAACACGTTTTCAATTGAGGCCATGATGCAGGATAGAAAAGGGCTTCAGGCAGGAACTTCGCACTACCTAGGACAAAACTTTTCCAAAGCGTCAAACATCACCTACTCCGATAAAGATGGTGAGCTCAAATACTGCTACACAACGTCTTGGGGTGTGACGACAAGGCTGCTCGGCGGCGTCATCATGACCCATTCTGACGATGACGGGCTGCGCCTTCCCCCGAGGATTGCACCGAAACAGGTGGTCATTATCCCATTCGTGCCGAAAGCGGAATATGAAGCAGACGTGTTTAAGTATGCCGACGCCCTTGCAAGTTCGCTCGAGACGATCAACTACCGCGGCTCTCCGCTTCGCGTCCATGTCGACAAAAGAGACTTAAGAGGGGGCGAAAAGAATTGGGAATGGATCAAAAAAGGCGTACCCCTCCGGATTGAGGTCGGTCCCCGCGATATCGAGTCCTCATCGGCCCTGGTGGCAAGACGCGACCGAGGACCCAAAGAAAAAGAGAGCGTCCCGGTGAGTCAAATTCCCCTTGCTCTGACCGAATGGCTAGATGACATGCAAAACGGGTACTTGAAGGAAGCGACGGCATTTAGAGAGGAGCATACGAATCGGACGATCGGCTCATACGAGGACATGATCGCATTTTTCACACCCCAATGCCGCGAAAAACCGGAGATTCATGGGGGCTTTGTTCTGGGGAAATGGTGCGGCGATGCCAGCACCGAAGCTCAGCTTAAAGAGCATCAGCTCGCGATTCGCTGCATTCCTTTAGAACAGAGTGAAACCGAGGGCAAATGCCTCATCACAGGGCGCTCGGCAACACTCGACGTCATTTATGGAAAAGCGTACTAGTACTTAGTTAAAAAAGTTTTTGATCAAATTCGGCATTATAAGCGCCGCGAT
>CAZVSU010000044.1:0-22215 GCA_964629645.1 uncultured bacterium | reverse complement strand
GCTGCGAGCTCATCTGATAACCCCGAATTTAAGCGAGACCGCCACTTTAATTCCAAGAGATCTAATTGCTCTTTGCGACCCTGAAGCATTGCCAACCTTTGCGTAAGCGCCTCCCTCACGATCATCCGGTACAGCTCCCCTTCGCTTGCGTTTTCCAATGCAATCCAAAAGTCTTGTCTTTCCACGGCCTCTTTTCGAACAAAATCGCTTATTTTCCCGATTTCTTCCCCTGTCGCCGCCCTCATATCCTGCCCGTCGCCAAAAAACAAATGGATCACAAGCCGTTCTACATTTTTCACGATATTTTTTTGCTCTTGGTACTGGTTTGCGATGACCGATCGAAGAACATCAGTGACAAATTGAATGGTGGTGTCATCTGCTTTGCCCTCAAAAAGCGTCTGCACGTTGCGAGGGAGGTAAAAGATCTGTTTTTCCACTTCCTGATCCAAGAGGCGCTCGAACATGTCCAAAGTGGGGTTGAGTGTCTCAGCAGCAGAACTTTGGCCGGCCTCGTCTGAAAGCCACTGTACCTCTCTGACATTTTTGATCACATCATAAAGAATCGACGTCACCGTCGCCCGGTAGTAGGGTCTAATCCCGTGGCGGCCGATGAAGGCAACGAGCTTGTTGGCTTTGTGATTTTTGAAGGCCATGTCGAAGAGCTCATCGGTTAGCTCTTTTGCTCTTAATTGATTGATAAGGTGATCCGATGCCATGCGGATTTCATTTTGCGCCACAACAACGCTTTCATCATCTTTTGCTGCGGCAAGATGGGAGACCGCCACTGCGAGCTCGTATTTTTCGTCATCGAGGCGATAGACGGCACCGGAAGCGACAATCTCATCAACGAGATCGTCAATGGCTTGAAAGAGATCGTCAGAGGTATGCTCAGAGGCAGCTGCGAGACATTTTCGAGTGAAAAGATCGGCGTCGCTTTCGATCCGTCCTATTTTGTTTTTGGTTTTTTTTAGAAGATGGTTGAGAACGGCACTGGTCATCTCTGAAGCGCTGCTAAAACTGTCTTTATTTTCATGTTCGCAGATCTCTTTGCCAAGATTTAAGAGCAGCTCTTCGGCAAACACCTTAAAAAATTTTTTGATTCCCGTTTCGGTCGAGCTCGACCCCATAAAACGGACAATTTGTTCCGCCAGTGAGTCGAGGGGTCCAGGTGTTTTTTTTCCTGCGGCAACTAAGCCATGCGTGCTTCGGGCCCATTCAATGAACCCATCGATCGCTCCATCAATGACGTGCGATGCCGATTCATCGCCGCCTGACAATTTGGCCAGATCTTTTGCCGTGCCCTGGCCCGCTTTCTCCCCGGGATCGATAAAAACAGCAACAGCAACATCCGTGACCTTTCCGGTCAGCCAGCCCGCCGCTCGGCTCAACCATCCCGATTCTTTTATTTCTTCTCCCGAGATAAACGGTTCATTAAAAGATTTTTGATTAGAGGGGTCAATTTGCATATCCTTAATTATACTATATAATAATTAAATTTATAATAAATTTAAAAAATTGAAAAATTGAATAAAAAATTTTTAATTATTCTATTTTTTTGTTAGAAAAGACATGATTCCGATCGACAACAAACTGGCTGAAAATGCCGGGATGAGCGCAGGGATCGACAGATCAGTGACATATCCTTCTACGACAGGCCAGATTCCCGCACATACGCCCCCGACAAGGATTCCTGCCAGCGCACCCGCGCGGTTGACAGAGTCAGAGTATAAAGAGACCAAAACGAGCGGACCGAAGGCGCTTCCCAAGCCCGCCCATGCATAAAATACGGCTGATGTGACGTTTGTACTTTTCGTGGATGCGATGAGAAAAGCGGTAAGTCCAATCGCAATCACACTGCGGCGCGAGACGGCAAGCAGCTCTTGAGAGTTTGCCTGTCTGCCTGAAAACCGCTTGAAAAGATCCTCTGTCACCACTGAGGCGCAGACAAGGATCTGAGAGTCCATCGTTGAAATATTGGCGGCTAAGACTGCGCATAAAATGAAGCCGGCAACGAGAGGATGAAAGAGGGTTTTGACCATCTCGACGAATACGAGCTCGCTGTTGGCAAGGCCTCCGGGAAAATAGCCGATCCCTGCCAGTCCCACCATGATCGCTCCTGCCAGCGCGAAGAATTGCCACGTCATGCCGAGCCACTTTGCTTTTTTGATTTCACCGGGGTCTCGAATCCCCATAAATTTCGTGATGATGTGAGGTTGACCAAAGTAGCCGAGCCCCCAGCCTAAGGCGATCATCAAAACGGAAAGAGCCGAGTCAAAGGAAGAGGTCTCCAGCAAGTGCAGGGAAATATTTTGTCTGTTGGCTGCCCATAAAACGGTCTCGAAACCTCCGATCGCATGAAAGGCGACGGCCGGAACCAAAAGAACCATAAAAAGCAGAAATAACCCTTGGAAAAGGTCAGTCCAGGCGACGGCGACGAAGCCGCCTAGGGTCGTGTAGGCCATCACCACAGCGACAGAAATTGAAATGCCGACATAGTAATTGACGGAAAAGAGCGACTCAAAAAGGTGCCCCATGGCAAGAAGCCCCGCAGACAGGTAGCAAGTCAAAAAAATAATTGACATCAATGCCGTGACAAGACGGATTAAACCCGAATCGTCGCGGAATCTGACCTCAAAAAAAGTAGACAGGGTCGAAGATTGGCTTGCCTCAGTCATCCTTCTTAGGCGAGGGGCGACGAGCTGCCAGTTCAGCGCCATGCCGATAAAAAGGCCGAGGGCCATCCACATATAGGGCAGCCCTCCGACAAAGATTGCAGCCGGCATCGCCATGAAGAGCCAAGCCCCCATATCGGCAGCATGCGCCGAAAGGGCCGTCAGCCAAAAGCTGAGCGAACGGTTTCCTAAAATAAAATCTTCTTCCGACTCGCAAGGCTTGTGAGAGAAGACCCCTATTGAGAGGAGAACCAAAAAATAAAGAACAAATGAGACCGCGAAAGAGGTATGCATACTGTGTGCTCCGGGAGCAAGATTATTAACGAGAAACACTTAAAGTGCAAATAGACTGAGAAAAAAAGGCTGTCTAGGGGACGTCTTCAAATTTGAAGACGGCCCCCTTAAGAGTCGTTGTGATTTACTCTCCCTTCAGGCAAAATAGTTAAAAATCCCTGTGATTTGAAGGAACCTCTGGACAATGACGATGACTTAAAATCCGATTGGCCTTTACAGCCGCCACCGGGAGAAAAATCAGAGACGGGGTGATCGATATCGTCAAGGGTTCCTCGATGAATCGAATATTTATTGGCGTTAAGGAGCAAGATCTTATGGAAAAAGCAAAACTAGTGATCGTGGGTTCAGGACCGGCAGGCTACACGGCAGCCATCTACGCGGCCCGTGCGAACCTTGAACCTATTGTGTTCGAAGGTTTTTTTTCCGGGCCGGCCGGCGGTCAGCTGATGACGACGACCGATGTCGAAAACTACCCCGGATTTCCCGAGGGGATCACCGGTCCTGAAATGATGGAGGCTTTTTCAAAACAGGCCGCACGGTTTGGGGCGGTCTTGCTCCGTGAAGATGTCGATTCTGTCGACGTCTCACAAAGACCCTTTGTTGTTCGGGGAAAAAAACACGACTACAAGGCCGACTCTATCATCATCGCCACCGGCGCCACCGCAAAGCGCCTCGACATCCCCGGAACGCGCGATGGAGAGTTCTGGCAGAAAGGGGTGACGGCCTGTGCCGTATGCGACGGCGCGATGCCGATTTTCAGGAACAAACCCCTTTATGTTGTGGGCGGAGGCGACTCCGCCTGTGAAGAGGCGCTCTTTCTCACAAAATACGGCAGCCACGTCTATGTCGTGCACCGTCGCGACGAGCTCCGCGCATCAAAAATTATGGCAGACCGCCTTTTGAATCACCCCGCCACAACCGTCATTTGGGATCATGTTGTCGAAAAAGTGGAAGGAGATCAAGTGGTTCGATCTGTGACGCTGAAAAACGTCAAAACCGGAGAAGAAAGGACCGAAGAGGCGGGCGGCCTTTTCTTTGCGATCGGACACACGCCTAACACTGCATTTTTGAACAACCAAATCGCCCTTCACGACAATGGTTATATCAAAGTCGAACCGGGCACTGCCAGAACCAATATTGAAGGGGTCTTTGCTGCCGGCGATTGCCACGACCACGTCTATCGACAAGCCGTCACAGCAGCCGGCTCCGGCTGTATGGCTGCGATGGAAGCAGAAAGGTGGCTGGCGGCAAAAGAAACAGAGAGTGCGCCGGCCTGATGATCCGATTGTGCGTCTTATTGATTCTTTTTGTGAATTTGACCGAAGCGACCCAGCTCCGTCCGTGGCTTGGCCCCGACCTTCTTCCGATACTGACAGCGAACTATACCCTCCAGCAGTACCATTGGGTGAGAGAAAGCAACCACGCTGTCAAAGATCCATCTGTCGACCATTTTGTCAGCGGCGGAGGCTCGATCGCCTACTCCCCCTATAGTTTGGAAGTCGAAGTCGATACCGCAGCAACGTCGGCAAACAGCTATGGGTGGGAAGATGTCCGCATCACAGGACGTTACCTGCTCATGAACGACATCACAGCAGAAGATCCCGTCAGCATGACGGCCGGCGTCTCTCTTGCTAAAGTACGCCCGCGCTTTGTGAGAGATGTCAGCACCTTCCATCATGGAAGTTGGGAATATCTGTTCCACACAGCTGTTGGAAAAGAAGAGCCCTGCGGGGCGACATGGGCATCGAGAGCTTGGGGCTTAGTCGGTCTTGGCGTTGCTAATGAAGGGTCCTATTGGGTCGAGTCCAAAATTGCCTATGAGCTGAACGTTTGTGACCGCTATTGGTACGGGTTTTTTCTTAAAGGTCTTTTCGGCTTTGGATCTCAAGACATCGACATTGATGATTTTAACGGCTATGGCCCCATCAAACACCGCTCTCTTGATCTCGGCGGCCACTTTAACACTTCGTTTCATGAAAACGGGTATTTGACCGCCAAATATTCTTTCCGCATCTGGGCCGAAAATTTCCCTGCCTACGCAAACGTGATCACATTCGAATACAATTACCCTTTCGGACTATGAAAGGTTTTTTCGTGCTCAAAATCATTCAAACCTTTACTGTGTTTGGCTAAAAAAAGGAAGAGATTGATGATGCATGCCCAAACCTGTATCGTAATCCCCCGACCTCTTTATCCTGTTGACGTCCTCCACAACCACATCAAGTTCTATCGAAAATTTAAAGCCGAAGCAATTTGCCTAGGGGCTCATTTGAAATGGTTTGAATCCAGACTCTACGATCAATTAGTGAGAATGAACGACAGACGCCTTGCCTTTAATTTGTGGGCGGCCGCGAGGCAATTTCCTTGCCGGGCCGCCATCAAAAGCGAACTTGACAAATTAAAAGACACAAAAGTTTCCGAAGCCGTCCTAGAGATCATCGAGACTACATGCCGAAATGCAGAATCTGAACATCTGATACTGAGATCCCATTCTCCCATGATTCATGGCGCTCCGCTCATCGCCGACTACCAACGATTAAAAGCCAAAGTGATCTGCATAGGAGGCAAGTTAAAATTGCTTGAAAGCTGCATTCGGGAAGGATTAATGAATCTCCCGGACCTTGATTCCGCTATGAGTTTGTGGGAAAGAGCAAAGCGGTTGCCAAGCGACGCTGCCATTCATTGCGAACTGAATCAAATCTCGGATCGGAATACGGCGCGGGGCGCAAGAGCTGTTCTCAAGGCTGCTCTCCAGAGCATGGCGCGAGGCTAAAGAAAGCAACCGGGAATAATGGCGACAGCCGATGCGTATCGCCTGCAGTGGCTGATGCTCAATTTAACGGAGGTGTGGCCAAAATGGTTCATGATCTCTTCGGAGAGGGTGACAACGGGCTCGCCGTCTTTTCCCGGCAAGATTTCAAGAGCATGCCAATTAACAACGCCCCGCAAGCCCGTTCCAAGCGCTTTTGAGATCGCCTCTTTAGCCGCAAAGCGCCCGGCATACCTCTCAGCACTCAACCGGTACTTATCGCAGTACTCCTGCTCTTTTTTCGTGAAGATACGATCTAGAAACTTTTGACCATAGCGCTCGATCAGCCGCTCGATGCGGCTGATTTCGATGATATCGTGACCAAGGCCTGTCATAGATTACCTTTCGAGAGCAAAGTAACTGCGTGATGCTGAAGAGCGGGACGGCAGTTCGCTTTTGTCCTCTTCGCTCTCATCATCCTCACAGGCGTTGCAAAAAATCATTCTTCCCGATTGTGTGTGTTTCAACGACACAAAGTGACATTTGATGGTTTTTCCGATGTAAGGGCCGCCGCCGTTCACGACAACCATGGTTCCATCCTCTAAGTAACCGACCCCTTGTCCGGGATCCTTTCCCTCTCTTTGGATCTTGATGTCAAACATCGTCCCTGTTTGGGAAAGAGGCTTTAGGGAACTGGCGAGGTGATTGATGTTGATCATCCTCACTCCTTCGGTCGATTCGATGGTCGACTGCTTGATTCGATTTTGATCAGCGGTCAAGATATTCGAATTGGTCAGACGGGCAAGACGTACCGTTTTTGCATCAAGCTCAGATATTTCCGGAAAATCGGTTTCGACATAACGTAATCCAAGCGATGACATCCCTTCTAATTTCTTTATGATGTCCAAAGCTCTTCGCGCTTTTCCCTTCTGGCTTTCATCGACGCTTTCAAGATTTTTGTAGAGCTCTTTCAAAATAAAGCGAGGGACGATGAGCTGATTGTCGAGAAGACCCGACGATGCCAGGTCAATCATACGAGTATCAAGGACCGCATACGCGTCCAAAATAATATCTTTTTTCTTTTGGATGGCGGGTTGGAATTTGACATAAGGGATGCTCAGATGAATTTCTTCGGATGAGCGGAAGGTGAACATCACACCGAGGTAGCACGTGAAAAGGTAAACGGCGACCTTAACCAAAGCAAAACCCACTCCTTCCGTTCCAATCTGGCCCAGGTCGAGAACCGCTCCCAAAATCAAACTTAAAGCCTGTCCCAGCAAATAGCCAAAAATCAATCCTAGAGTGATCAAATTAAACACGCGGAGTTCGACAGATTGCGTCACTCGCTCAAGGCCGATGAGGAAAGCGGACAGCACGCCTCCTAAAAGAAGGCCGAGGCCAATATTAGCCGGCGTGAATCCGCCGGGGAAGGACGTCGTGGTGAAAGCGCAAAAAAACAATAGGCTTAAGAGGATAAAAAAAATTCTTAAATAGGTTGCGGTCGTATTCATAAGCTAACCTTGCTTTTGATGTTGAAACAGGAGTCACCCTCTCGGGGCGGCCCAATGGAATCAAAAACGCAGCTTTGATTTTAAAGGGCCTATATTTTGTTGTCATGGTAGAGAACTAAAGAATTAATGTCGACACTCAATCACCGAATCGATACAATGGTCCTATGATCCCGCTAACTCGTCCTAAATTACTCATCGCGGCAGGATGTCTTTGGCTTTTTACGAGCCTTTATTTATTGCAGTACGGCGCTCGACTTCTGATCAGTTCCATCCCGGCTCCTGAGCCGTTTGTTCCCTACACACACCCGCTGCTCGAAACGCTTGCCCCTATTGCCGGCGGGAGAGACCATGTGGCCGTGTTGATCGTTCTTGGCTGTCTCACGACCGGACTGCTCAAATGTCGGTATGTCCTTTCTCGATCGGTGCGCCGCGGGATCGATAGGATTATGTCTCTTCCCAATCCCTCTCCCATCACGAAAATTTACCCTCTTCGGTATTATCTGTTGATCCTCTCAATGGTTGCTCTGGGCTTTTTTTTGAGACATTCGGGTACGCCTGAAGACTTAAGGGCCGCCTGCTATCTCAGCATCGGATTCGGGATGATGAAGGGATCGAGTTTATTTTTTAAACACTCACTTGTGGTAAGGGAGTCCTTGAAGCAGTGAAAAAGCGCGGTAGAGCTGTTCGACGAGGATCAATCTCGTGACTTGATGGGTAAACGTCATTTGCGACAGACTGACAAGCGGAATCTTTGACTTAAGTGCTCTCGGGAGCCCCTCGGCGCCTCCAATCACAAAAGCGACCCTTCCCCCTGATTTTTCGATTTCTTTTTCCAAAAACCGGGAAAAGGCGACACTGTCGTACTGACTCCCTAATGGATCTAACCCAATCACAAGCCGCTCTTTGTCTAAATTGAGCAACAGCGCCTCGTCGTTTTTTGCGAAAATAAAGGTGATCCGAGCGACCTTTGTCAGCCTTTGCAAATACTCGTGCAGGGCCTGTTCGAGCCAGGCTTCCTTAGTTTTTCCAACAGAATGGATGCGAATGTGGATCATGAGCGATCTTTGAGGGCGCGGTCGATGGCTCTTTTGGCATCCCGCTCTTTAATCGACGCTCTCTTATCATGCGCTTTTTTTCCTTTTCCGATGCCGATTTTAACTTTTGCCCGCCCTTGTTTAAGGTAGAGGCCGAGCGGAATGAGAGTCAAACCCTTTTCCTGCTGCGCCTTCTTGAGCCGATCGATCTCTTTTTTATGCATGAGTAGTTTGCGTTCCCGCTTTTCCTCATGATTTTGAATATTGCCGAATTTATAATGAGCAATTTGGCAGCCGATCAACCACAATTCGCCGTGCAGCACTTTAACGTAGGCCTCCTGAAGGCCGCCGCCCCCCGATCTCAGCGACTTGATCTCAGTTCCTTTCAGCACAATCCCCGCCTCAAACGATTCGAGTATTTCGTAATCGTGGAAGGCGCGGCGGTTGGAGACTAACTCATTTTTTTTTTGACTCATAACAGATCTATTTTAGCAATTGTCACGAGTTTCTTACGAGGATTTTTGTTGACAGGCGACGACGCCCTCTTTTATCTTTATCCCTTACAAGATAACGAAAGGTTCCCCCATGAAGTTTGTCGTCTCGCTTCCAGAATTAAAAAAACTTTTGGCCAAAATTCAAAATGTCGTCCCTCAAAAGCCAACGGTCCCTATCCTGGCCAACGTCCTCCTTGAAGCTTCAGAAGGGTGCCTCACCCTCACGGCGACCGACCTTACTGTCGGCATCCGCTGCTACACCGAGGCCAAAATTCTTGAGGAGGGCGCAACCACGTTGCCGGCCCGTCATCTCGCTCAGCTCACAAGAGAGCTGACAACCCCCCATATCGAGATCTCGACAAACGAACACCATATTACCGAGCTTGTCGCCGGCTCGTCTCACTTCAAACTCCGCGGCATGGATAAAAGTGAGTTCCCCTCTCTTCCCGAGTTCGCCGAAACGACCCAGTTTAATCTCTCGCAGTCCGCGCTTAAAGAGATGTTTTTCCGCACCTCTTTTGCTGTTTCCCGTGAAGACAACCGTTATGTCCTGACGGGAGTCTTCCTAAAAATTGAAAACGGAAAAGGAACTTTCATCGGGACGGATGGAAAACGGCTCGCAAAAAACGAAATAGCCCTGCCGGTCGAGGCTTCCTGGAAAGGGGAATACATCATTCCGCTCAAAGCAGTTGAAGAAATCGTCAAAAGTTTAAACAACGACGATGAGGACGCGACCTTTTATTTAATGCCCGACAAAATTGCCGTCGAAGCGAATCAGTCGATCTTGATCACAAAACTCCTAAGCGGCACTTATCCCGATATCAACCGCATTATCCCCGAGTCGCTCGAAACACATCTTTGTTTGCATCGCGAAGAGCTCATCACTCTGTTAAAACAGGTCTCCCTTTTCACATCGGATAGCAACCAGTCTGTTCGTTTCTCCTTCACAAATGGAGAGCTTAAACTGTCGGCCAACACAAGCGATATCGGAGAGGGGCAAGTCAGCATGCCGGTCAACTATCAAGGCGACAAGATGGATATT
The DNA here is from genome assembly GCA_964629645.1 of uncultured bacterium. Classification (GTDB taxonomy): domain Bacteria; phylum Chlamydiota; class Chlamydiia; order Chlamydiales; family SLFE01; genus JAAKFL01. The sequence goes on along the minus strand of CAZVSU010000044.1, from coordinate 12,419 downwards.
GCCTTCAATCCCCACTACTTCCTCGATGTGCTGCGTCACACAAATCAAGAAACCCTAGACCTCGGGATGATCGATCCGTTCAACCCTGTTGTGATCAAAGAAGAGACCAGTCGCGAATCCGAAAACTCTCTTTGCCTGATCATGCCGATGCGGCTGGACTCATCCTCTTAAGCTATGGGCATCCAAAGACTCTCGATCCGCCGCTTCCGCAACGCTAAAGAGTCGTCCTTTGATTTCGGACCAAGAGTCAACGTCATCCACGGCGCCAATGCAAAAGGGAAAACCTCCATTCTCGAAGCCATCTCTCTTCTGACCTTGGGACGCTCATTCCGGACATCCCGCTTAAGTGAGCTTATTCAAACAGGAGCTGAGGGCTTCCACGCGGAAATGGTGTTCGAGGCATCGGGCGTCTGCCAAAAAGTCTCTGTGACCATCAGCCAAAACGAAAAAAAGATCCGCCACAACCAAACGCCTTACCCTTCGCTCTCATCACTGATCGGCCTTTTGCCCATTACGACCTTGACCCCCGATGACGATGTGATCAAAGGAACTCCTGACTCAAGGCGCCGTTTTCTCGACCTGCAAATCGCACAGTGCGACCCCCTCTATCTCCACCACCTCACCCGCTACCAAAAGGCCATGCGGCAGCGCAACATCCTTCTTAAAAAAGGAAATTTTGTCGGGATCGACCCCTGGGAACAGGAAATGGCCCGCTCAGGCTGTTACATTGGAAGACAGCGCAAGACGATCATCTCATCTCTACAGCCCCTAACCCAAGGCCTTCACCGCGCGCTGAGCAACTCAGTGGGAGACATGCGCCTCACTTATGACCACCACACCCTTGACAACTTGCTCGACGCTTACAGAGAAAACAGAAAGAGAGAGGCAAAACTGGGCTATAGCCTCTCAGGACCTCACCGCGATGATCTCAAAGTACATATCGACGACCACGAAGCGCGCTCTTACGGAAGTGAAGGGCAGAAACGAACATGTGCCACGGCACTCAGACTGGGCTCTTGGCACCTCTTGAAAGAGTGGACCGGACAGCCCCCCCTCCTCCTGATCGATGACTTCGGTATCAGCTTAGACCGCACTCGAAGGGAACAGTTTTGCGCCCTTCTCCCCGGCTTTTCTCAGGTGTTCATCACCTCCGTTGAGCCGCTTGAAATCCCGGAGGTCGATTCTGTCGACTTTCCTCTATGATCCGCCAAAGTAATAGCCGACAGAAAGCTTGACGCCGTAGGCGCGGATGCCAAAGCGGTTTTCATCGAGGCTGTTATTCACTCCAGCTGCAATCGAAGTGGAAAAACATTTTGTGAAATAGTAGTCAATGGAGACGGCAAAGTTGGCTCCGCTTGTTTTCCCCTTCGAGACCACTTCTCCGCCGGGAAAAAAATCGTCCCGCAGTCTCGTGTCGCCGTCAGCCCAAGCGTATTGATAAATAAACGTTGTGTAAATCGACTCTCTGAACTGGCACATAAGCTCAAAGCCTAAATAGCGGCTGTCTGATCTAAATCGTTCGTCGATATCGCGCACCAAAACCTCTCCAGGAAAGGGGGGCTGGAGTCCGGTTGGAAATGTCAGGTCGACGGTCGTGCTTAAGTTGGTCCAGCCGAGCCCGGCGACGGGCACAAAGTAGCAGCACTTAAAAAAGGGAATATAATACCCAAGTCCTACCCCATAAGTGTAAAACTCCCCGTCGCCGCGGGATGCTGTCGCCGTCGGCTTGATGGCAAAGCCGCTGTCTTTGAAGGGGAGAATAGAGGCGTCCACTCTTCCGCCGAAGAGGTTGATCTCTTGCATTTTCGATCCATCCTCCAAAACTTGCACCTGAACGTAAACAGGCCCGACGTCGACACGCCCGCATGGTTTGATTTCAGGTAGAGCGCCTAATGCGGCGAGAGATAAAGAAAAAAGAGAAAATAGCGTTCTGACCATTTAAAACCTCCAAGGTTAGACCATATACTATAATCTTGAAAAATGGAAAGACAAACGTCCCTATGGTATGATACTGACCATGAACCGCCACTTTACCCTCTTTCAGTCCCATCTCGATCTTGCCCATCAGTTGTGGAAAGCGGCCCTGCATCCCGACGCCGTTGTCATCGACGCGACCTGCGGCAATGGCTACGACGCGCAAATTTTATCCGAGATCAACCCTCAAAAACTCTACTGCCTCGATGTTAAAGCCGAGGCAATCGCCGCAACGCGCTCTCGGCTGGAATCGGCGGCATGCTCGGTCTCTTACCACCTCGGATGCCACTCGTCGTTCCCGGAGGAGCTCAAGGAGGAGACGGTCGATTTAATTGTCTACAATCTCGGATATCTGCCCGGGTCGGATAAAACCGAGACAACGAAAGCGACAACAACGCTCGACAGCGTAAAACAAGGGCTCAAGCTACTCAAAAGAGGAGGGATTATCTCCATCACTTGTTACCCCGGTCACGGCGAGGGAGCTGAAGAGGAAAAAGCGTGTGTGGAGATGGTCAAAGGTTTGGCGCCGTCAGAATGGAACAGCACTCATTTTCAGTTCTTGAACCGCAAAAAGTCACCGAGCCTTATCCTGATACAAAGGAACACTCTCTCTCCTTGATCAAATCCTCAAAAGACCAAAAACCTGATGACTCATGGATGAGCTCTGCCGCGAAAATGGCTCCTAGAGCAAAACCGCTTCTGTTTTTAGCAGCATGCGTCAGGGTGATCGTATCAACAGCAGAGTCGAAGATCACCGTGTGGGTCCCCGATACATCTCCTACACGAACGCTGCTGAATGCAAGATGACCGGCTTTCTCCGGCATTTCATGCTGCACAATCTTTGTTAAGTTTTTTGCAGTTCCTGAAGGGCTGTCCACTTTCTGATTGTGGTGCACTTCCAGGCCGGCCACATCGTAAAGATCGTAAAGAGCGACAAGCGAGGCGGCCTTGGCGAGAATCTGTGAAAAAATGTGCACGCCAAGCGAAAAATTAGGTCCGTAGACGCACCCGCATTCTGATGAAGTGAACACTACCTTGACGGCCTCGAAGTCTTTTTCCCAGCCTGTGGTTCCGATCACAAGCGGCACGCCCGCATCGACGGCTTGTCTCGCGTTCGTCAAAACAGCTTCGGGATGGGAAAAATCAATCGCGACATCAGCCTCTTGAAGACCCGACAGCTCATGACGACGGGCCGGAGCCATTCGCTCGACCTCTTTCCCCATTTTTCCGTATCCAAATAAGGCGATTTTCATGGAGCCCCCTTTTTATTGTCCATGTGCGGAAGCGGCACGCGGATGGGATCTGTTAAACTGCTGTCTTCGAGGAGCTCAGTCTTTAGTGAAGCGAAGTCATCTACACATGCGAGATAACGAATTCCTGTGATTCTTTCGTCGACATGAACTTCAGTCGGTATATTTTTCAAGGCGAAATGGGAAACAGATTTGACCAAAGAGGCATACTTTTGAGGTATCCAGATCTCTCGGCGATGTGTGAGACAACGGGAAGAACTCACAGACGAACGCTCGAATTTAAGCAATAGGCAAAGCTCGTTTTCAATAATTTCGGAATCGATGATTTCAAACTCGGTATTGGCAGGGAGGGTGTAGTAAAAGGGAAATAAAACCAAATCATTCATATCAAAGCTTGCTGAAAAATGTTTGAAGAATTTCTTGCTCTTTTGATTTTAGGGGAGACAGAACATAAAAACAATCATCGTTGCGGCTAAAAGCCGATTTTGTCCAGTTTGCCGATCCACTGACGAGAAGAGCGCCGTCCACAACCATCGTTTTTGTGTGCATCAGCTCGTCGCTCCGGCCAAAACGAAGCGGGACTCCCCCTTGTTTTAATTTCTGCACGACCTTAGCGCTCGCTCCGGTGCTCGATTGGCGATCAATCACAACGGTAACTTTGACCCCTCTGTTTTTGGCGTCGATCACCTCTTGGGCAAAGTCGAGCCGCGTCCATGTGAACATAGCGATATCAAGGGTCTTTTGAGCGCTGCGGATCAGCTGCTTGACCCTTTCAGGCGCTTTTGGTCCGTCAGGCAAAAACCAAAACTCGAGAGTCTGATCCCCGAGTGTCACTGTTTTATGCCCTCCAGGGCCCTTGCTGCCGCCATCAAGCCCTTTCAGTCTTTCACCCACCCACTGCGCCAGCTCGGGCGACCAAAACCCATTCACGAGATTGTCGTAGTAGCGAAGGGAACCCACGGTCAAATTCGCCGTACCCACAAAAAGACTCTGCCGGTCAATGATGAGTATTTTTTGATGGGTGATCCCACGCGGATCCCGCTTGACTTTTCCGACCTGCGACGCAAGCTGGGTGTCGAGGTTGTCCGCTGCTTTACTATCGTAGATCACAGTCACCTCAACCCCTTTTTTTGCTTGTTGATTCAAGGCGTGGATCACTCTCTTATCCCGCATGGTGAACGTGATCAATTCAATCGACGACTTTGCAGACTCAATCGCACTGAGGTAGGTTTCCTGAAGATGATCTCCGGTTTGGGTCGAATAGAACGTGACGAGATCGCTTGAAGAGGGCAGCCGAACAGTAGTCGCCGTTTTGAATCCCAAGGAAAGCGAGGCCACAAGGGCAAAAAAGACCCCCATCAGAAGCAGAGGCTTATAACGGTTCATGCCACCAACTCACTTGTTCGATCTGTCCCTTGATGGCTTCTTTTAAAGCGGTATGGCGTTGTGTCACGTCATCATTTTTGACCGCAATCGCAACAGCTTTTTTCGTTCCGACAAGAACCACAAGTTTTTTTCCCCGGGTCACGCCCGTATAGAGAAGGTTGCGATGCAAGAGCATGAAGTGGGACGTGTGAACCGGAATCACAACGCAAGGGAACTCGCTCCCTTGCGATTTATGAATCGAAACGGCATAAGCCAAAGAAAGCTCGTCGAGATCGCTAAAGTCATAGAGGACCTCTCGCGAGTCAACCGTGACTTTCATCACCTGATTGACTAGGTCGATCGCCGATACGATACCGACGTCTCCGTTGAAGACTTCCCTTTGGTAGTTATTGCGCATCTGCATGACCTTATCCCCAATAAAAAACTGCCTTCCCGATCTTTGTAACGGGTTCTTTCCCGGGACTAATCTTTTTTGCAATTCAATATTGAGGTTGTAGGTCCCGATGATTCCCCTCTTCATCGGCGACAGAACTTGAATATCCCGAATCGGATCGAACCCATACCTTCTAGGGAGACGCTCGGTCACAAGACTTAAAATTCTTTCGCAGATATCTTCAGCTTCTTGAAAATCCATAAAGAAAAAATCGGATTCGGGTTCATTGGAGAGATCGGGAAAATAGCCCCCATTGATTCTGTGGGCATTGGTCACGATTCGAGACCCTTTTGCCTGTCTAAAGATTTCCTTGAGGCGAGTGTAAGACAGCGAGCGCGATTCGATCATGTCATTCAATACATTTCCGGGGCCCACACTTGGAAGCTGATGAACATCCCCAACAAAGATCACTCTGGCAGTATCGGGCAGCGCTTTTAGGAGCTGATTCATCAGATGAGTGTCGATCATGCTCGCCTCGTCAACGATCATCAGGTCGACTTCAAGGGGGTTGTCCCGATTTCGTTTGAATCCTCCGATCTTAAAATCATACTCGAGAAGACTGTGAATGGTGGTCGCTTTCTTATTCGTGATTTCTGTCATCCGTTTTGCCGCCCTTCCTGTAGGAGCCACAAGAGCGATACGGGAGGTCAACTTCTCACTCACTTTTAAAATGCAGTTTGTGATCGTGCTTTTACCCGTGCCCGGACCGCCGGTGATGATATGACACTTTCGACTTAAGGCTTTTTTAACTGCAAGAGCCTGAGCATCGGCCAGCTCGATTTTAAGCTCATTTTGCACCCATTTCAGCGCCCTGTCCACATCGATTTCCCGCAAGTTTGTCGGAGAGTGCTTCAGCCTTGACAATTCTTTTGCAATCCCAAGCTCGGCCAGAAAAAGCGAGGTGAGCCAAACGAAAAGAGACGGTTTGTCACCCTTGGGCAAATGGGCAAGCCGGATACGGTCGCTTTCTCTTAGGCTGTCGAGCCGCGAGGCAATCAAGGAGCGCTCGACTCCCAGCATCTCGGTCGCGGCATCCAAAAATTCGACGGCAGGGACGCACACATGCCCGTCTCCTGTGAGTTCCAAAAGCACATACTCAATGCCGGCATCAATTCTTTTGGGAGAATCCGAGGGGATGCCCATAGCTTCAGCCAGCTTGTCTGCGCTTTTAAACCCGATGCCGTAAATATCCCGGGCGAGGTGGTAGGGATTCTCTTTGATCTTGTCAATGCTCTTTTCCCCGTATGCTTTGAAAATTTTTTGAGCAAATGCGGGGCTCACTCCTTGGCCTTGCAGGTACACCATCACATCGCGGATAGCCTTCTGCTCATTCCAACAGGAGGAAATCAATCCGATTCTTTTTTCACCGATTCCGGAGATCGACAGCAGCTGCTTCGGATCGGAGTCGATCACATGAAGCGTGTCTGTGCCAAACCGGTCGACAATTCTTTTGGCATAAACCGGCCCGATCCCCTTCACGAGGCCGGAACCTAAATACTTTTTGATCCCGATAAGGTCGGCGGGCGCCTCGGGTTGACAATCGCGGACAGCAAACTGCCTGCCATGCACGATGTGATTCTGCCACTCGCCAAAACAGCGCACTGTTTCTCCCGGCTGCAGAGCCGGTATAGCGCCCACAATGCAGATCAGGTCGCGCTCCTTTGAGGACTTCAGCCAAGCGACCGTAAACCCGTTTTCTGGATTTTGAAATGTGATCCTTTCAATATATCCGAACAACTCGCGCGTCATCACCAATCAACTTTTATCCACTCATCGGGGACGATGTCGCAATCGTTAAGGCGGCGGTTGACCATCCATTTAGCGGGAGCGACCACAGTTTTATCAGGGTTTTGATTGAGATAGGCCGCCCACCATGAAAATGAAGAATTGGAAATGATGTGATGCTTGCATTTGGACATGAGATAGAAGTCGTGAAGGTAGTCCTCATCTTTCATAAAGATCATCTGCCGACCGCAATTCCTAAAGATAAATTCGCACCACCAAATCTCATCGGAAAAAATAATGAACACTGTGTCTTCATCGGGGAACAGGTCCATCGCCTGCTTGAAATATTTCATATCGCAAAGATGGAAGCAGTGGCGGCTCGGGTCTTCCCTGAAGTAGGTGCGGGCGTGCAGGGCCACCGTTTTCGGGTGGTCGATGATAGGGGCATACTTTTTCAGCAGATAGTCGTCAATTTCCCGAACCGGCTGAAAAAGGGCGACAATCCGATCGCGATGGTGATCAAAATATTTGGCCGTCTGGAAAAAACCGCTTATGGCCATGCCATCCGAAAAGGGAATCGGCTTATAGGGATGCCCTTTTTCCAGATAGATCTTATGAATCTTACCGGGAGGGGCGCCGCCGTTTAAGCGGAAAAACACCTTCTCAAAGTTGTTGGGAATATTGAATTTATCAGATTGAGTCAGATCGGGAAAATAGGCTTCGGCATCATTGTCCCAGGCCAAACTAAGGGTGGTGGCGATTTCAAACATTTGATTGCCAAGCTGTCCTTTGAGACGCCCCACAACAAAGGGCTTACTCTCGAGCGAAACAAAAAGGCAAAGAAAGCACAGTAAAATCGACTTCATGCCATAGACAATAGTCGATTTTATTGAATAAGATCAATCACCTATTAAGATAACAACCGACTTGAATCCCCGATTGCAGCCCTAATCCAAGAGGCAAGACGCTTATTGACCTGACAAGAAACTTGAAAGCAGAGGATAAGCATCGGGGTGATGGCTGCAGCCAACCGAAGTCCCCGATTCCGCAATGGTCCCCTCTTTCATGAGAAACAATCGGGACTTTAATTTTGACACCAATTTTGTATCGTGGGTGGCGATTAAGACAATCCTGTTTTCGTTCGTGAGTTCGTCGATCACCTCAGCAACTTGATTCGTCAACCGCGGATCCAGTGCAGATGTCGGTTCGTCCATACAGATAATTTGAGTATCGAGCGCGATCGCGCGGGCAATGGCCAGCCTCTGCTTCTGCCCTCCGGAAAGTTTGTTGACGTTTGCGTTGGCTTTATCCGCCAGCCCGTAGCGCTCCAACAAGGCCTGCGCAATAGAGTCGGCCTCTTTTTGCGTTCTGCCTTGAGATTTAACGAGCGCTAACGTGATGTTTTCGATCACGTTTAGATTCTCAAATAGATTAAAGTGTTGAAAAACAAGACCCATTATATGATTTTTATTGACCTGTTTTAAATCGAACGGCTTTCCATCAAGGCTAAATTTTCCGCTATCGGTGCTCTCTAAATCATTCAAGACCCTGAGCAGTGTGCTTTTACCGACGCCTGAATTGCCAAGAAATATCCCGACCTCGCCGTGGCCTATTTCAAAGTTGATGTCGCAGAGGATCTGTTTTCCGGAGTTCGATTTATTCAGATGTTCGACCTTAAGCATCTTGATTCCACCTCGCTTCAAGTTTTTTCATGCAGAAGGAGATGACGCCTGTCATCATCAAATAAAAGAGTGAAACCGCCAGCAATATAGAAAACGCGTCGTAGGTGCGGCTGCGGATGATCGAGCCTTGTTTTGTCAGCTCCATGACACCAATGACGGAGGCAAGGCTAGAGTCTTTAACGAGCGTGATCAACTCGTTTCCCAATGAGGGCATGGCTTTTCTAAACGCTTGAGGGAGGACGATATGGCGCATCGCCACCATTTTTGATAATCCTAACGTATAAGCCGCTTCGATCTGCCCTCTTGATACGCCGTTAATTCCTGAGCGGATCACCTGGCTGACATAGGCGCCGCTGTTGAGTCCAATCGCCAAAGCCGCTGCCCAAAAGGGGTCGACCAAGACTCCGAATTGAGGCAAAACATAAAAAACGAAAAGAATCTGCACCAGCATGGGCGTTCCGCGAAAAAGAGTGATGTAAACAGCCACGCAAAACCTTGCAAGTTTCATGTCGGACGTTTCGCCTAAGGATAAGACCGTGCCCCAACAGATGCCGATAAACGCCGCAATTGCTGCAATTTGCAAGCTGAGCAAAGCGCCTTCGAAAAGAGCCGGCAGCGAGTCCCAAATGAGCGTCCAATCAATCATGGCAATTTCCATTTACGCTTCAACTTTGCCATTGTCCCATCCCTTTCCATACTATCAAGGGCGCCTTGAATCGCAGCGAGCAGCTCAGATTTGTTTTTGGACACGACGATGGCGCAATTTTCATCAACCCCCTCTATGGGAGTGTATCGGAACATTGCAGGGTCTTGATTTTCGAGAAAAGATGTCACGGTGCTCTCTGCCGTGACAAAAGCTTCGGCTCGGCCGTTCATGATCCCTAAGAAGGCATCGGCAGGAGCGGAGAGACGAATTAAATTAAGATCTCCCCTCTCCGTCAAAAAAAGATCGGCAGTATAACCTTCATTGACAATCACGTTTTTGCCCCTCAGACCATCAAGAGTCGTGACGTTTTGGCTTGTTAAAGAGAAAATGACCAAAGGATCATGGCTCAAATAGGGCCTAGTAAAGGACACACGCTTGGCCCGCTCTTCAGTCCAGCTCATTCCGGCAGCAATAAAATCGACGTTTCCGTAAGAAAGGTCGGGAATTAAAGCATCGAAAGGCATGTCTTTAAAGACGCAACGTTTTCCAAGGCGACGACAGACTTCTTTTGCAACATCGATATCAAATCCAACAATTTCCCCGTTTTCGATATAAGAAAACGGAACAAATTCGGTATTGGTCCCGACGATGAGATCATCGGATCGGTTTCTTGTCTCATGAGGCAGCAACACAAAAACGAAAAGGGCCAGAGCCGGCAATAACAAGAGTAAACTAATTTTTTTCACATCAACACCTTGTTTCGGTTTTCGTAAAAATTTAACCACCCATTTTACACAATTTTTCACAGAAAGTCAATCTACGGCCATTTTCCCGAAGTCGCTTTATCCTTGAGATATTTGATCGGCAATAGTAAACTAGTCGAACCAAATCCCAAAATTTCGGGATTTAAAAGGATGTAACGCAGCACTGACATGACGGGTCCCTCAATTTTGCCGGCCGTCAGCTGTCAATCGTTTTAGCACCATCACAAACAGACATACTACCGAGGTAAGAACAGCATGATGAATCAAAACTTAGACCCTTCTTCTCCTAACAGGCCTTATGCGCCAAACCCCATCTGGAACGACATAGCAAGAGCCTCTGTCAGTACTATTTCCTCGACAGTCGCCACGACCCCTTTATTCAACCTCCAAAATTGCATGATCAATGGGAGAAAGATGCAATGGGGACTGAGAAGTCTTTACATCGGCAATGTTGCAAACCTGATTGCCTTCACCGGAAACCTCGGGTTAAGCAACCTCTCTCAAGGGTTTTTCACAAGAACCGCGGAAAAATGTCATCTCAAATACCGTGGTGTTGAAGAGATTGCAGTGCCCCTTGCTTCGGGAGCTATCGGTGCTTGCGGCGCATTGACAGGGGAAATATTCATGGTCATCGCCAAGAAAACCAATTGGAGCTTTAACCGGGTGATTCAGGAGATCATCAGGCAAAAGAAGCCCTCCATGCTCGCCATTGGGTTGACGCCCACGATTTTAAGGGACTCTATTGCTATTGGAGCTGCACTTGGGCCGGCATCTAAAGTTAAGACCTACCTACAAAGTCAGTGGAATTTGGACTGCACCCAAGCGATCACGGCAAGCAGCATTTTCACCGGAACCGTAGCGGCGGTTATGACACAGCCGTTTCAAGTGGTAAGAGTCATCATTCAAGACTCAGCCGTAGTCCCGGTCAAAAATCTCCCTCATCGTTTTCAACTGCTACCGGAGAAAAGACTATCAGCTGCTCAAGCTTTCACAAAGCTTTGGAAGGCGCACGGCTGGTCCTCCATGTTTCGGGGAGTGGTGCCCCGCTCTTTTATCGGGGTTGTGATCACCGGCTGCCAAGTCGCGACAGACGAGTACTTCCCCGTTCAAAAATGACGCTCACCAAAACAAAAGGCGCTTTTAGCAAAGCGCCTTTTTGAAAATCATCGCGAAAAAAAAGTGGACCAAATCCCGGCAGCTGACTCACTCCGGATCATTATTTTTTTGAAATGGGGACGACAGGTCGAAAACCAACTCGTTGCCCATAGTGGGTGCGCCTTCAAGACCTTCTTTTTTTTGCTGCTCTTTCCTCTGATCCAAAAGCTGTCTACACTTTGCAAGTTCTTCTTGTCCCGATTGAATGACGCCTTCTGTTTCCAATTGTCGCAAATAGAGGACGAGTCTCTCCATATCGTCTAGACGTCCAGTTGTTTCAAAGTTTCGAATCAGGAAATCGAGTTGCTTACGATCTGATTCTGTGAATTCGTCCTGTTTAAGTTCAATCCTATTGGAATCGTGTTTAAACGAACTGACAGTGTTGTTTAACCTCTTTTCGGACTCTTGTTGAGTGACTGTCTTAGTGTGCGACCGAAATTTAATGTTTGAAAGGGTTTTAAAGAGTGCGGAAGCACTTGATTTTATCTTTGCCACAGTCCCTGAGTCAGGAGGATTGAGTGTCACTTTGGGCATGGCATCTTTTTTTGCTATACCTCCCAAACCTTTAGGGAGATAAGAGCGCAACCTTGTGAGAAGGCTTGGTTTTTTATATTCGATGCCCGCTGCCTTTAGAGCCTTTGCCATAATGGTTTTGTGCTCTTTGTTCGTATCGGTACGCGTATTATCCTGAGTAAATTGGGAGCCAACCTTTGAAATCTTATTCATCAGTTTTCTCACAGGGGGCCTTGTGGCGATAAAAGATTGTGCGTGTCCGATACTATGCCTCACTTTGGCAAAAGAGCGAATATCCTTCCCGTGCCATCCCCAACGCTCAAATTTGACCCCAACATAATGCTCTCGCTTGTGCTCAAATCCATAAAAGTGTAAGTGCTGTTTCCTTACGGTCTTACCTCCTTTTTGTGTTGAAGGAAGAACGCCTTCAGCATAGTCGATTCCATATTTTCCCTTCTTGGCAGCTCCGTAGCCCGAAAAATGTGTCGACACTCGTGGATAAGGGTCGCAGGACATGAGCATCTCTTTGATCAGCCCATGCGGATCTTTCATCAAATAGGAACTGGACCCCAGAATTTTATCATTATTCAGATCCAAATTCCCCATTTGTTTTTTTTGATAAAAATCAACCGCCAAAAACAGATCTGCAATGAACTCTTTTTTTTCGGGCAGTTCCAATTTATCAAAATTCAATTTGGTTAAGATTGGATTATTGTTATATTCATTTAATTGTTTGATCCCTTTTTTTAATCGGTTGACGAGTTCGTTTTTATTTAAATCATTATTTTTAACACTATCAGGTGAATATTTTGCATAATAAACTCCAAATTCTTTATTATTTTCATTAATTTTTGAGAATTCATCCGGACCATCAGGTTTTGTTTTTTCATA
>CAZVSU010000043.1:0-23293 GCA_964629645.1 uncultured bacterium | reverse complement strand
GGGCGGCGGGGCACGCCGTTTCAGCCTGCGGAGATACTAAGGCTGCTTAGCCTTTCGCGAAAGGATCCCTCTTGCTTCAGCAAGGGGAGGATGTCAATCTTCAATCATGTCGTACGAGATGTCCTGCCTCAATTTAAAAATGCCATAGCCATTTAAAATGAGCAGCATGATCTGGACAAGCGACATAACAGTGAGCGCTTGAGGGCTTTCCAAGAAAGTAAACGCCATTAAAAAAAGGGTCGCAAAGCCGTAGAAAATCAGGCGCCCCCTATTCGGCGAAAGGAACTCTGCACACTTCAACCCGACACAAAAGTAAGCAATGATTGTCGAATACCCGAGCAACAGAATAAAAAGGGGCATAAACAGTTCCATATAGGGAAAATACTGGGCCAGGGCCGTTTGCACCATGAGCGATTCATGAATGTCGGCATGCCAGATATCGGTCACCAAAATGAGCATCACACTCGTTGTGCAGACGACAAAAATATCCAAAAACAGATCGACAAATATCAGGGATGACTGTCTTTCCGGCACCTGGGAACTCGATTCACTATAGATCACAGCAGCGTAGCCAATGCCGACATCGCTGGCATAGCATCCCCGCCTGATTCCTTGGGAGATCGTCATCATAAGAGTGCTGCCGGCAAACCCGCCAATTGCCGCCTGGCCTGTAAAAGCGGAGCGGAATACCATGGCAAGCGCTCCCGGTATGGCTTGAGCGTTCTGAATCAATATCCAAATTCCCATCCCGAGGAAAATCGTGATAAAAATGGGAATGATTGCGCTGCAGATCTCTCCGACTCTTTTGACGCCGCCGCTGCCTGCGTAAATCACAAGGGCGAGCAAAACGAACGCCACCAGGGTGTTATTCCATCCGAAATTAGCGCTCAAGCTTTCTGTCACAATACGGAATTGATACACTTCGACGCCGTAGATGCAGAGGAGGAAAGCAAATAAAAAAGGGACCCACATCGACTTAAACACACGTTGAAGGAAGTACATAGGTCCGCCGCTGTAGCCCCCCTCGTCGTTTTCAATGCGATAACGGATGCCAAGATAAACTTCAGCATACTTCATTGTCATGCCTAAAACCGCAGTGACCCAAACCCAAAAGAGAGCCCCCGGGCCTCCTATCTTGACCGCTGTACAAATCGCAACAATATTGCCGATCCCGATACAACCGCCGAGGCAAGCAAAAAATGCGGCAAGCGGGTGCACGCCGGGACGTTTTTCCTTTGAGGGTGTGAAATAGCCGATAAAAGTTGCGACAGCTTCCGGGAAACGGCGGATTTGCACGCCTCGGGACAGCCATGTTAAGAGGAGCCCAAGCGCTAAGATGATCGGAAAGCCGAAGTACGACCAGATTGCGTCGTCGACTGTATCGAGTGTCATAAAAAAAGAATCCAACATGAATCAATGCCTTATCATGCGGAGGGCTTAGCGAGAATAAAATTTAAGGAAAAACCAGAAATTCACTCACCCAAAGCTCTCCACGTTTTTAAATGTTTACGTGACAGATTCAACGCTTCCGCCATTAAATCCAACGACACTGATATCCAGACATCAGACATCGCTTCGGCGCTTGATCCCTTTTGAGCTTTCGAAGAAAACTGGATTCTCCAGCTCATAGCGTATCAAGCGCACCTCTTCAAGTTAATATGATTTTAATAAAAACAGTGAATTAAATCAAATTATTTATTTCTAAAAATTTTTCTTTCCAGTAATAATAATCAAGAAGTCCCTCTGTGGATCGACCACTCAAGCGATAGGCAATAAAGAGCGCCTCAACTGAGGCAAGCCCCAGTTCAGGTTCGACGCAGTCGTCCTGCCGCCTCGGGTATGCGGTTCGGTAATGAGGAGGTAGGGACCTTAGCACTGCCCTCTCCAAGACATCTGCCGACTGCCGAACCATTGTCTCTGCATAGCGCCAGGTGGCGTCAAAAAGGCAGAGTCCCAAATCTTTGTCATCACAGGTGAGCGGCGGAGCGTCCAAGGTCAAAAAAAGGTAGCCTTCCAGCGAAGGGAGCTGATCTTTCGGGTAAGTAAAAAATAAAATATCGTCTCGCACTTCCAAGCCGCGCAGACTGCATTTTTTGAGGTTTTCTCTCCTGTGGCGGTAGATGATTGTGGGAGGCGTTGCTTGCATGAAACAGAAAAACTCTTTATGATGTATGTGAAGATTTTAACCAATAATGGTTTATAGTACCACAAGGAGGTTCTTCATGAAACTCAAACAACTTTTTGCGAGCGCTTTGCTGCTTTCCCTATTTTCGTTTGGCGGCGCCTTCGGACTCCAATGGCAGACAGACTACGACCAGGCGATGAGTCAAGCGAAAGCTGAATCTAAGCCTGTCCTTCTCTTTTTTACCGGCTCCGATTGGTGCACTTGGTGCAAGAAACTCGAAAAAGAAGCCTTCAACACCGCGGAATTTGATCGCGAAATGGGCAACCGTCTGATTTTTGTCGAACTTGATTATCCCCGCTCCTCAAATCAAGATCAAAAGCTGAGGCAGCAAAACCAAAAGCTCGCACAAAAATACGGAATACGCGGCTATCCAACAGTGATTCTTTTAAGCAGCGACGGACAACTATTGGGAAGAACCGGCTATCAAGCCGGCGGCGGACAGAATTACGCCAATCACCTGCTGCAAATGATCAGATAGTCCGACTTGTGATTTTCAGCTCTCGTTGAAAATCACATATCTATACCCTTAATCGAAATGAGGCGAGCGTGACGCTACCAAATTCTCTGACTTTTTTCCGTTTACTGCTCAATCCCTTTTTTCTTCTCATTTATATCTATCCTGATTACTTTCTACTGAGCGCCGTCTCTTTGCCTTGGATGCTTCTGGTGATCTTCTTTATTTCCGAAATGTCTGATTTATTCGACGGTTATTTTGCCAGAAAATACGATCAAGTCACAGAGCTTGGTAAAATACTCGATCCGATGGCTGACAGCATCACTCGCATCTCGGCGTTTCTCACTTTCACACAAGCTCCGGTCAATCTCCCCGTTCTTTTCGTCTTTATTTTTCTCTATCGCGATTCTGTTGTCAGCACTCTGAGGACTGTCTGCGCCCTCAAAGGTTTTACTTTGGCAGCGCGATCAAGTGGAAAAATAAAAGCTGTGATTCAAGCTGTCGCGATCTTTGCGATCCTTGCGGCGATGATTCCCGAGTCGATGGGCATGATTTCAAGGGCTTTACTCCAAAACATCGCGATCGGTGTTGTCGGTGTCGCGTCCCTCTATACGATCTATTCCGGAGTTGAATACATCCTCGTCAATCGGAGGTATATTTCTCTTATGCTGGAGAACTCATAAGTGCTTCGTACATCGCAAGATAATCTTTGACCGGTTTTTTCCAGCTAAAGTCCATCTTCATCCCATTGATCATCAGTTTTCGCCATTTATCCGGATCGTTGACCCAACAGTCAATCGCACGGTCCAAAGCGGAATTGACCCCTTGCGGATCGGGATCATCAAAGACGTAGCCATTGCGCTCGTCAAACGGACGATCTGAATGATCGATGTCAACGACGGTATCAGCCAACCCACCGGTCCTTCTCACAATGGGAACAGAGCCGTATTTCATCGAAATTAATTGAGTCAAACCGCAAGGCTCAAAGAGGGAAGGGACCAAAAAAAGATCGCTTGCTGCGAAGATGCGATGCGCCGTCTCTTCATTATGTTTGAGAATCAGCCTCACATCGGGATGATCGGCAAAATGATGAAGCAGCTCATGAAATTCGCGATTGATTCTTGGAATGGGACTTGTGCCGAGTAAAACGAACTGTCCGCCGAGCTGAAGTGTCCGGAAAAGGGCGTGCCTCATCAGTTCGACCCCTTTTTGGGGTACAAGCCGCGCCACGCAGCCAACGAGGGGCTTCCGCACATCATCTAGCATCAGCGACTCTCGAAAAACCTTTTTGACAAAGGCTTTGCGGTCGATCGTCGCAAGGTCATGGTCCCCTTCAGGCTTTTCCCGGTAGGAAAAGTGGGCCGGCAGATGCGGGTCAGTCTCCGGATTCCAATAGCTGTAGTCCAGCCCGTTGACAATGCCATATATCTTATCGGCGTGCGCTTTAAGATAGGGGCCGAGGCCCATCCCCCCCTCTTCTGTTTGGATCTCCTTAGCGTATGTCTTTGAGACAGTCGTGATCGCATCCGAAAACGACAGCCCCCCTTTCATCAGGTTAATGTGGGTGGGATCTTCGGCGCGCATCATCTTCTCTTCGGTTAAGTAATCGTCCCCTTTTATTCCGAGCTTGTCGAGATCAAAAGTGAGGCACTCGCCCTGGTAGAGCAAGTTGTGGATCGTGTAGACCACTTTCATCCCGCCGTTGGGAAGAGAGCGCGCGGCGTCTTTAAAAAGAGCCGCCATCACTGCGGTGTGCCAATCGTGCAGATGGAGAATTTGAGGCGTATATTTGCGATGGACCATGAGTTCCATGGCCGCTTTTGAAAAGTATAAGAAACGCTCGACATCGTCTTCGCACCCGTAGATGCAGCCGCGGTTAAAAAAATGCTTGGGGTGGTGGGGGTCGATAAAAGTGACCTTAAGCCCATGCAGGCTCCCTTGCCAAATGGTGTTCTCTACCGTTCGGCCGTCGTAGTCAAATGCGATGAAAGGTTCGACCACATGGAGCCCTGTGACCCCATCCAAATCCAAACAATCGTACTTGGGCAAAATGATGTCAACGTCATGCCCTTCCCAGAGCAGCTCGTGGGAAAGGCCGAGCAAAACGTCTCCAAGCCCCCCTACTTTAGCTATGGGTGCAATTTCTGATGCTACGTGAATGATGTGCATAGAAGTAAAATATGCACGACGTTTAAATTTAGCTCAAGGATTGGAATCTCAAGGCTCTTCATCAATCAGCTTGAAGACGGTGGGAAACTGCTTGCGAAACCATTCTGCCCAATACGCGATATCGTCAAAGCGGCGCCTCAGTTCGCCGATCAGCAGTCTTTTTTGTCCAAGCCCTTGCGAAAGATCTTCGATCTTTCGTTCAAGGAGGCTGGTATGTGCTAACGAAAGATCGGGATGGGTTGTCCAGCTTGCGAATTTATCAATGAGCTTCTCGATGTAGATATAGGAGTCGTCCATGATGTCAAATTCGGCTTTGGAGCGAGACCGATCCCTTGCCAAAAATCTTAACACTGTCTGATATTTGCGGCGTATCTCGGAAATAGGGATGGCACGTTCATGCGCTCCTTTGTCCATTTCTTTCAAGTCTCTTAGGCAGCGCTGCACAGAGTCGTCGGCTAAAATGTCGATCAAGCGTGTGTAGGCTTCTTCGAATGTTTGCGCATACCGTTTTCCACACCATGAGTAATACTCAATAAGCTGCCGGCTGAGACGGCCTGACTTTTCCTCTTTTATCGCGTCGTGAAGGCGATCTTTGTCTTTGCCTTTGATCCAGGTTTGCGATTCGTAGTGATTGATTTGCGCAATATTAAAATAAGGGGTCACAATCTTTTTCGCATCGTAGCGACGCCCCCCTTTTGTGACGACGACAAAATCTTCGACGCGTCCTGTCGGCGTCGTTTTCACTAAAAAATGCTTCATCATTTGGAAGGCTGTTTTCGACTGCACCGCCTCATGATGATGGTCATCGCATTGATCCAAGACAGCTTTAACGGTATTGCAGTAGGTCTTCACTGACATTAAGACCTCTCCCTTAGCCAATACAGTTGATCGGATATCGTCGAAATCCTCGGGCATGGCAATCGATGTATAGACGGTTGTCCAAACCTCATAAAATTGCGACTCAATTTCGAGTTCCCACCGAACATTCACTTTAAAATAAGGCTTTCCATTCGGAGTTTGATAGGAGCTGACGATATAGTACTCGTTTTCCTTTTCAATCGAGCAGTCGATACTGCTGATCTTTCCTGGATCAGCTAATACATCAGGAAATCGTTTCTCCAACCATTTGATGAGGCAGCACTCATCAATATTGCCGGCAGGCTTGGAAACGATCGGGATTACGTCATGATCATCCATTTTCTACACCCTCTTAATTTGAATATAATTAAGCAACCAGCAAGCCAAAAAACCGCCCTTTTGAAATAATTAAAATTTGGGTATAATCAGGCGGAAATTATAGGTAGAGGAGAGCAAATTTTGGGCAGACTATTACTGATCACCGCGCTTATCTTATTCACTATTATCGGGTTGGCCGCCTATTTTAAGGACGGGGCCAATGGTGAGTCGGTCGTTGCTGTGGCTTCGCAGTCTGAAACCCTTCCCCCCGTTCAAATCGAGTTTGCCAAAACCCCGGAAATTATCGAAGAACCGGCAACAGACCCTTCCCAATCACCCAAAAATGTGGAAGAGCCCATCACAAGCCAATGGCCCTTGGACGCCCGCGGCCTGCCAAAAGCCGACAGGGTTGAAGAGCTATTTGCACCGTCTGCCGATGATTTTCCCTACGTCAAAACTGTTCGCTACCGAAGCCGCGTCGACTGGCTCAAGGGAAGACCGGCTTGGATTTCCGATTATGCCACCCACTACAAGACCTCGCGCCATTTTATCGCCAGGAGCTTGCACGGCAAAGGCCACTACTACAAACAGGATGTCGCGAACGGAAATCAATTCACCGTCCTCAATCCTGATAAAACGATCGAATTTTACCTTCTCGTCGATCTTTCCCGCTGCAAACTGTGGCTTTACCTTTACGATAAAGATGCCCATAAGCGCATTCTTCTCAAAGACTATGTTGTCGGACTCGGGAAGCCTAGCCCCCTCAAGGCGTCAGGTCTTTTGACACCGCGCGGCAAATACACTCTCGGCGATAAAATCGTAGCTTACAGGCCGAAAGTGACAGGCTACCACAACGGCGAAAAAACAGAATTGATCCGCGTTTTTGGGACGCGCTGGATCCCTTTTGAAAAAGAGGTGGCCCACACCACCGCCCCCGCCAAAGGATACGGATTACACGGGTTGCCATGGACTGAAGATCCGGAAAACGGACATCTCGTTGAAGACCGGTCAAGTCTTTCAAAATATGAAAGCGACGGGTGCATCCGCATGGCGTCGGAAGATATAGAAGAGATCTACGCAATTATCGCAACAAAACCGACAACAATCGAAATCGTCACCGATTTTGACAACGCCCAGCTCCCGGGAGATGAGGTCAAGTAATGGACACGCTCCCTCACGAAAAAACCATCATAGAGACTGTCAATACGATTGACCACCTCCGCAAAAAAAGCGAATCCAGTCCCATTTTTGCCGGTGAAATTCAAAGGTTGGAGCGAAAACTCGACTCATTAAAACAAGAGGTCTATTCTAACCTGACCCCATGGCAGCGCGTCCAAATTTGCCGCCATCCCAAAAGGCCGCACACGATCGACTATATCCATGACATGTTTTCTGAGTTCGAAGAATTGTCAGGAGACCGCCTTTTTGCCGATGACAAAGCGATCATCGGCGGTTTTGCCAAACTGGGTGCCATGAAATGTCTGATTTTAGGCCAGGAGCCCGGACGCACAACCGACGAGCGAATCGAACGCAATTTTGGCATGATGCACCCTGAAGGATATCGAAAAGCGCTGCGCTTGATGAAGCTTGCCGAAAAGTTTTCCCTGCCCATCGTCACCTTGATCGACACCAAAGGCGCTTTCCCCGGACTAGAGGCTGAGCAAAGAGGGCAAGGGTTTGCGATCGCCTATAACCTAAGAGAAATGGCCCGAATTAAAACTCCGATCATCGTCGTGGTCGTCGGTGAAGGATGTTCCGGAGGGGCTTTAGGCATCGGCGTCGGCGATTCTATCGGCATGCTGGAGCACGCCTATTATTCCGTGATTTCCCCCGAAGGGTGCGCCTCGATTCTTTGGAAAAATGCAGCAAAGAACAAAGAAGCTGCAGAAGCGCTTAAGCTGAACTCAGAGCACATCAAAGAGTACAAAATCATTGACGAAGTGATTGACGAGCCTTTGGGCGGCGCCCATCACCATCCCGAGACCGTCTATCAAAACGTCCGATCCTTCATCGAGCGGCAGTGGGACATTTTAAAACACCTCCCTCACCACCTTTTGCTTGAACAAAGATATGGGAAATACCGCAAAATCGGGGAATTTTCCACTGACAGCTCCCCCTTAAATTGATATGAAATTACTGTTTCAACTCGCCTTTCACAAAAACCGAAATCTTCACTTCATCCTCCTGTCGATGGCGGCTATGGTATGCTTCACCATCGGCACCCAGATGGAAATTATCACAATCGGCATCCTCACTAAAAAAGGGCCGGGATTTTTCGAACTTTTTGGCGACCAAAAACAAGACAAGGTCTCGCTGAGCACCCTCCAAAATGAATGGAAAAAGCTCGATCCATCTCATAGCGGGACTGTCACACTCGCCGATGTCAACCGTTATCTAAATGCGGAAAAGCCAAGAGGGATCGTCGATCGCGCGAGCCGCTCAATCAATAATGTGATCCCGATCAACGGTCATCCGAAATGGCTTGCCGCCATGGTGATCGGAGTTGCGCTTTTCAATGCGTTGGCGATGTTCAGCCACAGGATTACGTCGAAAATCGTGGCCATCAGGGTGAGCCGAAGTTTGCGGCAAGATTTTTTTGAACATATCCAAACCCTACCGATGAGTTTCTATCAAAGACATAATATCGGCAGCCTGTCTGCCCGCGTGGTGACCGACGCATTGGCTATTGCCGATGGGGTCAACGCGACCCTTATCAACTATCTGCAAACGCCCTTCGCCATCCTTTCGACCCTCATCCTCTGTTTCTATGCGTCCTGGAAGCTCACCTTAATGATCTTTCTCGGCCTGCCGCTTATTGCTTTGCCCATCGTTTATATCGCGCGGCACATCAAGCGGATTTCAAAAAAACTCCAGAAAAACCAAGAAACCTTTGCCTGTGTTTTGATCGACTACCTCGCCGGCATTCAGACAATCAAGGTCTTTGGGCGGGAAGACTTTTCATTAAAAAAATACCGCGAACAAAACGATCGCATGGCCCATCTTGAAATGAAGAGCGCAAAATACGATGTGATTTCAAGGCCCGTCGTTCATACTATAGGGATGTCTTTTTTAGCCGCCGCGCTCATTTCAGGCCTTTATGTCTTTAACATGAGCGTCCCGGAGGTCATCGTGTACTGCGGCCTTCTCTATGTTTTTTACGAGCCGATCAAAAAGTTTGCTGAAACCAACGCGATGATCCAGCGAGGAGCTGCTGCTGCCGAACGGATGCATGAGGTCATGCAAATCAAACCCCAAATTGAGGATGCAGTAGGGGCCACTCACTTGCAGGAATTTAAAAGGCGGATCGAATTCCGTAATGTCAGCTTTCAATACGATCAGGAAAAGGTGCTGCACAATTTAAGCTTTACCGTCGAAAAAGGGCAAACCGTCGCCATTGTCGGCCCGACCGGCGCCGGAAAATCGACGATCGTGCAGCTCATTCCCCGCCTCTACGATGTCCAAGAAGGAGAGATCACAATCGACGGCATCCCTTTAAAAGATATATCGCAAAAATCGCTCCGCAAGCTTATGGCCTTTGTTCCGCAAAAACCTTTTCTTTTTCTCGATACGATTGAGCAAAACATCACCTTCGGAGTGCCCGCCCCATTCGAAGAAATGAAGCTCGCCGCTCAAAAAGCCCACGCCGACGAGTTCATCGACGACCTCCCCGACAAATACGAAACCCTTCTTGCAGACTCGGGTAAAAATCTGTCCGGAGGACAACAGCAGCGCCTCGCCATCGCGCGGGCACTGATGAAAAAGGCCCCTATTCTCATCATGGACGAGGCGACGAGCTCTCTCGACGCTGTCAGTGAAAACAAAATCAAAATGGCGATAGAAAGCTTGCGTGGAGAGGTCACCCAAATCATCATCGCACACCGCCTTTCAACTGTTGAAGACGCGGACAAAATCATCTATCTCGATAAAGGGAAAAAAATTGCTGAAGGAACCCGCGAAGAGTTGATCCGTAACTGCCCTCCTTTTAAACTGATGTGGGAGATGATGACTAAATCCAAAAATATGTTAGACTCAACCACATCTTTTTGAAGAAACGTGAAACCTAAAGCCACTGTTGTCGTCCACTCCGGAGGTATGGATTCATCCATCTGCCTCGCTCTCGCCATAAAACGGCACGGTCCGGAGCAGGTTTTGAGCCTCTCTTTTGATTATGGGCAGCGCCACTTGGCTGAAATTATGCAGGCACAAAAGATCTGCAAGGAATGGGCTGTCGATCATGTGACCATCCCGATCCCTTTTATGAAAAGCATCACACGCGATGCATTGACAGACGACACTCTCCCGATAAAAGAGATCAACAGGGCCCCGCCCACGACCTTAGTTGTGGGCCGGAACGGCCTCATGGGACGCATCGCGGCCATCCATGCCCATTCGCTTGGGGCAGCATCGATTTATATGGGGGTCATAGAGATCGAAATGTGGAACAGCGGCTATCGCGACTGCTCGAGAAACTATATGGACAAGCTGCAAGCCCTTCTAAGAATCGACTTGGACAATCCGGCATTCACGATCGAAACGCCCCTTGTTTTCCTAACAAAAAGTGAAACCTTGCAAATCGCCTACGATTTAGGTGTTTTGAATTTCCTGCTTAATGAGACGATCACCTGTTACAATGGGATTCGATTTAAGGGGTGCCAGACCTGCCCCAGCTGCCAGCTCAGAAACGCCGGCATCAGAGAATTTGCCTCCAGCCACCCTGAGTGTGACCTCACTTTCTTCTTAGATTAAAACAATTTTATTACCTCAATTTTGAACCTGACAAGGCCTCTAGCTGATTGATGTGCCCCATTTTTCGGCCCGGGGCGCTCTTTTCCTTCCCGTAGAGGTGAATTTTTGCATAAGGATTTCTCAAGGCCTCATCGAGATGCTGCACCTCGTCTCCAATTAGGTTATGCATGACTGTGGGTGTGTGGACATGAGTGGAACCAAAGGCAAGGCCGCATATCGCGCGAACGAGCTGCTCGAACTGGGAGGTGACACATCCGTCCAACGTCCAGTGTCCCGAATTGTGGGGACGGGGCGCCATTTCGTTGAAAAGGAGATCGCCGTCGTCGGTGACAAAGTATTCCACTGTGAGCAAACCGATAAGTTCTAAATGTTCGGCGATGCTAAGCGTTAGTTCTTGCGCTTTTTCACAAATCGCTCTTTCGATTCGAGCCGGCGCATATGTCGTGCGTAAAATTCCATTTTCGTGAACGTTTTCAACTGTGGGAAACGCGATTGTCGAACCGTCCACCCCCCGCGCAACTAGCGACGAGACTTCACAGCGGTACGAGATAAATTCTTCTAAGATTGACGGCGATTGAATGATCAACCCTTGACATTCCGCTTCATCGTCGATCAGAATCTGCCCCTTCCCGTCGTAGCCGAGTTCGGTCGTTTTTAAGACGCACGGAGTCCCAATTTCTTTGATCGCCGCCTCCAGACTGTGTACGGGAACGTAACGTGCGGCAGGGATGCCGAGTTTTTTGGCCAATTCCTTTTCTCTCACTCTATTTTGCGCGAGTTTCAAAATATCGCTTCCCGGACGAACCGGAACGAAAGGGGCGATCACTTCTAGCGCGCTGAACGGGACATTTTCAAATTCGGCCGTCACGACATCGACATTTTTGACAAAAGCTTTGAGCGCTTCTTCGTCCTCGTATTCGGCTTTTGTGAAATCTCGGCTGACATGAAACGCAGGGCTGTCGTGCGCGGGACAGAAGATATGCGTGTGGTACCCCAGTTGAGACGCTGCGATGGCGGTCATTTTTCCCAGCTGGCCCCCTCCTAAAATTCCTATCGTCGACCCTGCAGAAATCAGACTCATACACATACCCCCTCCGGTTTTTCAGCCACATCGCGTGATTGTTTTAAGCGCCACTCGGTCAGCGCCGCATCTACCTTTTGATCTCCGAGTGCGATGATCGAAGCGGCCAGAAGCGCGCTGTTTTTAGCGCCGGCGTTTCCGATCGCGAGAGTGCCAACGGGAACGCCGGCGGGCATTTGAGCGATCGAGAGGAGACTGTCTATTCCGTTTAAAGCCTTCGACTGAATGGGCACCCCGAGAACGGGAAGCGTTGTCATCGACGCGACCATCCCCGGAAGATGGGCGGCACCACCCGCGCCGGCAATGATGACTTTGAACCCCTCGGTTTTCGCCCCCTTTGCAAAAGCTGTCAGACGATCGGGTGTTCGATGTGCAGAAACGATCCTTACGTCGTGCGAAACTTCGAGCTCATCAAGAAGAAGCGCTGCCTCCCGCATGGTTTCCCAATCCGATTGACTCCCCATCACAATCGCAATATCCATCGAAAGCTCCTTTTTTAACCTTACAAACTATCGCGAAAAGGAATTTAAAGTCAAAAAGACCAGAATTTTGCCTGCGCCTCTGCTTGCCTTTTAAACATCTCCTTGCCATTGACCCCGGTTCCCCCTTTTTTCTCAACTTCCTGTAAAAATTGTGTCGATTCGGAGAGCGAGATGTCCATAGCGAGAACGCCTGGAAGGATAAGGCCGGGATCGACAGGCATGCCGTTTGGGGTGGCATTGATCAAAACGTCGTAAGACCCGATGTCGTGAAGAGGACGCGCCTCTAAGCCAAACTCTTGGGCAATCAGCTCAGCCCGTTCGAGGGTGCGGTTAGCCAAGGCGACGCGAGCGCCGCGCCGCTTAGCTTCGAAGGCAATGGCTCTTGCCGCCCCTCCGGCGCCTATGAGGGCGATCTTTTTGCCGCGGACATCAATACTCAAAGCATCGAGGGCGGCTTTCGCATCGGTATTGGTGCCGATCAGCCTTCCTTTTTCAAATTTGATTGTGTTGACCGCCCCAATTTTAGACGAAGGGGGGTCGAGATGATCGAGTAAAGGAACGATCCTTTCTTTATGGGGGATCGTCACGCTCAAGCCCCGAAAACCCAACTCCTTTGCTAAAGCTATCATGGGAACAAGCTCTTCTTTTTGAACTCGCAGCCGCACATAAAGAGCTCCCCGTTTGGTCATATAACCGTTGTGAAAAAGATGGCCGAAACTTTGGCTGACAGGATCGCCGATCAGACCATACAGCGACCTGTTGTCGCCGATCGCGTAAAGAGACTTAAGCACCTCGGCAGAAATTTGTCCCGGAGCTGTTTTTTCCGTTTCATTAGGCGAGGCATAAATCAATTTTGACCCGGCAGAGGCTCCAAGAATTCTCGTACACTGCCCCATTTCACCCATCCCGACAACAGCAAGAGGCGCGTCATTGTTTTGACAAAAGCGCAAAAGGCGAAAGCCTTCGAGAGTGCTTTTTGAATAGGTCGCGATCTTGAAGATATCGGCCGGAAAAGAGGTCAGCGTTCCAAGCAGGGCGCCAAGATCTGATGGTGTTTTTTGAAAATCGTGGACCGAACGGATAATGCCTATTTTTTTGGGAAGGGCCCTTTGAAAATCGAGCGGGATGGAATCGTCGAGATCAAAAAAGGCCGGCTTCAAATCGCGATACAAGGCAATCTCTTTGGTTCCCCCTTTGCGGCACGTCACAATCGTCGGTTTCGGACAGTTGAGGACCGCATCGCGCTGATCGCCGTGGTAGAGGTCTGTCCGAAATTCAAAAAAATCGGCAAAAGGGAGAGACTCTTTTATCTGTCTTTCGATATCTGCTGTTGTCGGCCCCGGCAAACTGACAGCGATCATGGCAGCCTCGCTGTCAAATTCATGAGGCAAGCATCGGCCATGACTAAAGCGGCCATCGCCTCTACAATAGGAACGGCGCGGATCGCGACGCAAGGGTCGTGGCGCGAGCCTGCCGGAAGCGTAAAAGGAGCGCTTTTTCCCTCCCTATCCACTGTCTTTTGTTCCTTTTGAATACTGGAGGTCGGCTTGAAGGCAACCCTCCCAATGATAGGACTGCCGGTTGAGATTCCGCCGAGGGTTCCTCCCGAGCGATTGCTTTTCAAGCTAATTTGACCGGCGACAGCCTCGAAAGCGTCGTTGTGCTCTGAGCCTTTCATGCCGCTTGCAGAAAAGCCCTCCCCCATCTCAAATCCCTTTGTCGCCGGGATCGACAGCATCGCTTTTGCCAGGTTTGCCTCCAGCTTTTCATACATCGGGTCGCCGAGCCCTACGGGAACGCCGTCGATT
Organism: uncultured bacterium; assembly: GCA_964629645.1. Lineage (GTDB taxonomy): Bacteria > Chlamydiota > Chlamydiia > Chlamydiales > SLFE01 > JAAKFL01. The sequence continues at coordinate 9,192 of CAZVSU010000043.1, read as the reverse complement.
TGAAATTCAATCACCCCGCCGACAGAGTCTCCCTCTTCTTGCGCTGCTTGAATGACTGCAACCATCTCCTTAGTCGGTCCTTCGGTTCTGGCCGCCGCGACATGCGCAACTTGGACAAGACCGGACTGAATCGTGATGTGGTAATGAGAACAGACGATCTTGGCGACAGCGCCCGCCGCCACTCTCGAAGCGGTTTCCCTGGCGGAGCTTCTTCCCCCGCCGCGATAATCAAAAACCCCGTATTTTTCCAAGTACGTGAAATTGGCATGCCCGGGACGCATCAAGTCTTTAATCGGCTCGTAGTGGCTCGCATCGCTGCTTGTGTTGGGGATCATGATCATGATCGGAGCGCCTGTTGTCATCCCTTGAAAGGTTCCCGAAAGAATTTCTGCCTGGTCGCTTTCTTTTCTCGGCGATGTGACCGCGCTTTTTCCGGGAGCCCGCCTCGCAAGATCGGCCTGAATTGTCGATTCTGTCAGATGCAGCCCTGCAGGACATCCGTCGATCAGAACCCCGATGGCTTTGCCGTGCGACTCTCCCCACGTTGTGATCCGAAAGATTTGTCCCAAGCTATTCGATGCCATAACGCTCTCCTATTTCCTCAACGATATGGCCGACATCGCCGCCTGCATCCACGACGATATCGGCTATTTTTTGATAACGGCTCAGCCTTTTGTCTATGTGCTTCAGAAAATCGTCGAAAGTGGCTCCCGCCTTTAAGTAAGCGGGCGTCCTTCCCTGATCCTTCAACCTTTGCCAAAGAATAAGAGGATCGGCCGATAAATACACGACGGTTCCAAGCTGCTTCAACGACTCTTCAAGACACCCGCCTCCAAGAGAGATCACCGCCTTGCGATCCGTGGGGAGTGACTCTAAAATCTCCCGTTCACATTGCCGAAAGGCTTCGCGGCCCTCCGCCTTAAAGAACACACTCTTGCTGCACCCCACCTTGGCTTCAATCATGTCGTCAATGTCGACAAACGGCCTCTTCAAAACGATCGACAGCCGCTTTCCCACCGATGTTTTTCCCGAGTAGGGAGGTCCGCAAAGCAAAAGATTCATAGGCAAGCCCCCAATGCTTTTAGAGCCTCCTTAAATCCCGGAAAGGTTTTATCGATGCACTGGACATCGCGAACCGTCGAGGCCCCTTCTGCGCCGAGGGCGGCGACAGCTAAAGACATCGCGATGCGGTGATCGCCGTGGGAGTCCAGGATCGCTCCTTTTAAGGCGCTTTTTTTGATCGTCAGGCCATCTTCTGCCGGCTCAATCCTCCCGCCCATTTTCTTAAGCTCATGAGAGATGCACTGAATCCTGTCGCACTCTTTTGTCTTCGCAATGCTTGCGTTTACAAGTCTTGTCTCCCCATCGGCAAAGCACCCTAAAACGGCCATCATCGGCAACGCATCAATACAGCGATTAAGGTCAAAGACTCCCCCTTTTAAGCTCCCCGAAGAGCCAACGGTCAGTGTGTCGTCCCGAAAGGTAAAGTGCACCCCCATTTGCTCCAAAATCGACAGAATCTCTCGATCCCCTTGCGTTTGGTCCGACAGGTGGGTCAAGGAAATCTCCGAGCCGGTGACAATAGCGGCGCCGATCAAAAAAGCGGCGCTGCTCCAATCACCGGGCACATGATAGTCAAAGCCTTCCCAGCCTCGTCCGCAAATATAAAACTTCCGGTAATCATCGTGTGTCATGGAGACACCGAGTTTTTTCATCCATATGATGGTCAGCTCCACCCAGGGAATTTCCCCGGGGCTGTCGACGACAAGATCAAATTCTTTTCCCATTAGCGAAGAGGCGATAAGCAGAGCGGAAACGGGCTGCGAGTCGGCGCCATGGACACGGCAGTGGGCGCGTTTTAATGGCCCTTGAACTGTCAAAGGGGCGTACCCGGCCCTTTCGTGAAACGAAACTTTTGCGCCGCACTCGACCAGTGCGTCAGTCAGCGGCTTCATCGGCCTGTTGCAAAGAGAGCGGTCTCCTGTGAGTGTCGTTTTGCCCGCGCTCAATGCCGCAACAGCCGTGCAAAAACGGAGGATAAGGCCTGAATTCCCCGCATTGATCGTTCTTTTAGCATCGGGAATTTCGCCTCCATTTCCTCGCACTCTTACTGACTCTCCATCGCTTTTAAGCTCGGCGCCTAGAAGACGGCAGGCCTCGATCATCCCTTGGACATCGGGCGATCGAAGCAGAGTGTGAACGGCGCTGGCTCCTCTAGCGCACGATGCCAAAAGAAGGGCCCTTAATGATTGAGATTTCGACGGAGGAACGCGAAATGTGCCTTTAATCGAACCCGGATTTAAGGTAAGGTGCGTCATGAGTCGATCATACGTCTAGTTGGGAATTTCACTCAAGCAAGGGAAGAGATGATGATCAACGCTCTTTGTCACCCCTCGACTTTAGCCACAAGGCAAGGCCCCGGCAGATGGGCCTTCGACTCCTATATCGAGCCTTCATCGCCCTTTCGATTCCGGGCGAGCCCGCCGACTCGGCGCTTGACCTTGCCATCGATCAACACATCGTCCATATGAACCTCTCATAAGATCGGATGCGACCGCGTCGAGCACGTTACAGGAGGTAAATTTTAACGAGCCGTTCGAAAAGATGCTCCCATTCGAAAGCCCAGGTCGATGTTTCGTGAGTTTGGCGGTACCAGTCAAGGGCATATTCTGCCTCTCCGCGGTAAACCGCCTCCATCATGCTTTTCTCTAAGACGTCCGGAGACATAAAGGTGAGCGTGCTAAAAGCGGGATCGGACCATACTCTGATGTGATCTTTACCGACACGAATGGTGGGAGGAGTCGGAACGTGCACCTCTGATTCAAGTGCGAGCCCTGCCATGGCCGCAACATCTGTGACAAAGGCGATGCATTGCCTTTTTGTCAGCGAATAGGGGGCATAATCATAAGTCAGGACGTAATGGCGGATGGCTTGGTACTGTTCGGGCGAAAGAGACACTTTTATCGCATAGGTGGGAGAAAAATCGCCCGATCCCTCTTCAAAGAATCCATCGTTTAACGTGCGATGGAGATAACGAATCGGGTTGGGGTCCCCTTCTTCGACTAAATCCATCATCCCGTCAAAATATTTCGGCTCGTCTACGCCAAGCTCTCCCGAGGGCCCTCCTTCGATGACCTCATCCCCTCCCTGCAGCAAAATCCAAGCATGTCCGACATCTCCCCTCATGCCGCCATCGGGATGTTTTGCGACCGTTTTCAAAAGCCTTTGCGTATTTTGATAGTCGAGATGGCGGGCGCAAACCAAAATGACAAGTTGACGATCTGAAAGGATCATCGAACCTGTTGGGGCATTCTTGAGGTGGGCGTAAGAGGCGCGGTAATGCTCTGTTCGAGGATGCCACGCGCAGCCGTTTAGGAAAAGAAAGAGGATGAACAAGAGTCGGAGATGCGCACCTTGACCCGAATTAAACATGGCGTGTATCGCCTCACGGTTCTTAAAAAGATTTCCCAGTCGTAAGCATTAAACCGGTTTTCCCCTTTCAAGTCCACTTGAGAGATGCGGTTCCCCGGCTGAATATGCCCCATGATGCGGGCGTCTCCTTCCTCCAAATGAAAAGAAAGGGTCGTGTGAACTAAGCCGCTGCTGATCGAAACCGTGTCGTGAAAATGAAACGTGTTGGCTTTTTTTCCCTGCACTAAAAGATCGAGCGCCTCATGTTGGTCGACGAAAAATCTCAGCTCTGAAGAGTGATTTCGTTCGATCTCTCCCGGATCTTCCGCCAGCCACACAAGTAAGTCTAATCCCCCATCAGCGGGTTTCATCTCAAAACTTGTGATCGCCCCCCCTTGGCAGCTCAGGCTATGGATCCGATTTTCGTCACCCCACACAAGTCTGAAGTAATGAAAGCCCTTCTTAAGTTCGGGTGGCAGCGGCGCCGCCGTCTCGATCACGGTATAGGCATGGGTCTCTTCCTGATGGATGAGCCAGCGGCTATCCGCCACAACTCCGGTGAAAGTCTGGGGGTAGGAAATGGGCGGCAAAGTGTCATCGACCGTACGAACCAAAGCTCCTTGAAGCTGAAAAGGGTGATCAATAAACGAATGGTAGGGGTAGCCGCCGGTAAAATCTCCAAGATAAAGATCGTAGAGTGTCGGCTGCGGCTCGGAGCGCCACTGCAAAGCTTTGACCGGCGGGCCGACATACGTGCGCGCTTTTTGACACCATGTTTCAGAGAGTTTCGTCCAAAATTCAGACCATGGACTCTCGGAAATTTTGTCATAGACCATCTGCAAAGCGACCAAAGTTTCAGCGATATAGACCGGCGAAAACCACGTTCCAAAGTCGGGCTCTTGACTTCTTCTTAAGAGTGCGTCTAACGAATCAAGTCCCTCGCGCTCCGACTTTTCGTCCTTCCAAAGCCGGGCAAAGGCCGTCTTGGCGGCGGCGGCTTTGATGGCAATTTGGAAGGGCCCCTCATCAATTGCGCTGTCGAGATGGGCCATGGCTCTTTTTGCCGCTTTCGAGATCGCCTCAGAGACGCTTTGGACCATCACCTTTTGAAAACCTTTTAGCACCCAGTATATCGGAGGCAGAAGATGGACGGCATGGTAGCGATCGCGGCATTGGGGGTACTCGTGAAGATAAACGGGAAAGTTACCCGTTTCTCGGTCCTGGAAGGGCAGCAGTTTTTCAATCAGAGCCAGCCCCTCTTGAATATTGGCCACCGTCTGCATTCTGATGAGCGCGAGAGCAAAAAGACAATTTTCGTACGTAGGGATGGTGTGGTTCACCCCCTCATCCATTTTGTGGTGGCAATAGTGAACGAAGCCGGTCTGAGCGCTTTGGTGACTTCTCCCGGCGGTGACGGCCAGCTCCACTAACTGTCTGACTAGATCAATCTCATCCATATGATGAGTGATTATACCGAAATTTCCCCCGTCCGTCCAGAAATACCCCTCTATTTGGAGCTGATTACTAGGAAACTGCTTTTTTTAACGCCTCCACAATCCCGAGCTTGTCCGGAGTTTCGGCCACGATATCGGCGATTTCCAACAACGCGCCGGGCGCATTTTTGATGACGATCTTAATGTCGGCAGCCTGGAGCATCGAGAGGTCATTGTAGTCGTCGCCGGCTGCGATAATGGGACCACTTCTGTTGCGAGAGGCGGCAAAGCGGCGCAGCGCGTCTCCTTTGTTAACCCCACCGGCGGTGACTTGCGTCACGAAGTACCCTTCGCCGAATGGATCTCGTATGATCGGGGCGTCCACTTTCAACCCTTGGATCTGCATATGGCCGCATATCCGCTCGAGCGAATCGAGGAACCCGAAGTATTTGAGAGCCGGAAAACGGGTCATCGGCACGTCTTTGAAGCTGTCCACCTCCCGCCATGTTTCGTGAAAGACGTGTTTCCGCCTCTGCAAATACTCAAAAAGATCGCGGCTGAAATCGCCCCTTCGGTAATAGCAGAGGTCCTCGTCAAACCCCGGGTCGAACACGAGCATTCCCGTTGGCTCCTGTTCAGAAATAGCGGCCAGTTGCGGGAGAAGCGCAACATCTAAAAAACGATCGAAAATGCGGGTGCCGGAAGGGACATGAAAGCACTGCGCGCCATTTTGCACAGCGAGATAAAACGGAGAGCTAAGCGGGATCATCGGGCGGGTTCTCGGGTACGAACGCCCCGTTATGAAAATCAGATCGAAACCTTGCCCCATAAGGGTTTCAAGGGTTTGAGCCACCTCATGTGGAATTTTGTCGTGGTCGTGCGTGAGGGTCCCGTCGACATCGAGCGCTAAGATTCCGGTCATGATCAGTAAATACCATTCCGTTGAAAAAAAAGGAAATCATCGCTTAAGATGACGCCAACACAAGGACGTGCTTATGAACGCTTTTTTCCTTTCATGCCTTCTCTTCGTTTCCACACTCCCTTCTCTTTCCGCCCAATCACCGCTGACTGAAGAAAGGATTGAACGGGCTCTTCAAGAAGAGAGCGACGGCACCGAGCAAACCAATCAATTTTATTCCGAACTCATGAATGTCGTTCTTGTTTTGGCGCTGATCATCTTATTTATGATTGTCGCTGCGTACTATGTCCGGAAGTTCATGCAAGGGCGGATGGAACAAATCAACGAAACGAGTTCGATTAAGATATTGGAACAGAGAAACTTAAGCGCGAGATGTGTCGTCTATATCGTTGAAGCTCAGGGCGTTAAGTTTTTGGTTGGCGAAACGGCCGCTGGTGTTGTGGGACTTGGACAACTCACCGGCCATGCTCCTATTCCGTTTAAAGATGTCTATAAAGAAAAATCAGAGCGTTAATCATTCATTTTCAACAACTTAAAATTTATCTGCACCAGACCTCAATTTTTAATTTACCGGTAAGTTATAATTAAGGTTGGAAGGTTAGTACGACTATGCTTTCCATTACTAAGGAGGTAAAAATGTCCTTAAAATATATTACGGCGTTTTTTGTTGCCCTTGCACTCACAGTGGTCTCCCTGCAGGGGGGATCTTGGTATGATAAGAGCGACAAAAAAGATAAAATGATGACCGAAGAAAATATTGTCACGATTGCGTCGAGCAAAGGTGACTTCTCAACACTCGTGACAGCCTTGAAAGAGGCCGATCTCGTGAGTGTGTTGCAAGGAGCAGGTCCATTTACTGTCTTTGCGCCAAATAACGAGGCGTTTTCAAAGCTTGGAACACAACTCGATGAGTTGCTCAAGCCGGAAAATAAAGAGAAGCTTCGAGAAATTCTCTTACTCCACGTTGTTCCCGGAAAAGTGACAAGCCAAGACATCACATCAATGGGTCAAGACTTTGATGCGATGACGGCTGCGGGAAAAGATGTGCAAATCCGTGTGGTCGACGGCAAAGTGATGGTTGACGATGCTCAGGTCATCAAGCCTGATATCGAGGCCTCAAACGGCGTCATCCACGTGATCGACACAGTGATCACTCAATAAAGAGCCACTGTCGACAAGGGGGGAGCAGGTCTGCTCCTCCTTTTTCTTTCTAGACATGAAGCTATTTCATCGTGTACCATAATCACTTAACTTAAGGAGTGACTCATGCGCTATTGCCTCTTTCTTTTGATGTGCCTGCTCTGCTTCGGTTGCGCCGTCCCTGAGGACGACGCTTGGACAACAGTCCCCGTCACAAACAACCCTAATATGATGAATCAGCGCGGTGATTCTGCCTTCCCCGGAGTCAATTTATGATGGTCGCGTCCAGTCAAGCCCTTCTCGATTACCTGAAAGAGAAAAAGTTGGATGCGAAAATGCAGGCAGAAACCCAACAGGTTTATCTTCTCTTCAAATCGGAAGACGACAAAGAAAGGGAGTTTCCCCTGTTTTTTCGTTTCTTTCAAGGCAATCAATTTCTGCAAATGATCGCGTTTTTTCCGATCCAGCTGGACCGGGAGGTGATCCCGGACGTCGCTCGCCTTTTACATCTTTTGAACAAAGAGATCGACCTGCCCGGCTTCGGCCTCGATGAAATCGGAGGCGTCGCCTTCTTTCGTCTTATGATGGAAATCGAAAAGGGAGAGATTGCCGAATCAAAAATTGACGAGGGAATCAAGTCGGTGCAGTCGGCCTGTTTGACTTTCGACAAAACTGTCGAAGCTGTCGCCGTCCAAGCCACGACCGTCGACGATCTCATTAAAAAAGCAGAGGATGCGGTCAAGGGCTCTTCATGAGGGCGATTTTTTACGACACAGAAACCACCGGGATAAGAGCAAGTGATGATTTCATCATCGAAATTGCCGCCTATGATCCGGAGGAAGACCGCACATTTGAAAAACTGATCAAGCCGCCGGTCCCGATCCCTCCCGATGCGACAGCGATTCACCACATCACCGACGAAATGGTGAAAGAGGCCCCCTCTTTTGACGTGATCGGAAGAGAATTTATCGCATTCTGCGGAGAGGACGCAGTTCTTTGCGCCCATAACAATGACAGCTTTGACCTGCCCTTTCTCAAAGCAGAGTTTGGTCGGCATGGTCTTGAAATGCCCGAGTGGAAGATGCTGGACACCTTGAAATGGGCGAGGCGCTACCGCCCCGACCTCCCTCGCCACGCGCTGCAATTCCTCCGCGAAGTCTACGATTTTCCGGCGAACAATGCCCATAGAGCCTTAGATGACGTCATTATGCTTCATCGCGTCTTCACTGCCATGACGGGCGATCTGACCATCGAGCAGATCTACACCCTTATGAATGTTCCTCGCCAAATGCGCGTCATGCCCTTCGGCAAATATCGCGGCAAGCCCTTATCGGAGGTGCCGGAAGACTACGTCAAATGGATGAGTGAAAGTGGCGCTTTCGAGCGGCCCGGTAACGACGAACTCAAATCGACATTTGAACAACTAGGACTCCTTCCCGTCTCATGAAAATTGCCATTATAGGATGTGGGTATGTCGGCTCAAGGGCCGCGAGAGCCTGGCTGGTTGAAGGACATACTGTCACAGTCACAACAAGAAGCAAAGAACGAGTCGCCGAGCTTCAAGAATGCAGCAGCGACGTCTTTCTTCTCGGCGACCTCAAAGATCTCATTCCCGGGCAGGATCTGATTTTGCTCTCCGTTGCCGCAGGAAGAGGGGGTGATGTCCGCTCTACCTATCTGGAGACAGCCAAGCGGCTTATTGAAGTTATCCAGCCGCATCAGCAGATCATCTATACCGGAAGCACCTCTGTGTACGGCGATGCCATGGGAAACTGGGTGGACGAAACGTCTGCATTACGTCCCTCGACCGATCACGCGCGTATTTTGATCGAAACTGAGCAGACGCTCCAGAAACACGAAAAGACGTGCATCTTCAGGATGGGAGAGATCATCGGCCCGGGCCGCAATATTGCCGATCGCCTGCGGGACATCAACGGCGGCGAAATTAAGGGAACGGGTGAAAATTTCACGAACTGGATCCATATCGACGACATCATCGCAGCCCTAGATCAAGCCCTCAAACAAAAGTGGCAGGGGATCTTTAACCTCTGCAACGGCGAACACGTTCCCCGAAGAGAGGCCTACCAAAAAATCTGCGCTCAAGAGCGCATCCCCCTCCCCACTTGGAACCCGAACACCCCCCCCTTTTTCAGGGGAAATAAGAAAGTGTCCAATCAAAAGATCAAAGATCAAGGGTTTCGCTCCTTCACAAACATTATGCCGGGATCGTTTTAGGGATGCCGTCTCTTCGCGCCTTTTCCATGATCTCCATCCAGATGTGATAGGCGC
>CAZVSU010000042.1:0-23308 GCA_964629645.1 uncultured bacterium | reverse complement strand
GCGGCGCTTATAATGCCGAATTTGATCAAAAACTTTTTTAACTAAGTACTAGCACATTTTCTTCGTAATAGAGGGCCAATTCATCCCACGCCTTTTCCTCATCCCAGTCGATTTCGGGGACCGGCGACCCTTCGCCAAGCCGCGTCTTCGGTTCGGGAAAGGCGATCTGCTTTGCAAACACACAGTCACAGGGAAGGCCTAAACGAGAGCGCATTTTCATTGCAAAAAGCTCTGTGAAGTCTTTTTGCGACATACGATAACCGGAAGGAGACCATGTTTCATAAGGGATTTGGTTCTCTATAGTGGCAAAGTGCGCATAAACTTTTGCCAAAAGGGAGACATGGATGTTGTCGCGCACATAATCAGGCGTTTTCACCTCGGCCAATGCAAGGCTGCCCCACTGTTTGACAAGCCAGGTTGTGAAGCGCTCATCTTCAAATGGGCCGAAAGGATTGGGAATGACAAACTCTTTAAAGGGAATGCCGTTTTTTTGCGCCAGATAAGACATCCATTGAGTGGTAAAAGATTTTGAAAGCGCATAAGGAGAAAAGGGGAGCTTATGGCCGCCTCCTTGAAAAATCGAGCCTGTGACTACGATTCTCCCCGGTTTTTTTTTCGCGATGAGCTCAGGCAAAGGGCCCATATTGTTCCTAAGCGCCTTAGGAATATCGAAACAGTCGCTCTTGTAGTGGCCGACTTCCGCGGCGTGGTGGCAGAAGAGATCGAACTCCTCGTTCCAGAGATCGGCAAACCGAGCTCCCTCAAGAGAACATTGATAGTGAGGGATGCAGAACCTTGCACACTGCTCAACCCTTTTTTTTCGCATGCCAAAATATTCATCGGGAAATTGCCGGAAAGTGGCGTGCACCTCGTGACCTCGCCCCGCCAATTCTTTGACAAACCAATAACCGGTAAATGAACTCGCTCCTGTGAATAAAATCTTCATACCGACACCGCGGACGTCTCGAGGCGATGTTTCGGATCAAAGTTAGGATGAGCGCCATCTTTGCTTGAAACAACTCTCGGCTCTCCCGGCCATTTTATCGTGTGGAAAGGGTCGTCCCAGCGAATGCCCCTTTCATGTTCGGGGGCGTAAAATTCCGAGACTAAGTAGAGGATTTCGGTCTCTTGTTCCAGGCTGTAAAAACCGTGGGCAAACCCCTTGGGCACCACCATCATCGTCCCGTTTTCTTCGCTTAAATGAGCGGAAAAATGGTGCCCGAATGTCGATGAGTCTGGCCTCAAGTCAAGAATCACGTCAAAAATGGCTCCATGAATGCATCGCACGACTTTCATCTCTTCGTGAGGCGGTAATTGATAGTGCAAGCCCCGTAAAGTCCCTTTCGCGTGGCTTTTGGAGTGGTTTATCTGTACGAATCCGGGATCAAGCCCGTGCTGCTTAAAAAGATCCGCACAAAAAAGGCGTGAAAAAAAGCCCCTTTCGTCCCCTTTTCTTTCCGGCTGAATCAAATAGGCGCCTTTAAGGGGCGATTCGATAAATTTCATAGAGCCGCTCCTATTTTTTGTTTTCCCTCCGGAAAAGCGGAAGACCACTGCGGCGCCCAAGGCGGCTTTCCCGAGCGCCACAGCGCTTCGAGTTGATCGCGGTCTCTTTGCGTGTCCATGCACGCCCAAAATCCGTTATGGCGATAGAGGTTGAGCTCGCCATGCTCTGCGAGCGTCTTCAAGGGATGCTGTTCCAAAATACAGCTTTCCTCGCTTGAAAGATAATCGATCATTTCGGGACGGAAAAAGAAATAGCCGCCGTTGACCCAATGATCGGCAAACTCCGGCTTCTCTTCGAATTTTTGCACCTTGTCTCCATCAAGGCAAACTTCTCCAAAACGTGAAAGGGGATTGACGCCAAGGAGCGTCCCGATTTTTCCGTGCTCCAAATGATAGCGATACTCGCCGGTCAAATTGGCATCGGTCAAACCATCGCCATATGTCACAGCAAAATGGGGCGCCTCATTTAAATAGCGTTTGACTGCCCGTGCAATGCGCGCACCTGTCATCGCATTTTCCCCGGTGTCTGCCAACGTCACGTCCCAATCTTCGTCGTGGCCTGTTGAGTGCACTGTTTTTTCGTTTGTTTTGAGATTGACCGTGAAATCGCTTTCAAGGATGGCGTAGTTCAAAAAGAAATCTTTGATGACATGGCCCTTATAACCCAAACAGAGGACAAACTTTCGAAACCCGTGCCTGCGGTAGTGGCGCATGATATGCCAAACAATGGGGCGTCCGCCAATCGGAATCATCGGTTTTGGACGAACGTCTGTTTCCTCCTTAATTCGAGTCCCGAGACCGCCGCACAAAATAAAGACCGGAATGTTTTCAACGCTTAAATTCATAATCGACACCGCTCCCTCCAATAAACCTAAAGAGGGTAAACGTCTTCTTTATATTTCGTCAAATCCGACATGCCGTCGGCATCCCCTCCATGGGCTTAGACTGAGGTGGACCCCAAAAACTGGACAGCTTTTTAGGGGACGTCTTCAAATTTCGAATGACTTAATTTGAAGCGTCTTGTGTATAGGGAGGACATTTTCGCGTTGTGCTGACACACATCTTGCGGCTTGGTGGAGAAAAATGGTAAGATCTGCTAGTACTTAGTTAACAAAGTTTTTCTACAAATTCGAATTCTAAGCCGCCGGGATGAGCCGATTGAGATCGACTCATCGCGGCGCTTACAATGCCGAATTTGATCAAAAACTTTTTTAACTAAGTACTAGAGTCACCACCATCTATGAGCGACCATCGCGGAAATCTTTTAAGCGGTATCTTTTTGATCGGGGGAACCTGCATGGGAGCGGGAATGCTCGCGATCCCGCTTATGACAGGAAGCAGCGGCTTTCTCCCCGCTATGCTCATCAGCACTCTCTGCTGGCTGTTCATGATGGCCACCGGCCTCCTTTTTTTAGAGGTGACGCTTTGGATGCCCGACGGGTCGAATGTCCTTTCCATGTCCGAACGATTTTTAGGCCCCGTTGGCAAACTTTTAGGAGGGCTCTTTTTTCTCTTCCTTTACTATAGTTTAATGGTCTCCTACATCGCCGGCGGCGCCCCCCTTCTTTCTGCCGCCCTTCAGCGCCTTTCTCCTTTTGACATTTCGACTCTGACAGCTTTGGTCATCTTTACTGCCGCTTTTGGCTCCGTTGTTTGTGTCGGCGCCTGGTTTGTCGATCGGGTGAACTGGATCCTGATGATAGGACTGATCGCCGCTTTTTTTCTGCTCCTGATTTTCGGTTTAGCAGATATCAAGCCTCATCTTCTCCTCCGAAAACAATGGAGACTGAGCCTTTTTGCCGCCCCCGTCCTTTTCAGCGCTTACGGTTTTCACAACGTCATTCCGACTCTTTCCACCTATTTAAAACGAAACCGACGCCTTCTCCGCCTCGCGATTATCTTAGGCACGACCCTGCCTTTCCTCGTCTATTCCACCTGGCAATGGCTGGTGATCGGCTCCGTTGAAGCAGAACACCTCAAGATGGCCGCTCAGCAAGGCATCCCGGTCAGCCAAATCCTCCTTGACCAGGCCGGTGAAAGCTGGGTCGGGCAGATTGCTCTTTTCTTTGGTTTTTTTGCCATTGTGACCTCTCTTTTCGGCGTCTCTTTATCAATGGTCGATTTTATCGGAGATGGATTTCATATTGAAAAAAGAACAGGATGGTTGAGATTCGGACTGGTTATCCTCGTTTTTGGCCCGCCCAGCCTGCTCGCCTATCACAACCCCAACATTTTTGTTGAAGCGCTTGGCGTTGCCGGCGGATTTGGAGAGGCCTTTTTAAACGGACTTTTGCCCATATCAATGGTTTGGGTCGGGCGCTACCACTATAAGCTCGAGGGAAAGCACCTTCTCATCGGAGGAAGAGGGACGTTGACGCTTCTTCTCGTTTTTACTCTGCTCATCATGGGCATCGAAAGTTGGCACTTACTCAGCTAACACGCACTCTTTCAGAAACGGAACGAAATCGGACATCGTGTTGTCGTAAACATCGTTGTAAATATTCTTGAGCCTTTCAACTGTCTCTTCGCTCCATACTCTGCCGAGGCGCATCTGCCTTTCGCGCTTTATGTTTAAGAGAAAGTCGTAGTCCCGGGTCCAATAATGATGAAGCAGAATAGGCGGATTTTCCTCGAGGCCGTCATTATAGGTGCATGTTTTACAGCCCGGCTTAAGATCGCAATAATGAACGTATCCTACCGTCACGGCTTCTGGTTTGACAATACACTTTGAGTCATTAATTTTACCCGGAACAAAATCTTCTCTCATGACAAGTGTTTCAATCAAAAGCTGGTCCTCAGGAATTTTTTCGACATGGGACGTGCCAAAATAGCGCCACATCATAATAATCTGCCCGTACGCCTCATGCCGGTTGAGAAAGTCGATCAAGCCAAAAGGCTTGTTCGTGACGATAAACTCGTCAACATCGATCAAAGCCAGCCACCTCGTTTCATCCTTGGCCTCGCGGATGGCTTTGCGGATGGCAAAATGTTGAGCGTTTGACCAGGACTTTTTATTATTGGACGGCCAGTCAATCAAATCGACTTCCCCCGAAGCTATATACGGCTCAAGAACCTCGCGATAGTTGTCTGTGCTGCTGTTGTTGTACAAATAAAAATGCTCGACGCCAATCAACTTATGATACTCGATCCATTCTTTCAGGTAGGGTGCCTCTTGTTGAAACTGCGTCATCACCGACAAGTAATAGCGGCACCTATTTTTTCTCGGGTGATCGAGAATTTGTCCCGCAAGGGCCAGCGGCAGAAAAAGATAAAGGGCCGCAATTGCCATTTTCTTCATAAATCCTCCTGATTTTTGGGGAACACGCGGTCTCTGAGCTCAGCTGTGAAGCGCTCCATAATAGGATCATCAACATCGTTGTAAGAGCAGGCAAGGTCTTCAATCTCTTCATCCCGAAAAGAAAAGCCCAGGCCCCTTTCCAAACGCTGCTTTTTAACCGCTTTTAAATATGCGATGTCTTTCGACCAGTAGTGATGAAGGAGGAGGGGAGGAGCAGGCTCATCGGAGGGAGCATGCGGCATTTTTCCGGCGCTTCGAAACATTTCGCACTCCTGCAGCCCCGCATGCCGAACATATTTTGGTTTGACGATCGCTTTGACTGGGCGCCTCTCTCGGGGGGCGGCCGCTTCTCTTTTGGTGAGCGTTTCAAGCATCAAACGATCATCGGGGACGCGCTCCACACCGCTTGTCCCGAAAAAACGCCGCATCACGGCAATTTGGGAGACGGCCGTCTCCACGTCCGCCAGATAATCCGTGATCGTGCGATGCTCCGTCGGGACGATGAAATCTTCAATATCTAAGATGGCAAGCCACAGACTTGATCTTGCCGCTCTTCCCACGGCATCTTGAATCGCTTTGACATGGCACGGCTCTAAGTCGCCGTCAACAGGAGCGGGCCACCAAAAAAGGTCCACTTCGCCCGATTCCAAATAGGGGGCCAGCACAGAAATAAACTCGTCGGTACTGTTGTCATTATAGAGGTAAAAGTGTTCGACACCCATCATTTTATGATACTCAATCCACTCTTTCAAAAATCGAGCCTCTTGCTGAAAGACTGCGCATGCGGAAAGATAGTAAGGCCTCTGACAATTTTCGGGGCCGCAGAGAAACTGCCCTGCTAGAGAGTGGACAAAAAAAGAGAAAACTAAAGTGAAGATTGCCGAACGCATGCTAGGTCCTTGCTAAAAAGAGAGTTGATTTATAGCAGAAAAATGAAAATAAGGAAAGTTGCGGCGAACACTTTTCAAATAAAAACCAAAAGCTTACACTGTGTTTTTAGCGTCGTTTTGGAGCGTCTCAACATGCGATTTACACTCGCCTTACTCGTCACATTATTTCTGACAGGATGCCGCTGGGAATGTGACACTCTATGCGATCCATCCGAACGGATGCTTCCCGTTGCTTTCGATGATGAAATGATGGTCTATCAGAAAGAGTTCTGCCGCGTCATCAACGAGTTTGCAACAGAACTTGAGTGGTATTACCAAATTTGGCTCGAACACTCTTATGCGAAACAAGACGACGACGGCTCGTTTATCGTCTGGGTCGACTTCACGACTCAAGATATTGAAGATCTTCCGGGAGCCAGACGCCTCTCTGTGAGAATGATCGACTCTTTACTCGATAGGCTGAACGGAAGCCGGATCCTAAGATCGGGACAAGGCCGCGACTTCACATTTGAAGACCTCTATTTCAGTATCGAATACACAAGCTTCTACGGACGCTACAACGACCCGTTGATTGTCGGCCGTTCCGAGTTAAAGCATGGCTACATGAACGTCTTTTATGCCCACGACGCCTTCCAAGAGAATCCCATCGTCTATCATAAACATTCCGAACCTTATGAAACATCTCGATGTATCGTCGCGGCGCAAGATGCCGCTCGCAAACGTCTTCGGCCGACCAAAGAAAGAATTTATGACCGTATCGTCGCCCCCGAAGATTGGATGTCAGGCGATCCCGATTACGTGAGAAGGCCTGAAAACATCTTCGATGCGTATGAATTTGACTTCAAGAGCACACTCTCCAATTTCCCGAGCTATGAAAGAGTGCTTCCCTCCGGAGAAACCGTTCCTGTTGACAATGGAGGCAGAACCGAAAGAGAAAGGCCCTCTTATCCCCCGGGCGGCCTCAATCCATAAGCTCCCAAAATGCATCGGGAAGAAAGTGAATCACATCTGATGCGATCATGCCGTAAGGCGTTTTCTCTGTTGCGGCGATTTCGCCGGCAAGTCCGTGAAGATAAACACCAAAAAGAGCAGCGTGATAGGGCGAGAGTCCCTGGGCAAGCAGCGAAGCCAATAGTCCCGTTAAGACATCGCCGCTCCCTGCCGTTGCCATTCCCGGCGTTCCGGTCGGATTGATCCAAATTGGCTCACCGGGCTGGAAAATCCAGCTGGGGCCCCCTTTAAGGACCAAAGTCACTCCGCGATTTTCTGCATAATCCCGACAGGACATGAGAAACTCCGTCGTGATTGTGCGAGGCGATTGAACGCCCAAAAGCTTCGCCATTTCTCCGCTGTGCGGCGTCAAAATAGAGTGAAGGGGCAGTTCAATATCATGCTTTGAAAGAAGGGTTAAGGCATCGGCATCGATCACCGTCGGAACCTCGATTCGGGGCAATATGTTTTGACAAAGGGTCGCAACGTGTTCGCCTCTACCGATGCCAGGCCCGAAAAAAGCCGCGTTTCCACGATTGATTTCATCAACAATGAAATCAACGTCCTTGTCCTCGAATGGGAGCTTGATCAACTCGTAAGGACTTGCTGAAAGTTCAGCCTCCATTCCTTTGGGATGCAAAAGGCGCATCATCCCAGCACCGCCTCGAAGGGCCGCTGTCGACGCGAGGAGGGCGGCTCCCGGCATACTTGGCGATCCGGAAAAGCCAATCACAGTTCCCGCTTGGTACTTATGGCGGCTTCGTTTGATCGGCGGTCTGAGCTCTTCACACTGATCGCGTGTCATCAGTCGGTAAGCAGAGTCCGCCTGGTTCACAAAGCGCTCGCTCAAACCAAAGTCGACATGGGTCAAAATCCCGACATGATTCCAGCCCTCCCCAATGAAAAAGCCGATTTTCGGCTGACCTAAAAAGACAGTCATTGACGCGTGAATGCCATTTCCTTCTCCCGTTTCTCCATTGAGGCCCGATGGGATATCGATCGCGATGACAGGGAGCTGAGTCGCGTTTACTGTGGACACAATCGTGTCGTATGGCTCTCTCAGTTCGCCGTGAAAGCCGGTTCCGAACATGCCATCCACGATCAAATCATAATCCTGAAAGAGATCTTCAGAGCTTTTCAAATCATCGATCTGCATGCCCCCTAAAGAGAAAAACCTTTCCCCGTTTTTTTGGCAAAGAGGCGAGCATTCGCTCAAGGGGACAGGTTGGAGCGCCGCCACCTGAAAACCGGAAGAGAGAAGGTCACACCCCGCAACGTATGCGTCGCCGCTGTTATTTCCCTTACCGCAGAGGAGAAGAATCCGGTGACCAAGGCCAAGCTGCTCGCGAAAAAGGGCCGCTTCTCTTGCGACCCCTTTTCCCGCTTCTTCCATGAAACGCTCTTCTTTCGATCCTTCGCTGTAGGCGACAGATTCGATCCTTGCCATCTCTTTTGGAGTGAGAACCTTCATAAATGTTCCTCTTTTACCGCCCTCTGCATCAAATAAGGAAGGGCATCGTCAATCGTGAGCTCCCCGTGGAGCAGTTTGTAGAGACCCTCGGAAATCGGCATGGGAATTTTCGCATCTTCGCTGAGTTTAACAGCGGCAAGACAAGAATAATACCCTTCGACAACGGTGCCGATCTCTTTTTGCGCCTCTTCCACCGTTTTACCGGAGGCGATCAAACGGCCAAATTGAAAATTACGGCTGAGCGGCGAGCTGCACGTCATACTGAGGTCGCCCATACCTGCAAGGCCGCTAAATGTTTCGGGGCGGCATCCCAAAGAGACAGCCAGCTTTCGAATTTCATGGAGGCCGCGGGTCATTAAAGCCGCCTTGGCGCTAAATCCCATATGTAACTCATCGGCCATTCCGCAGCAAATCGCCACAATATTCTTCAGGGCCCCTGCCAAAGCTATCCCTTTGAAGTCAGCGTTGGGGTAGACTCTAAGCGTCTCAGTGGTAAAAAGTTCACATATTTGATGCATCACATCGGCCCTGTAGGCAGTGCCGACAATAGAGGTAGGCAGCCCGGAAATGATCTCTTTAGCAAAGCTTGGACCGCTGATCATCCCTATGTAAGGCATCGCGCCGCTTCCGAGCACATCGAGGGCGATATCGGGGAGAATTAAGCCGGTCTCAATTTCTATTCCCTTAGAGGTCAGGACCAAAGGACATTGAAGCCCTCCGAGGCTCTTGAGCTCCTTGAGCACCGGCCGAAGGCCTCTTGTCGTGACCGACTCCACAATGACATCTGCCCCCTCGATCACTTGAGACATCTCTGCAGTGAACGAGAGGTTTTCAGGGGCGTAGATGCCGGGATAAAGCGGATGGACCCGAGACCGATTTAATGTTTCGATTAAGGGGGCATCGATCGACCAAGAGGTGACCTGCATCCCTTTTTGGGCCAAGAGGTGAGCGAGGCAAAAACCCCAGCTTCCTGTTCCTAAATAACTAATTTTCATGATATTCCATCATTTTTTCTCACCCCATTATAAGAAAAGGGTATCGAGAAAGCAATTGGATTATTCCACCCAGCTTTTAGGATATGTCGGAATCGTGACTTCAAGCCCCCCTTCATGGAGGGTCTCTTGGAAAGGAATGGGGATTGACGAGGGCCCATCCCCTTCGTCGCCCCTGCTGATAAAAAATAAATTCACAGGGCGGTCCAGCGCCTCAGAAAGGGCGCGGTAGCGCAAGACGTTGACGACCGTCGAGGCGATCATCCTACTTTTGCGCCTTTCTTTTCCGGGAAATTGTTCAATCAGGGCTTGATCGAGATGCCGCGATGAAAAGTCCAAGGTGCAAAGGGCCGCATAGATGTCTCCGAATTCATCGTTTTCCGGGCGGTCGATCTCCATATTTTTTAAACTTTCGCTTAATTTGGACCAGTCGCATCCGAGCTCATCAGCTATTTGAAAAAAACCATCCTCTTTGCCCGGAGTGATCATGGCCGCATCGAAAAAAGCTGCAGGAACACTCATGTCGCTAAAGGTCTGCTTTTGCGAAGAAAAGATATCTCCGGTCGTTTCAAACTCCACACGCTCGCCCGTTTCCTTTTCGGAACGCTTAATTTTTTTCTTCTTTCCGCCTCCTTTCCCCTTCATCTTCATTCCTTTAGGAATAACAGGACGGGCATGGGGCCGCCCCGGACCAATTTTCATTAAAGCTAAAGGGGCGACGAGGCGGGCCCAAGGAAGGGCTTTGACCGTTTTTTTTGCTTCCCCTGAAAATTTGGGGCTTGTTGAAACTTTCGATGAGCCCGCGGAGGTGGCATGTCCGGCTATCTTTTGAGGCGCGTTTGCCGCTGCCACTGACATCGGCTTTCCGGAAACCCCTTTTGGGGCAATTAAAATCACCTGATTTTTGAAGGTCGGCTTGATTCCTCTTGAGTAGACATGAAGGGCGATGGGGCGGCCGGTCGCCTGCGCCAAAGCTTTATAGCGGGAAACATTAACCTGAAGGGATGCCGACTCCCGCTTTGCAGCCGCCCCTTTTCCCGAAAACGAATCGACAATCTTGGCACCGATTCTTTGATCTGACAGCTGAAAACTGGGAGAAAAAACCGCGCGTCCCCCGGACTTTGATCCGAAGCTCACCGATTTGCTCGCGAGCTTTTGTTTGACTGACCGCATCACATCCGAACCCCCGCTCTTGGAAAGTCGGGAGGCCGCCCGGGACGCCACTTTGAAAAAACCATCAGTGCTGCCCCCCTGTTTTTCGGGGATGATCAACCCTGTATCGACCAAAACGAGAGGGCCTGTTTTCTCAATCGAAAAGGAAAAACCCTCGTTTTCAAATGCTTCGGCAATTTCCTCCTCTTCAGGCGATAGCTCTTCTTCCTCGAGGGCGAGAGTGTCTTCGGCAATTTTATCGATGTCTTCGGCTTCTTCGGCAAGCTCTGTCACCTTATGAATCATATCGCCAAGGGCGAGACGCCTTTTTTCCGGCTTTGAAAAAATCGCTTTGGCGATGATGAGAGCTTTTTTGCCCCGGCCCAATTTTTGAAATTTTTTGGCAGTAACTTGATCGACTTTCGGCAGAAATCGTCTGAGAAAGACATTTTTTGTCAGGCTGAACTCTTCCATAAACAAACCCTAACTTCTATTATATCATGTTTAAATTAAAAATTTTATATTCATTTAATTCAGCCTTTCTGATAAAATTCCAGAAAAAAAAGGTCTTATGATTCATTCTCCAGATAAAATTCGCAACGTCGCCATCGTCGCCCATATCGACCATGGGAAAACCACGCTATTAGATGGACTTCTCCATCAATCTAAAATCTTTCGCGACAATCAAGTCGTCCCGGAACGGGTCATGGACTCATACGATCAGGAGCAAGAGCGCGGCATCACCATTTTTGCCAAGCACACTTCAATTCAATATAAGGATTTCAAAATCAATCTTATCGACACCCCTGGGCACGCCGACTTTTCCGGAGAAGTGGAACGGGTCTTAGGAATGGTCAGCTCAGTCATATTGATTGTCGATGCCCAAGACGGTCCGATGCCACAAACCCGTTTTGTCTTGTCGAAATCCCTTAAAATGGGACTTCGCCCCTTTGTTGTGATTAACAAAATCGACCGCCCCGCCGCCGATCACGAACGAGTCCTAAACGATACTTTCGACTTATTTGTCGAACTCGGCGCTTCCGATGAACAACTCGATTTTCCCTACTGTCTCGCCTCGGCCATCCAAGGCTACGCCCTGATCAATGAGCACGACCCCAAAACCGATTTCACCCCCCTCCTCGACCTCCTTGTCGAGACCACGCCGGCACCGACAGGCTCGGTCGAAAACCCTTTCCTCTTTCAGGCGTGCAGCATCACTTACGACGACTTTTTGGGAAGACAGGCCTGCGGCCGCGTGCTGGAAGGACAAGTCAAAAAGGGACAGCACATTCATCTGATCAACGCAAAAGGAGAGACCTCAAGGAAAACCATCACCCACATAGAAGGGTTTCTCGGCCTTCAAAAAGTGGAAATGGCAGAAGCCGGCCTTGGCGATATCGTGTGCCTCTCGGGGATCGAAGAGGTGATGATAGGTGACACGCTCTGCGCCCCCGAAAACACCAAAACCCTTCCCCCCATTCATCTCGATGAACCGACAGTGTCTGTCGACGTCGTGGTCAATAGCGGCCCCTTCGTCGGTCGAAGCGGCGATCATGTCACCATGAACAAATTGCGAGACCGCTTGGAGAAGGAAAAAAAGGCCAACATCTCCTATCACATCACCGCAACAGAAGACGACGACCAAAGTGTGACTGTCGCAGGAAGGGGTGAGCTCCACCTCGCCATTCTTTTAGAAGCGATGAGACGAGAAGGCTACGAATTTTGCGTCTCCAAGCCGAAAGTGATCACAAAAGAAATTGCCGGCGCTTTGCATGAGCCTCTTGAAAAAGTGTTCATCGAAGTCCCCGAAGAGTATTCCGGACAGGTCATCGAGCAGCTCTCAAAAAAGAAAGGGGAGATGCAGCACCTTCAAACGGACGAGCAAGGGATCACGGAAATGGAGTTTTTAATCCCGACCCGCGGCCTCATGGGTTATCGAAATGAATTTCTTACGACAACACGCGGCCTCGGCATTTTGACCTCCACCTACGAAAAACACGCCCCCTATAAGGGAGAGATTCCCTCCCGCATCAGCGGCGCCATGATCTCCATGTCCCAAGGGAAAGCCAACGGCTACGCCTGCTTCAACCTTGAAAATCGCGGCCGGCTCTTCGTCCAGCCAGGCGATGATGTGTACGAAGGGATGATCGTCGGCGAACACAGCCGCGACAACGACCTTATCGTCAATATCATCAAAGGAAAACAGCTCACAAATGTGAGAGCCTCCGGCAGCGATGAAAAAATTCTACTGGCCCCTCCCCGCAGGTTCAATATCGAACAGGCGATCGGCTATATCAACAATGACGAATGCATTGAGGTCACCCCTGATGCGATCCGCCTGAGGAAAACGCACCTGACAGAAAATGAACGGAAGCGCGCCGGCCAAAAGAAATAACAGCACAACCCGAGCTCCGGCTCATCAGACAGGCATTCCTGAAACGCCTGACCAGTCATGAGTAAGGTTTGTTTATCTTGCACTATGTTTCCTAAAATATCACTTCTTGACTTAAAACCGGTTTTTTTGAAAAAATGAAGTAAAAAAAAACAGAACATTGACATGTATATAAATAAAACATTTTCTTTGGATCAGCCGATTTCAAAGTCTGGTGAAAGTGACAGCCTACCTTTGATCAATACGCTTCCCGATGAGATACTGGTCACCATTTTTTCCTACATGCGTCTTGCTGGGCTCACGAGATGCGCCCTCACCTGTAAACGATGGAACCGCATCACCACCGACTCCAAGGTCATGCCGCCGCAGATTTCGGCGGCAGTTGAGGCTCTTCTACCCGCACTTGAACAAAATAACCGTTATATTGGTCCGGAAACAGTGAGGAGTTGTCTTGGAGAGATTGGTCAAATTCCCCCGTTCACAAAAGAGCTTTTAAAAGAACTTGAAAGCAACGACCCTCAGCATCTGAACAAAAAAAAGAAAGAGACGCACATTCTCGCCCTGATTCCTGAAAAAATAAACGGACATCCTCTCACTTTGAATGCTCTCAATGCCCATAAAGCTTTTCGCTTTTATTGGTCGAAAATTAAGGGTGAATATGGAGATTGTCCCTATCCCAAAACGGCTTGGGTTCTGATGACAAAGGATCTGCTCAAAGAGAGTCGAGGAAAACGAAATGATAAACTTTTACAGATGGCATCAGACTATGGAGAGGGTTACAGGGCTCCAACGCTACTCGAGGCAGCCTTTATCAATACGCTTCTCTTTGAAAGCAAAAATATTAGGCTCTTCGGCGATGCCCCATATACCTATACCTGTTGCCAATCGAATCGCCCCCTCGACATCCCATTAGCAGTGGGGGGTTTTGGTTCTCCTGGCCTGGAAGTTCACAGTCTCTATGGCTACAACTATGTCGGGGTTGCGGCGCTCAAGACATTCTGAAGCGGTGATTGCAGCGCCATCAGGGGTTAAGAAAAAGCGCCCTCATTTGCGTTCAGAAACTTCGTGATGGCCCTTAGCGTTTCCGCGCTGATGTGATGCTCCATCCCTTCTGCATCGATTTCAGCCGCTTTTTTTGAAACGCCGAGCTTGAGCAGAAAAGCCAGTAGGGTTTCATGCCGGTTTTTTGACATAGCGGCAAGTTTTTGTCCTTTTGATGTGAGGGTAACGGGTTGATGGGGCGCCGTTTCAACATAACCCTGCACTTGAAGCCGTTTCAGGGTTCGAATCGCCGTTACATGCGACACGCCAAAGCTTTTCGCAATTTCGCATGTCCTCGCTTCACCTTTTGTCTCGATCAAACCCGCAATCAATTCGGTATAATCTTCTGCCATCTCAAGGTCGTGGTGCCGGCGCGTCGCAATAAAAGGGCGTGAACGATCTTTCATACCAAAACCATAGCAAACTGTTGTTCAAATTTCAATATGTAGTCTATGCTACATTTTTCATGGAGGATGAATGACGATGATGACGGAACTCGTACCCAAGTACGAAAAAAAACTGACTGAGGTCACAAGCGGAAGCTTCTATGGGAAAAATGTGTGGATAGGACTCCATTCATCGTTAGAGCGTTCTTCTCTAATGCAAAAACTCAAAATTTTGTCCGGGACTATTTTTGGCAGCTATCTTTTCACATTCACGACCTATTTTTCTTTCGACGGTGCAATCCGTATTGTGAAGTGGAGCATTGAACAGCGCATAGAAGGGGAGCCTCTCCCTTCCGATATTGGTCATGGGGGAGAGTGGATCCAGCAGCCCCTCCAGAATTTTCTCGTGATACACCTGCTCTACCTCTCAACGATGGCCAACCAGGGACAGCTCGCACGAGTGACCCGCATTTATGACCGGCTCGCCAAAAAAATTGCGGCTTTAAAAGAAGGAGATGACCTATCCAAACTATACCGGATATGTGAACAGGACTTGCGCACTCTAGCCCGTCGCAGTTTCATAAGCTTAAACATGTTTCAAATCAAGCAAGAGCTCCTCAAAATCTTTCAGTCCATTGACACCGCCCACTCCCCGTGTCGAACACTCGATTGGGACAGGGCTCTTGAAGGCGATTACAAGGCTTTAAGCCAAAAACTCAAAGCGCTGGAATCTATCACCCCCTTTAATACCTTAAAAAACTGGCGCATCGGATATCGCCACCTCTGCAAGCGAGGCCTTGGACAGGCCCTTGAAAAAAGTGCCTTCTTCACCTTTTTCCAAGGGATCATGCTTTTTTCTTCCCTTTTGCTTTTGTTAGGGCTTGGTCTTGTCATCGACGAGGTTTTCCTTTCACAATCAGGCGAAGAGTCAAGCGGCCATCTTTCGGAATGGATCCTCAATATTTTCACCAATTTTGGCCTGATCTATTTTTCGTACTATTTCCTCATCAAAAAAGAAGCGCTGCTGATCCGGACGCGCCGCGTCATGGCCCATTTCCTCGAGGAAAAAGAAGACAGAAGCTCCCACCTTGTCAAAGTGATGAATAAAGAGCTCGACGAGCGCGCCGACCGCTGCCACTTCACACACCTCCCTTCATCCTATCGACTCGAGTCAGATGATCAACGATCACGAAGCACTTATCGCACTCGTCCCCAGTGGCTCGAGCAGGCGTCTGCATGTCGCGCAAAAAAAAGAGAGATTTTTTCTTAACCCTCACATTTCGTTATTCCGTATTATTCAAACATCCCTTATGATCAATAGCTTAGGAAGAAGGTAATCGCTTGTAAGGGAAGGTATCCGAGCTATTAGGAAAAGGAAAGATGAAAGGAAATAAAATCAAAGCAAACGGAATTGATCTCTGGTTTGAGTCATTTGGAAATCCGTACCATCCCGCTTTCTTATTGATCATGGGGGGATGTTGTCAGGGCATTCTCTGGCCCACAGACTTCTGCACTGAATTGGCAAAGAAAGGGTTCCATGTCATCAGGTATGATCATCGCGATGCCGGAGAATCGACCTGCTTTAATTTCGATGAACATCCCTATTCGCACATGGACATGGCAAAAGATGCTCTCGGTTTACTGAACGCCTTAAAAATTGAAAGCGCCCATATTTTCGGACTGTCCACAGGAGGAAGCATTGGTCAGATCATGGCAGCGCATTTTCCTGACAAAGTCAAAACACTCGGACTGATCGCGACATCCACTGACTTCGAACCGATGGACCGCGCTCTGCAAGGGAAGCCACCACTCGAAAACGCCCTTTCCGGCCCAAGTGACGACTATTTGTCCGCTATGGATGATTTCATAAGAAATCAACCCGATACAAAAGAAGCGGAAATCGAGCAAAGGATAGCCATTTGGCAGCTGCTTAATGGCTCAGCTGTCCCCCTTGAAAAAAAGTCGCAATGGACGCTTCATCAAGAATTTCTGGATCGGCTCCATTGGCGCCCCGGCCTTGAACATCACTTGAAGGCAAACTTTCTGTCCGAAGACCTACTGCGAAACTCCGCACAACACATTCATGTTCCGACCGTTATCTTCCAGGGATCCGAAGACCCGATTTTTCAACCCGATCATGGAGAGGCCCTAGCAAAAGCCATTGATGGCGCGCGCACCCTTTTGCTGGAGGGGCACGGGCATGTTCCCAACCCCCAATTCTTTTCCATCATCATCGAGCAATTGACCCTGAACGCAAAAGAAAATTCGTGAGGGAATTAACAGGTGAAAATGGCCCGGTTAAGCTTTGGCAATCCTGCTTTCTTTGCTGTCGTTTTTTTTGTCCGGGGCAGGGGCTTCCCCCCGTTTTTGGACAGATCTGCTCTGCCAAGAAATTGTTTGAGGCAGCTATTTTGCCATACGATTCGATCATAGGGATACGGGGCTCTCCACTTCCATCAATTGGGAGACGCATCCCACTACTGCCGCCGATCTTACAGACGACGCTATTTTAGGGGACGTCTTCAAATTAAGTCATTCAAAATTTGAAGACGTCCCCTAGAGATCTATATGAACGCAAGCCGCCATGAAATAGGGGTCGTTTGGAACCATATCAGAGCGCAAGCGCCAAGCGAGAATTTGTCCGCAATGCAGGCACAAGATGTCCTTCGAGATCTTTCTATCCATCGAGAAATAGATCCCCTAATCCCCTCAAAGGAGGCATGAAGACAGCGGAAGCAGCAAAAAACGCCTCGTGGAACGATGAGACCTGCTTTTTTAGCCCGCCTCGTAACATAAGCCAGATCATGGACGATTATAAAACAATTTTTCATAAGTCATCTTACATCAATTACTTGCAAACAAAAGAAAAAAATAAGGACCAAATTTTGATTTCATATTAATCACATTTATTTTTCCCTTTACTTAAAAAATATTTTTATTGTATAATACATGAAGTTTTAACAAAGGAGAAAATAATGCATGTATCCCCAAACAACTCCCTGCCACATGGCAAAAATCCAACATTAAGCAGCGACTATGGCATCAGAATCGGTGTTGACAACGAAAAGAGAATAGTCCTTGTCATTGCAAACGAAAGAAAACATCTCTATCCCATAATGAAGTTTTGGAACGAAGGGAAAGAGTTTAGCGCTGTAAATCTTAAAACAAAGAAGATTCAAAAGGTTTCAAAAAAAGATTACACGGCAGAGTGGAGAGTAAGGCCTAAGTAGTTATCTCATAAGAAAATACTTTCTATCCCATTTTAAAAGATACATAAGAAAAGATTCTGCATTCAAATACTGAATCTTTTCTTTTTTCAAATCTGAAGACAACTGATCAAACTGAAGTTGATCGTTTTTAATAAAAGCTTTGAGAATTTGATCCCTTAGAGCTCTTTTTTCTGATTCTTTTTTTTCTTCTCTTATTTCTAGCAGCAATCTCTCAATTTTTCGAAGATTCGCGAGAACACGCCCTCTGACTTCAATCGTTTTGGCTAATTGACGCTGTCTAACAGATCCCAAGGGATTTCGGACCAACACAGAAACTGCAGATTTAAATAATTGTCTATTAGCAATAGTTGAAGAGCTTGTGCGATTTTGCGATCGGATACTCTCAAATGGCTCTTTTGAAGAAAACTCGACTTTCATTCCCAACGAAACTAAGTAAGTTTGCTTAACATGATCTTCCCATTGCTCGTCGCTAATAACAACCATCTCAAGTTCCGCAGATGCTAGAAGCTCCAAGATATCATCACTTAAAACCCCGACTGGCTCGATCTTTCCCGCTTCAGAGGCCTCTAAGAATTGCTTCTGAAAGCTATCTTTAATGACTAACTTCCCGTTCCGAAGATCGGCCATAAGTTTATCAGGATTATGACGAATCAAATCGGAGTCAAACGCACCTACGAAAAATCGTTTGAGCTCGTCATCAAAAATAATTCCGTAATCCGGACTCGTTTGGAAAAAATCTTCCTCTTCTATTGATGCGAGTTCCAGGATCTGTTTATCCAGTCCCAAAATTTCTTCGTCTGATAGCGCTATATCCGAAACCGAGACAAATATGTCATCGGGAATTTCGTTGAAAAGAGCCTGGAGTTCTTCATCCGAACCGAAGAGAATATTTTCTGATAGCTCATTGATACCGGATGCGCCATCGTTGTCGACGATGTAGGGTGAAATTTTGATATCTTTTTGAAATTGGGTTGATTCTTGGCCCATTTGAAGGGCCTCAAGCGCACATCCAAGAATCATGTCTTCATTGATGGCGCCCGTACCCTTCGATATTCCTTCAGGTCCTTCCGGTACACTTGAAATTGGTTTTAAAAGATGAGAATCGGAAGTATTTTCTAGAAATGAACTATCCATAGTAAAGCCATTTTTAATTTTAATTATAACAAATAATTATTTTATTAAAAAATGGGCAAACCGTAAGCAAAAAGGAGGCCAAAACTCAAAAAACACGGCCTATGCCGAGTCGCGGATGACGCCCCTATGTTAAAGGTGGTGACGAATAGCGTCTTGCTTGATGCTGGTCGATCAATAGACCGTTTGCAGGATTGAAATTTAAGAGACAAAAGCGTTCCTTTCACAATTTTTTCTTTAGAAAAAAGATACTTTATGTGATTTTAAGATTCATACCAACAAGGAGAATCTGAAATGACGCTAAAAAATTGGATATTTTCAATCGGATGTCTTTTTTCATTGCTTAATTGCGGCCACTCATTTGCAGCGGGATTTTATCTCATTGAAGAAAGTGTGAGCACCATGGGCAATGCGCACGCCGGAGCTGCGACATCTGCTTACGACGCATCCGTCCTCTACTACAATCCTGCAGGAATCACTAAGGTTTGCGGCACCCAAGGGGTGACGGGAATGCATTTTATTCTTCCCTCTTCAAGTTACAGAAACGAAGAAGCCTTTCCCTACTTGTCGCCGGCCACCCCTATGACAGGAGGAGACGGCGGTAATGCCGGTAAATTTGCCGCAGTCGGTAACTTTTACGCTGTATCAAATATTAACGACCGTTTTTTTTATGGCATAGGTGTCAACACACCCTTCGGACTTTCAACTGTTTACGACGGCGACTGGGTCGGTAGATACTATGCTCTCAAGTCTGAAATTTTAACTCTTAACATCAACCCAACCATTGCCTTTCGCATCAACGACTGCCTCAGTATTGGAGCCGGTTTCAATGCCATGTATTTAAAAGCGACCTTGACAAACGCTGTTGACTTCGGCTCGATTCTCTTTGCCCTCAATCCTGCCCTCGGCACTCCGCAAGGAGCTGATGGCTTCGCGAATCTTCGGGGACACAGCTGGGGCTTTGGCGGCAACGTCGGCCTTCTTTGGGATGTCACGCCATGTACCCGGCTAGGGGCAAGCTACCGATCTCAGGTGAGGCATCAGATCCGAGGATCCCTACAATATGACAATGTTCCCGATCTTTTGCTTAGCAGCGGCCAGTTTCAAGACACACAAGCCGATGCGGTCGCCAACTTGCCTGATGTCGTGACATTAAGCGCTTTTCACTATCTGACCAACCGCTTGGCGGTTATGGCCGATGTCTCCTGGACACACTGGGGACTTATTCCGGCCCTGATCATCACAACTCGTGGAGAACCAGAAGAAATCAGGACCACACTGGACTGGAAAAACGTGTGGCGGGCATCTGTCGGGACAACCTATCTACTCAATGAGTCGACATGCTTAAGAGCCGGCTTTGCCTGGGATCAAAGCCCGACACCAAACGAAGTGGATCGATCTCCAAGAATTCCCGACCAGGACCGCTATTGGCTTGCATTCGGATTTGGATACCTCTTCAACGACTGCCTAAGAATAGATGCCGCTTACGCCCATCTCTTCACACCGACTGCCAGAATCAACACGTCAGGCTTTAATACAAATCCTGCGGTCCCGGACAACGAGGAGCTGCTCTTTAGAGGAGCACTTGTCGGGAAGTGGGATCAACACGTTGATATCGTCAGCGTTCAGGCTGTCGTCGGTTTCTAACATCCGCACTCATGCAGGCGATATTCATCGCCTGCATGCAACCCGTTGTGATCACCGATCTTGTGAAAAACAGCCCCCTGTCCTATTATCTTTGCAAGACACTCTCAACCCGTAACCCCCGGACGACACAGTGTTTCATTGGGACCAACAGCATTCACTAGAGGTAGACGCTTCAGTTGAAGAGGCATGGAATTTTTATGCAGACCCTAGCCATTGGCCGAAATGGGACACTAAATTTGACTGGTGTCTCCTTGAAGGGGCCTTCGAGCCGGGCGCCCAAATAAGGGCGAAGGTCAAGAATAAACCGCATACACTCCCTATCTTGGTGACCGATGTTCGTCCCCACGCTGAGTTCAAACTTTTGATTAAAAATCTTTTCTGCACTCAAGAAACCTTGATTACCTTCAAAACACTTGGCTCAGGAAAAACCCAAATCAAAACCCGTTTGTTTCTATTTAGCCTGCTCCTCCCATTCATGAGATCACAGCTTGCAAATGAGAGAGAAGCCTGTCACGGAAAATCTCTGCCGGCTTTCAATGAATATTTAGAGCAAGTGCGACGGTCGTCTCTTTCTGAAACATTCAAAAAGGGTTTCTAAGTCATCGCAACGGCACTTTTCTTCCCCTTATTCAAAAGCAGTCTTACCTTCTCTAAGGTTAACATGATAGGGATCATATAGAAACAAAAGACAACGAGACCCGATAGTGTCGTGATGAAACCATCGTTTGGCATATTCACACTGAAGAACAAACCAACAAATAACATAAGGATCAGATGCCACGCTTCAATAGCCTTGACAAGACGAACTGAACGATGGGCAGCAATGACGTACACGAGATAACTTAGAGTGAAAGTCAACGGCATCGTGGCAAAGATGGCGGTATAGTATCCGTATAAAAGGACACAATAGATGTGAAGCAGCGTCGTGAAAATTTGGAATTTTCGAAGGCGGAAAATCAGCTCGTCTTGAGTCGGCCTCCTCTTTTCGAAACTGAAGCTAATTGGAAACCAGATGATGAGAGCCAGCAAGTAAAGAATAAAATGCCGGCCTAGATTCTCTGTGAGAGCATATGAGGATCCGACGATGATGGGCGGCACGTTCATTTGGTACACTTCGTTTAACATCCTCCAAGAGTCATGAAGCGCCTCTTGAGGAATATGATCTTGTAAATGTTTGTACTCGAAATCAACAAGTGTTTGATTTTTTTCAGACGACAAAGAGCATGCGTAAAAAAAGACCCCTTCAGATTTTGTGAACGTGTCACGAGCTGCCGGCCAATTAATAAAAGGCGAGTTGATCTCAATCCTCTCTTTGATCCAAAGCGGGTAGCGAATGTTAAAAGGGGAGGCTCTCTGCGGGTTGAACGAAGGCATCAGATAGTTTTTATGAGTGTGGGAAAAGATAGCGAGCTTTCTCTCTTTTTCATCCGTGAAAGTAGGGAGGGTGTAAGATTCGACAAGCGTCACAATATTACCTTCTCGATCATCTGAATACTCAAGTGTGTCTCTTACAGACACCGAACCATAGACTTCTTGCTTTGATGAAAGACACCAGTCTGAAATTTTCTCCGGCCCATTCCAGTTAAGAGAACGCCTTAATCTGTCAGCCTGGTCGTCATAAAAAATGCTTGTCATTTGGAGATGGGCCGTATCGTCCTCTTCAACAAGATAGCGGCTTATCACTTCCGTTGCGTTTTTTACAATTGGCTCTGGAAGTGCGATGAGATCCGAAGTGTCAGCAGCAAGAACAAGACCCCACTCGTAATTGGGAAAATGATTGTTTCTCAATGTGCCGCCCTGCAAACTGCATGTGGGATCGACAAAATATGAGGTTTGACCGATATCAAGTTGAAGCACAAGATGGTTGAACACAAAAGGGCTGGGAAGCTTGTCGGGCAGGGTTTTCCCCAAACTCGCATGAACGAGAACCATTTTTGACGGAATGCCTATGACCTTCAAAAAAGCATGCAAAAGAAAAGCCTTGTCTTTACAATCCCCAAATCGACGATTCAGAGTGTCTCTTGGATTTCTGGGCTTGAACGCCCCCATTCCTTCTTCGAAGCCTAGATAACGGATTTCGTCTTGAACAAACCTGAGCGCCAAAAGAGCCAGTTCGGATAAATCGGAGGTAGACTTTCGCCATGTTTCAACAAGATCGCTTATTTCAGAGGGTGGAAAGTCGTCAGGCAAGTTGTAAAGAGGCAAGATATTTCGCGAGACCTCCTGCCATGATTGGTACTGACTCATCTGAATATGTGCGACCAGATTGAACCACGAGGGCTGATTCCGTTCTTCAACAAAGGAAGGGGTTTCAGCGGCTTCCCAAATCCATTCGCGTAAATCGGGTGTTAGGTCCCGGATCTTTGGCTCCGCGTTCGCATTGAATAATTTTGTCGAAAAAGTCAACTCAGGGTTCGCAACAAGACGATGCGAAATCCGTTCGACAGAGGAATACCTTTGCAAATAGACACAGTCTGTATAACAAAAAGATGCCAACGGATTTTGGCCGACAAGAGAATAGGCGTATTCGATAATATCTCCTTCTCGAATATCATCGAGAAAGTAGACACAGGTCAGCTCGCCATTATAAAGATGATAGTCTAACTCTGTTTCTCGTTGAATCAACTTGTGGCGCGCGGTGGAGAAACGGTCGTGCCACACACCGTTGCGAAAAACACGGATATCATGCATCAGACACCGTGTATAAGAAGGGTCAAAATCGATAGCAATCTGCGATAAGCTTTCAATGCCGCTTTGTGTTAAGACTTTGATGGCATAATGATAGTAGAATGTCTGTTCTTCGAGATGCCTTTGCGAATCAATTAACAGAGTCTGTACATTCACTTGAGAAGGCTTTTGAGGCAGCGGGTCAAGGGGAACGGATTTGGGCGCAACCCAGTCAGGGACAGGGCGGCGAATCGACAAATCGTCGCTCTTTTCTTTTGCTGATAACAAAAAAGGAAGGAAAAGCAAAACGAATATGAGTTTGCGCAGCATTTTAATCATTCTCCCCAAAAAAAAGCGATCCAAACAAGACTCAGATAAAAATGCCCGTCTTGCGAAATTCATTATGTTTAACAAAAAGGATACAGAGCCTAAGCTTTTAAATCGAAAAAAATGTATTTTTTGTAAGCGCAACGTGATAATGTCCTCCCTAAAACTATGTTAAAATGTCCTCCCTT
>CAZVSU010000041.1:0-23437 GCA_964629645.1 uncultured bacterium | reverse complement strand
TAGAAAACTTGAGGTCAAATTTCAATTTCAATCTTCAACCCCGTGACCGTTTACAGAAAACCTTCACCTCGTTCAACTTCAGTATTAATTTTGAAAAGACAATCAGTAATAGTCATTTAGTACTCCTTGTTAGTTTTGTAATATTTTAGCATAAAGTTTGTTTTTTTTAAAGAAAAAAAAATTAAGAATTGTATAAAATCATAAGTTTAAAACAGGAAGCGATGACCGCTTTTCTTCAGAAATTAAGAAATGGTGGTTTCTTGGGGTGGAAACCCCTCAAAAGCACGGGGTGTATCCCCTAAACCAGATGGTCCGGTAGATGAAAATTTTCGATCAGGATCATGCGAAGCGCGCTTTCCCCCCTTCCTTCAAGGGGAAAGAAAGCTGAATTTTTTTAATGAAAAGGACTCGCACCGTCTGAGTCTGTTTTATGAGCGAAATTGAGCACATGGGGTCCGAGGGGCCTATCTATTTTTGCACTCCGAAAAACCATCCCCCCTCGAAAGTTCGTTCTCTTCTAAAAGAAGATGGAGAGGGTTTTCTGTCCGAACCGGATTGGGTCCAACAGGTGTGGAGCGGTTCGATCTGATAGGTGTGATCGTATTCCGGACTGACCAAATGATATCATCAACCATCCCTCCCAAAGAAAGGGATGCGATTGCTATCGTATTGAGTTCAGTGTTGGTACCGCACGTGAGGAGCGCGAGGGGAAATAAAAAAACAGCGCCGACCAAAGTATCGACGCATCTTGCGACAGCTAGGACCGGAGCACTCGAGGCCGCAACAATTCTTGAAGCAACATGTTTTTTCCAAAAAGCTTGGGAATTGACGAACCCATCGTATTGATTCATCAGCTTATCATCAGCAAAAAAAGCACACAGAAACTTTCCGCAACATCCATGTTGTTGGGCATCTGCTTTCGGGTTAATGATTCTTAAGAACAGCAAGCCACATATAGGTAGGAAGTAACACGAAGAACAGAGAAAACCAGAGGCGCTGTCATCTAAGGTTTTGATTTTTCTTAAAGTCAAGGCTGAACCAACGGATAAAAGACTCCCTATCGCGATATCTGCCGTTGTCGCAGCCGCCAAAACCGGAATCGAAACAGCTCCGACCATTCGAGTTCCCATCTCGCGCACAAAAAAGTTATGTCGTCGCCCATAACAAGAAGCAGCACATGCCAGGTAAAAATTTGTTGCTATATAATCTTGTAATGACATTTATAACCTATAATGAAATATGACTTTAATTTTAACTTAACATTGTTAATAAATGATTAATTTTTCTAAAAAAATTTTTACATTGAAACCATCTCAATAGCCTTCTTTCTTCATGGTGAGAGATCGCGCACACTTCTCAAGCAACAAAGAGACGAAACGATCAAAAATAAAGCCTTAAACTTAAAGCTTGCGGCTTATTAAGAGAATCTCTCATGCGTAAGTTGGGCGGATCGTTTCTCGCACTAAAAAAAGAATATCGCCAATGATGCCCCCAACAGAAAGATTATTGATTGCAAAATCATTAATGGACTTGTATTTCCCCAAAGTCACAAGAGCCATCGGAAGTGCAATCGCCCCGAACACCGCATCCACGAATCGTGCCACCACCACAATAGGGGTGCCCGAAGCCCCGATCACCCGCGAACAAACATGTTTTTTCCAAAAGTTATCGCTCAAGACGTGACCGTTATATAGCTCCAAAATTGGTGGTACAAGACGGGTTGTAAGAGCTCCACCACTTTTTAACTCACACTTGGCAGAAGGGTTCACTGTTTGTATCAGAAGCATGCTCGCCAAGGGGATAATTCGATGTGATTGGTATGAATACATGAAAGCTTTTTTACTGAGTCTTTGGTCTCGACGCAGCTTCAGTATGTACCCTACGGAGAGAATGACTCCTATTGCTGTATCCGCGATCGTCGTTACGAGACTCAGCGGAATCTTAGCCATATGAGACAACCGAGGAGTCACTTCCCGAGCGAGAAAATCTTCACCTCGTGTAACTTCATGATTGGATTTAGTATTAATTTTGAAAAAGTCATCTGTATAAGTCATTTGTTTAAATTCTATAATTTTTGCATTAAGAAAAATTAAAGATGAGAGATTTAATCGATGAGAGATTTAATCCAAAAAGCGGTCGCGATCGTCTTTGGGAGGGATCACGCATTCTTTTTGCGAGATGAAAAGATGGCGGTTTTTCGCCACAAGGCGGTAGAAAAAGTCGGTGATGAAGGCGGGTACGAGGTAGTAGAAGATTCCTAAAAAGCGCCAGGCGCCCCCCATAAGCCAAGCTGTGCGGAGTGCAGCCTTTCCATAAATTAAGACTCTCTGATTGTCTTGATGAAAATTTTCGATCAGGATCATGCTATCTGCGCTTTTCTGCTCGGGTGTCAGCTCTTTGAGTTCTTTTTCAGCAGTTTTCCCTTCAAGGGGAGCAAAACCGAACTTTCCTTCTTGATCCGCTTGATAAAGACACATGACGATGCGATCGCAAAAGCCGCACGAACCGTCGTAAAAGACAAGGTGGTCAAACATATTGCTCCTTTCGGATCTGTGGAGGATTTTTTTTCAATTCATCAAATGTTTTCAATAATTTCAAGACTTCCTCTTCGGAGCATTCCCCGCTTTGTATGCGGACCCTGACCTGCTCTCGTTTTGCCATCCAATTTCGATCGAGAATTTTTTGAATGGTCTCCTCAAAATAAACCTCTGCTTTGTCTTTATTGACCCTTTTTTGGTGAAGATCGGCCAAAAGAGTTTGCGCCGACGATTCCATGTTCATGGCAAGCGACATCCAGTCGCAGCGCCCCTCCTCTTCGATGGCTTGCATATAAACGCGGTAAAGTTGCCGGCATTCGTCGTGATTCAAATCATTGACAGTGACATTGTCTTTGGCAAGCGTGATCAGATGGGGTTTTTTGTCGCCCATAAGAAGAAGCCACCGCAAAAAGTCAGACTCTAAAACAAGGTGGGGATCAAATTCGTGACCACCTGCGATTCCCGATTTTTGAACGTAGTACCCCGGTGTTGAGAGTGATCCTGAAAGAATCATCTGTTCGGGAACGTTTGTCAATTGAGCAAGCGCGCGAAGACTTTCATGAACCATAACGGGGTCTTCCCATCCCCGAATTTGCGAGGCAAGAGTATAAATCACTTCATTTTTCCCTGCCGGGGTGCCCAATTTTTTCTCATGCAGCCCCACTAAGAAAGAAAGATAGTCTTTCGCTTGTTCGACGAGCTGGACAAACGCGTCGATTCCCTTTTTTCGAACAAATTCGTCGGGATCAGAGTTTTGGGGCAGGCGGACGATGGAGACGCCGACGCCGTTTTTCTGGAAGAGATTCCCTATTTTAACGGCAGCCTCACGCCCCGCAAGGTCGGAATCGAGGGCGAGATACACCTGGTTGACCCCGAGCGCGAGGAGCTCTGACACATGCCCCTCACCAAAGGCAGTCCCTTGCCCGGCGACTGCAATGTTCAGCCCTTCATCGATCAGCCTCAAGCAATCGACCTGTCCTTCTACGATAATGGCGCGCCGCTCCTTGGCGATCTGCCTGCGGCATTCGTTCAACCCGAAGAGGATACGGGATTTTTTAAAAACCGGGGTTTCAGGAGAGTTGACATACTTTCCCCCAAATGTCTCCTCTTTGAACTTCCGCGCCGAAAACCCTATGGCTCTTCCACTTGCATGATAGACGGGAAAGGTAATCCGATCGGAAAAAAAATCGCGCCACTTCCCATCCTGAGATTGCTTAATCAAGCCGGCGGCGCTTAAAATGTCGCGGCTGAATCCTTTTGCTTCCATGTAGGGCTGGAAAATGCCCGCTTGCCTTGGGGCGAATCCCAAACGAAATCTTTGAATGAAAGAAAGATCCATCCCTCTTTTGTAGAGATAGTGAAGGGCTTTGTGCCCTTCTTCGGTATGGAGTAAAAGAGCGTGAAACAAAAGAGCGGATTCCTCCAGTGCCTCGCAAATTTTTTTCTTGGAAGGGCCTTTTTCTTCTTCTTGATCCACATAGGAAAGAGGCACCCCGTACTTCTGCGCCAGCGTCTCGACCGCGTCTGAAAAACCAAGGCTTTGGTGTTCCATCAAAAAATGAATGGCATCGCCATGCGCTCCGCAGCCGAAACAGTGGTAGTGGGTGTCCCCTTTTTGGATTGTGAAAGAAGGGGTCTTTTCATCGTGGAAAGGGCAAAGACCTTTGTAGCTAGCTCCGGCCTTTTTCAGATCGACATAAGGCTCAATCACATCGACGATATCGATCCGGTTTTTTAGGTTTTCGAGGCTTTGCTTTGCGATAATGGCCATGTCAGTGACCATCATATCGAATGAAAAGGCTGCAGAGCAAGCTTGATTTTAACCTTTCGACATTTAAAATGAGGGAAACCCCTTAAATTTGAGGCGATCACTATGGAATACCGCACGCTCGGCAAATCAGGCATTAAATTAAGCGAGCTTTCATTCGGCTCATGGCTCACCCTCGGTGAGAAAACCGATCTGGCAGCAACGAAAGAGCTCTGTCGTTTTGCCTTGGATCATGGCATCAACTTTTTTGATAACGCGGAAGTGTACGCTGAGGGAGCCTCAGAGCTTTTAATGGGTGAGGCCATACGGGACTTTAAGCGGGAAGATCTTGTGATCTCGACAAAAATTTTCTTCGGAGGGTCTGGCCCAAACGAAATGGGGCATTCATGGAAAAGGCTCATGGAGGGGACGAAAAACTCTTTGCGAAGAATGCAGCTCGATTACGTCGACCTCCTCTACTGCCACAGACGAGACACCGATACCTCTATCGCCGAAACTGTCTATGCGATGGATGTGATCATTAGGCAAGGCCTAGCCTTTTATTGGGGTACGTCTGAATGGGAGGCCGGCGATATTGCGGAAGCCTACACATTTGCCGAGGCGCATAACTTGATCCCCCCATCGGTGGAGCAGCCGGAATACAATATGTTCCACAGACAGAAAGTGGAAAAGGATTTTGCTCCTCTCTATGAAAAGTATGGACTGGGCACAACAGTGTGGAGCCCGACGGCGTCAGGGGTGTTGACGGGTAAGTATAAAGAGGGCATCCCCAAAGGGAGCCGGCTGGACCTCAATCCGCAATTTATTCCCGAAAACTTTGAGGAAAGAGTCGAAAAAGCGAAACAATTGGAGAAAGTAGCGGGCGGTTTGGGCTGTTCTCTCGCGCAACTGTCGATCGCCTGGTGCTTAAAAAATAAACATGTCAGCACAGTGCTGATCGGAGCGTCGAATAAGGACCAGCTCATTGAAAACTTGAAGGCTGCGGAGTTTAAAGATAAGCTCGATGATCAAGTCATGAAAGAGATTGACACGATCGTCAATTGAGACGAAAGGTATGGGGCATCATGGCAGTCGGCTGGGCGTCGAGCGTCGTCCAGTAATCCTTGCCGTAGTCGTAGAGGAGCTGATCCCCCCTGCTTATCGCTGTTTTCGCATAAAAAATGATGATGGGAATTGTGAAAACCCTCTGAAATTTGAGCAGGTCATAAAGATAGATCATTGAGTGAACATTGGCGTGGTCTTCGGGACTGTGGTTGATGAAACGGGTAAAGTTGCCATACGATTTTGCTTCGGCATACACAACTTCATCCAACAGTTCAAAGAGATAAGCCGACTCTTCTTGGTCGTCGTAATCGCCATATTTTAGCTCTCCCGTATAGATCCCGATGAATTCCCCTTGTGGGATCTCTTTCGAGGCGAAGACGCCGCAGTTGACGTGCTCGTTGATGTAGGCCACTTCGATATAATCGGGATACCCGGGCCCATTATCATCGAGCAGAGAGTCAATATAAGTGTTATAGAAAGACAAAGACGAGAGCTCGTCGTTGACAATCCGGTCGAGGTCGTCCCAATCGGGGTCGTCGATATCAAAAAGTTCAATTTCCCCTGCATGTTTGCTTGCACACTTATTGATCTGCCTTAATATACGGGGAAACGGAGTTGAGGGATAGGTCCACCTTAAACGGGATGGCAGAACGATAGGTTGTTGAGAAACAATGTATTGAGTTGTCATATCACAAATAATTTTACAGATGATCATGTTTAAAGGCGAGACAATTTTACATGTCAAAAAGACCAAACTGGCCTTTTTCATTGATTTTTGGTATAAACGCTCTCAATCATTCGAGGTTTAAGACTATGAGGACAGTATACCTTTCGCTTATCATGCTCGTTTCAATGGCAATGCTGCAAGGGCTGAGCGGCGCCGACATTTCCCGAACAACACCTGCTCAAATGCGTCTTCCTTTAACTGAAGAGATCAGCGGCGCTCCGGAAGAGATCTTGGATGCCTTGCGCGCC
Organism: uncultured bacterium; assembly: GCA_964629645.1. Taxonomy (GTDB): domain Bacteria; phylum Chlamydiota; class Chlamydiia; order Chlamydiales; family SLFE01; genus JAAKFL01. The sequence goes on along the minus strand of CAZVSU010000041.1, from coordinate 17,113 downwards.
TACCATGACTCAAGACACTATCAACAAACGCCCGAAGACTTTTTCAATGCGCCCAAAAAATACATCAATACAAGAATCGACGCTCTCGAAAATCTGCTCTTGGTTATTGACGGCTGCCCGGAATGGAAGAAGCTGCGGCAAAAAGCGCGCAAAAAACTCGCTTACCTGAACGCGCTCCCAAATATGCTCCATCCAAAAGCCACTCGTCTCGAATTGGCCCCGATGTCCCTATCTGCCGAACAAGTGGGGGTCAAAGACACGTATTGGTTTGAATATCTGGATCCCCTCCACCGAATCGGACCTGAAGTGAAAGTCCATATAGACGCGTGGATGGCCACCGATATTCCCAACTACTTTGTTTTTCTGGAAACTGTTGAATATGACCCTCTCCTCAATCAGTTTTCCCCTTTCACACATCAGGTCGTGTATTACGGCTCGGATGAAGAGAGGCTTCCACATAAAATAGACTTCAAAGAGGGCCTTTGCTTCCGCGGAGACAAGCCTTTCGATACGGGCAATAGTTTTTCTTATTCGTCGGATGAACCGGGCCTTGCTCTGTTCACCATCGGGCTCGATGAAGAGATGTATGTGAACAGCCATGTGAAATACAAGATTCACCACTCCAGCGAATTTGCAGGTGGGGAAGTGATCAGCGCAGGAGAGCTTCGCGCCGAAAACGGCGTGATCACAGAATTGACCAACAAAAGCGGCCACTATTCGCCAAAGCAGCGAGAGGTGATGGCCATGCTGCGGATCCTTAAACGAAAACTTGGCACGCTGAAGGGAGTCAATCTGATCTTATTTCAGTATACGAAGACAGGAGAAAAGTACTACAAGCAGTTTGTGACCTATGATGCAGAAGATTATCTCGAAAAAAAGGGACTCACCCCCGCGCTTTCAGCCACAGGGGGCTGGAACGCTGTCCACGCAGCAGTTTGGAACGGCCACTTTTCTCTAGCCGACGAGGTGATGCTAGGCACCGACCTGGAAGCGAAAGACTTTCAAGGGAACACTCCTTTGCATCTCGCTGTGGCGCAAGGGTATGTGGATTGGACGGTGAAACTTTTGGATGCGAATGTCGCGCTGACAGCGCAAAATGTCAACGGGGAAACACCCCTGCACATCGCGTGCTTAAGCGGCGATGAAATGATTGCAAAGCTTTTAATCAGTCAAATGGATTATGTCGATGTTCGGAATGAAAAAGAGCAGACGCCTCTCCATTACGCTGCAATGGCGGGATCAAAACCGATTTACGACATGCTCGTTGCCAAAGGAGCCTCTGCAAAGGCTTACGATGAAGATGGCAACCACCTCCTTCACTTTGCTGTTTACAAAGGAAACGCGCCCTTTTTAAAAGAGCTCCTCAAAACCGACCAGCTCGAACAACTGTTCACTGCTAATCGTCGCAAAGCCTCTGTTCTCCACTCAGCTGCAGCATTTGGCGACGAGAAAACCCTAGAGATCATTCTCGATTTCGGACTCGATCTCCTCAAAAAAGATTACAAAGGGAGAACGCCCCTTCACTATGCTGCCAAGTTCGGAAACGTCGAAACGACCTCTGCCTTACTCAAACTCAACAACCCCGCCCTGCTGAACGCGAGAACGCACCGTTCGCTCACTGCTTTTCACTATGCGGCCGAATCCCTTCCTCTTGATTCGATTAAAGAGTTCATTTCCTACGGAGCCAAAATCAACGCTGTTGACTACAAAGGGAGAAGCGCTCTTTTCTACGCGATTAACGGAGGAAAGTCGAGTATCGCCTTGAGAAACTTGAAGTACTTAGCCTGCCACGGGGCTCATACCCATCTTTTCAGCACTGGCGGACAAGCTCCCATCCATTATGCCGCCTCGCGGGGGTCGATCAGTGCTTTAAGGCGGCTTTTATCCTCTTCAAATGACCTTTTTCTTCGCGATTCGCAAGGGAGAACAGCCCTTGATATCGCCAGACACAAGAACTATCCGATGATGATTCAGTATTTGTCAGAACACAGCAGATAAAAATCTGCTTGGCAAAAATTGTAAATTCGTTAGGTTAGGGTCAAGATGTGTTTTTCTGCCGAAGCCAGTTTTTCTGCTGCCGCCCTTTTGGGAGTCGTCGGCTATGCGCTTATTTCCGACACGAGAAAGAAAAAAGAGCTTTGCTTGGCCGCAATCCCTCTCATTTTTGCTCTCCAGCAATTCTCGGAGGGTGTCCTTTGGCTGGCAGTGATGAACGATGCAACCGATTCTTTTTATGCCATACTAGCCAAGTATACGTTTCTCGGCATCGCTTTTATCAATTGGCCTCTTTGGCTTCCTTTGTCATTGTATATCGCTGAAAACAAAAAGCCTAGAAAAAATATTATCGGCGCCTGTTTTCTCATGGGTCTTTTTTTCGTCATCTGGAACCTGACCTTAGCCGGTGCTGAGCCGGTGACGATTGGCATTGTCGACCACAGTCTCTCATACAGCGCTTACGAACCCGGAACTCAGGCAGAATTCATTTTTATGCGCTTTCTTTATGTCGCAGCTGTCATCATCCCGTCATTTGCTTCCAGCTATCGCTACATGTGGGTTTTTGGCCTTACCGTTGCCATCACATTCTGTTTAGCCGACTTTTTTTACCATCAAACGTTCGCTTCGGTCTGGTGCTTTTTTGCCGCCATCACAAGCGGCGCCCTCTTTCTTGTCTTGCGCGCCAATCGCCCCTCTAGGGCATGACCGGTTTTGACCTTTACAAATAATGCCGATAGCATCAAAATGTTGTCTTAATGACCCCCTTTTTTGCCTATGTTAAAGTGGATCCGGACCATAAAAAACTCCAGCAACAAAACCAAATGGTTTTATTTCCAGTATTTTATCTACCTCCTTCTCATTGTCCTGTCAACGCTATGGGCCTACGCGCGCCTCGACTTTGTCCGAAGCTATGACACGGAGCAGCGGAAGCAACTCAACACTTTAGACCAAAAATAATTTGATATGAAAAAAACAGCCCACACGTTCCCCAAGCCTGACTATCAGTCGCATGAAGAATTTCAAAACCGCACACGAAAACTCAAAGAAATCAGAGACCTCGGCATTGATCCCTATCCCCACAAGTTTCCCCGCACAGACCCGATAAGAGAGATCATTAAAGGTTACGAGGGAAAAGAGCTGGGGCACAGCGAAGATGCCGCTGCAGGAAAGACTCCGAGTGTGTCGGCGGCGGGACGGCTTGTCCTCTTCCGTTCTATGGGAAAAAACGCATTCGGCCATATTCAAGGGCAAACGGGCCGCATTCAGGTCATGTTCAACCGCGATCTGACCGGTGTTGAAGGTCTAGAGAACAAATCAAGTGATGACAGTGAAAAGCCTACGCCGTGGAAACAAATTGAAAAAAAGCTCGATCTCGGCGATCTTATCGGTGTCGAAGGGCATTTGTTTTACACCAATAAAGGAGAATTGACGATCTACGTCAAGAAGCTCACGATTTTGTGCAAAACGCTTCTTCCCCTCGCGGAAAAATACAGCGGCCTTCACGATAAAGAGATCCGTTACCGAAAACGATGGCTCGATCTGATCTCCAACCCCGAAACGCACCACATATTCGAGATGAGGAGCCGTATTTTCTACTTGATCCGGCAATTCATGGCCAATCAGAAGTTTATGGAGGTGGAAACTCCCGTCCTGCAAAGCCTCTATGGCGGTGCCGACGCCAAGCCTTTTGAAACCCATCTCAACGCTCTCGATCAGGATATGTTCATGAGGATCTCTCTGGAAATTCCTCTCAAAAAGCTGATTGTCGGTGGCGTCCCAAGGGTCTTTGAAATTGGACGCGTGTTCCGTAACGAGGGAATCGACCGCAATCACAATCCCGAATTTACCATGATGGAAGCGTATGCAGCCTACTGGGACTACCACGACATGATGCAGCTTGTGGAAACCCTTTTTGAGCACATCGCTCTCGATCTTTACGGCACAACAAAAGTACCCGCTATCGATCCCAAAAGCGAGCTTGAAATCGAACTCGAGATGAAAGCTCCCTGGCCAAGACTCACGATGAAGGAAGCGATCAAAAAATTTGGTCATTTCGATGTCGATGATCTCTCCGATGACGAAATGGCGAAAATGCTTCTTGAAAGCGAGCACTGCGCCCCTGAGAAAATCAAAACGATGAATCGGGGCCTTTTTATCGCCGCATTATTCGAAGTTTACGCTGAGCCTTACCTCATCCAGCCCCACCACATCATCGACCACCCGATCGAGACCACTCCTCTTTGTAAACCGCACCGAAATCGAAAAGAAAAAGGCGAAGGACTTGTCGAGCGATTTGAAAGCTTCATTCTCGGTAACGAAATCTGCAACGCTTATTCGGAGTTGAACGACCCGGAGCTGCAAAGAGAGCTGCTTGAAATCCAAGCGGCAAGACGCGAGTCGGGCGACCCGGAAGCGTGTCCTTTAGACGAAGAGTTTATCGAGTCTGTCTGCCAAGGCATGCCCCCGACAGGAGGCGTCGGCATTGGCATTGACCGGATGGTGATGATCCTGACGAATTCTCATTCCATTCGCGATGTCCTTTTCTTCCCTTGGATGAAACCTTTAACTGACGAAGTGTAACTATGTTTGAAAACAAAACGCTTCCGAAGCTCATGTTGTTCAATACCGAGTCTCGAGCTAAAGAGCCCCTGGAACCAATAAAAAAAAACCACGTCACCCTCTACACATGTGGACCGACGGTTTACGACTTCGCCCACATCGGCAATTTTAGAACGTATGTCTTTGAAGACCTTCTGAGACGAACCATCAAATTCTTTGGTTACTCGCTTACCCACGTTATGAACATCACCGATGTGGATGACAAAACAATAAAAGGGGCTACCAAAAAAGGGGTCTCCCTCGAGGAGTATGTCGCACCATACGTCAAGGCATTTTTTGAAGATCTCGACGCGTTAAAAATCGAAAGGGCCGAACACTACCCCGCAGCCACTGACTATATCCCTCAAATGATTGAGATGATCCAGAGCCTGATCGATAAAGGCGCCGCTTACCAAAGCCAAGATGGCTGCGTCTACTACAACATTGAAACATTTCCGAGGTATGGATGCCTCTCTCACCTCAATTTAGACGATTTGAAAGAGGGCGCTTCAGAAAGGATCTGTTCCGACGAATATGATAAAGAACATATCGCCGATTTTGTCGTCTGGAAAAAATACAATCCCGAAAGGGATGGTTCGATTTATTGGGAGAGCCCCTTTGGAAAAGGGCGCCCGGGGTGGCATATGGAATGCTCCACCATGGCGATGAATCTTCTCGGGGAAACGCTCGACATTCACGTCGGCGGCGTCGACAATATGTTCCCCCACCACGAAAATGAAATCGCTCAATCGGAGGCCCACACCGGCAAGCGCTTTGCCAATATTTGGCTCCACTCAGAGCATCTTTTAGTCGACAATAAGAAGATGTCAAAAAGCCTCGGAAACTTCTACACCTTCCGCGATTTAGTGGACAAGGGGTTCAGCGGAACCGAGGTGCGCTATATGCTGATGCAGACGCATTATAAAACGCAGCTCAACTTCACACTTCCGGGGCTGGAAGGAGCTCAATCCTCCATCAATCGGATGCAAAACTTTGTCGAGCGCCTTTTGACTGTCCCTGAATCAGAGGTCAATGGCTGCCCTGAAGAAAAGTTGCTTTCTATTTTGGAAAAAGCCGATACCTTATTTGTCGAATCGCTTGCCGACGACCTCAATATTTCGGTGGCTCTTTCGGCCATTTTCGATTTGATTCGCGACATCAATTCTCTGCTTGATGCACGCCATCTCAGCTACGAGCAAGCCTCTCAAGTGATTGCCTTAATGAAGCGCTTTAATCAGGTGATCGGAGTTCTCTCATTCGAAAAAAATCAAGAAATCCCCGCCGAAGTGCTTGATCTGGTGGAAAAAAGGCAAATGGCGCGCTCTGCGAAAAATTGGCGCTCTGCCGACGAGCTTCGCGATAGCCTCTTAGAGATGGGCTTTTTGGTCGAAGACTCACCCACCGGACCCAGAATCCATAGACGCTAAAATGGGTGGAAAAACAAAAGATGAGCGCTACTTGCTCAAATTCTACGAAACCGCAGTCGAAAAAGGGGACCCTGAAATGGCACTGAACCGCGACGATGTGGGAGCCTCTATCGGCTTTTCGCCAAAGGTTGTGAAGACAATCTGCACGCTCTTGGGACAAGCCAATTTTATTAAAAAGCAAGGGGGAGATATGATTTCATTGACCTCGCATGGCATCAAGCTCGCAGAGGAATTGAAAGGGCTGCGGTGAGGCGAGACGAATTTTTTCAATCCCTTTTTTCTTTGGGGGCGAAGTGGCTCCTCGACTCTCCTCCTATTCGAGCTCTCGAGTCATTCAGCGACGATAAAGTCAAAACAAGACCACCGGGGGCGCTCCCTGAAAAGCAGTTCCTCCAAAAATGTACCGGCTGCGACGCATGTATGAAAGCCTGCCCGGTCAACGTCATCATGATCGAAGATCAACAAAGCCGCCTGCCAGTGATCTACCCGGAAGTCGATCCCTGTATTCTATGCGAAGACCGCCCTTGCATCCGGGCCTGCCCGACCGGCGCTCTTCAATTTAGCTCCTGATTGTGTTCGCCTCTCTTGCGGGGCGTCAAGTGTAAAAATCGCTTTTTTTTGCATTCCTTTACCTTTTCCCTCTCAGCTCCTGATGGAACGGCCTTCGTCATGTCAATTTTTTTTGGTATTTTCTTTCAAGACAAGATAAATTTCATCACGTTTGGTATCTTAAGGCATAGCGAAAATGAGGAGGTTTTATGTTTTCGCCCAATCACATCGCAAACGACCATTTAAAAATCGCTCTGAAGAAACACGAACAACATCAAAGAAGGGAGCAAGATTTAGGAAAGCTGTTTCTCGCAATGAATGATTACTTTGGAAAACAAAGGCAAAAAGAGCTTGTGGAATTGTTGAACAAGATCCGCAAAAAAGATAACGACGATCTCGGATGGATCCAGAAAAAAATCGAAAATTACGAACATGGATGTCTTGGTGTGACGACAGTCAGCTCAGCGAAGAGTTTTGCCTGTGTCATGAAAGTCGGTGCGATCGGAGGCGTCGTCGTCACTGTTCTTCAGCTCTACTACGACGGTTTCGGAGACAAAGACGACCCAACTGAAAATTCTCTGACTAGTGTTTTTACTATTGCAACAATCGGAGTGACAGCCCTCCTTGCCTGTGGGACGGGCGTTGAGTACCTTGCCTCGCGTGCCATCGATAAGGCAAACAAATACCGACGGCTGACCTGGCCGGAGAATCGCGAACTCAAAATACTGCTTAAATTTTTTCAAAAAATGATCGAGATGAACGAAGCCGATGATCATCATAAAGCCGACGAACTCTTCTCCCATTTAATGGATGAGGCAAGAGAAATTCCATGGGTTTATCGGGAGGCGACTCTTTTTAAAAAATACGATCAAATTATCAATTTGTTGCTTTTGTCCCTCCCGGAATCCCATGCCATCTCATCCGATTTAGACCAGCTCGCTCAATTTTCTCCCGAATCGCTGGCAACCTCGCCCCTTACCCCCTCAGATGACGTTGACGAATTTGCCGAACAAGGAACGAGTACCGAGTTTGAAATAACAGAAGGTGACTTTCCGGAGCCCGAAATCGTGACGATTGCCTCTGGGGAGAGTCTGGACTCCAAAGAACAATTGATCGATGATATTGCAAAAAGTGTAGAGGGTTCGATCGACTATGATGTATTGAGGACCCACTGCCTCAGAAAGATTGCGAGCGGCCATTCGTTTGAGCAAGGAATTTTTAGCCGAGTCAAACCAACAGAGGCCCAAGAAGGAAAACTCCCCGATCCTGTCGAAAAGTTCATTAGAAGAAAAACGAAACAATGCGCCCTTTGGAGCCGTCTTGAGGATTATACTGGGGTCCCTTTTGAAAAGCTGAAGTTGCCGAATGGATCAAAAATCAAAAGAGACCAGGTTTTTGACCTTATGTCTTATCACGAGTACCGAAGGCGCGCATCGTCAGGCGGCACCACTCTTTGCCAATTCTATCCCGCTCTTTGCGACGACGGCGATGAATTTGAAGAAGAGTCTTTATTTCAAAGGGTTAAGAAGTCGTTTCGAAAAATGATCGGATGGGATAATGTTCCGGATGAGCCGGAAGGAGATGAACGTGTTTAGTGGGGACTGATCCGTGGACGAGGCGACACTCGAAAAAGTCAAGCTTGATCACCGCATTCACAAGGAACTGACCTCTGTCCTTGCCAACGAGAGAACTTTCGCTGCTTGGACAAGGACAGGCCTTGCCGCGCTTGTCACTGGGCTTGCGGTGGCAAAATTCCTTTATGGGACCCTGCCCGACATATTCATCCCCATCATCTCGATGACGTTGTTTTTTTGTTCAGCGAGTTTTTTCGGGTTGGCCGCCTGGAGATACTCACATGTCGGTTTTAGGATGAAAACAACCCGCGTGGCGGGCGCTTCGACTTTTTTTCTTATCGGGTTGGCGGCGCTTCTCGCTTCGGTCTCCATAGGGACGGCTCTTGGCATATGGCTTTTTATTTTAAAATGAGGAAACCGGATGAATGTACCACCGATGACCCGATGCGACAAGATCCCTGAACCGAGGCGGGACTTCAAAAAAAACCGCATCGCTGATTTGTTTCAAGATATGATCGAGTGCGAAGGGAACCGCTTTTGGGAGGATGTGTGGTGGTGGTCCGAACAGGTTGAAATCAAATGGCGAAGGAAAAAGTAACCCCAAAATTCATCAAGCTCTACACGCGTGGAAGGTGGGTCTATCTCTTTTTCGCGCTTATCGCCCTTCTTGTCGTCTACCCTTATGTCGAAGAGTCCGAATACGGCCAAGCCCCTCTGGTCCTTTACTTGCTGAAAGCTCTTGTTGTCTTAGCCATTATCTATGAAGTCAGCTACACGAAGTGGCAGTTTTTTCTTGCCTTGATGATTGCGCTGCCGTCCCTTTTCTTTAATTGGTTTCCTGAAACCGACGCCTTTCGTATAATCAGGATCTTCTTGGACACCCTCCTTTATGTTTATGCGATTTTCATGATCCTTTCGATTTTAATGCCGCAGCAGTCGGCCGACATCGAAACCATCTACGGCGCCATTTCTCTATACATTTTGCTCGGCCTCTGCTGGGCCAATCTTTATGGCTTGATCGAGCTTATGTCCCCTTCCTCCTTTGTGTTTTCCAATCCTGCGATCCTACGGCCTTTTGAGTGGAGCGATTATCTCTACTACTCCTTTGTCACCTTGACAACTCTTGGTTATGGAGATATTGTGCCGATAGCGCCCCAAGCGAGGTCCTGCGCGATTTTAGAGGCCATCGCCGGTGTGATCTTCATTGCTGTTATGGTGTCAAAAACAGTGGGACTTTACGTCAGCAGCGTCAGGGCGGAAGATAAAAAAGGAGTCTGAACCATGTATAAAAAAATACTGGTTGCAAGCGATTTGGCGACAACGAAAAACGATCCTGTCATTGAGAGAATGGCTAAGCTGATGCCTCTTTTTGACGCTGAATGGCACTTAATATCTGTCGTCGAAAGGATCTTAGCCTACGGAAACCCTCCGTTTCCTCAAAATGTGAGCGAATGGCAAGAGGAATTTGTCTCGGTTGCGAAAAAAAAGCTAAAAGCTCTTGCCCAGGCTCATACCATTTCTGAAGACCATTTATATGCCCCCGTCGGCAGCCCGAAGGAAGAAATTATCGAAAAAGCCGACGATATAGACGCGGATCTCATACTCATCGGCAGCCATACGCGCAAAGGGTTGAGTTATATGCTGCTGGGCTCAACGGCCGATGGTGTCGTTCAAGCGTCAAAGTGTGATGTCCTTGTGGTGCGGGCCCCTTCGGAATGAAAAAAATAACGCTCCTCTTGGCAAGCGCGATCACAATCCTTGCCGGAACGATCATTTCCCCTGCCATCCCGATCATGGAAAGAGTGCTTCACCCCGAGAAGGGCATATCGTTTTTGGTTCCGCTCTTTTTAACGATTACATCTCTTTCAATTGCTGTCACAGCGCCTATAGCGGGCTTGATCGCAGACAGATGGGGACGAAAACCGCTGATGATCGCGTCTCTTGCTTTCTACGCCGGAACCGGCAGTGCCGGACTTTATTTGCAAAGCGCTGAGGCCATTTTTGCTAGCAGAATCACACTTGGTTTTGCTGTTGCAGGCATCATGACAAGTACCACAACCTTAATTGCTGATTACATGTCGGGCAAAGAAAGAGAGCGCTTTTTGGGTTACCAAGTGGCTTTTATGGCCTTTGGCGGATTTTTCTTTATGGTGACCGGAGGCCTTCTCGCAAGTTATTGGTGGCGCGCTCCTTTTGCTATTTACTTTATATCGCTTGCACTGATCCCTCTTGTGGCCGCTTATATTGACGAACCTGCCTGCGCGGACGAAACAATCAAAGATCAGACAGTCGTCACTTTTTCCCGCCCCCTTTTCGGGCTTATTGTCATGACCGCTTTGATGGGGATGATGCTCTACTTTTTGATCCCGACGAGGCTCCCTTTCTACCTCGAAATCTACCATAAGCTCCCCTCGCACCTCATGGGACTTTTCATGGGAACAGGAGCCGTTTTTATTTCTCTAATGTCACTGCGTTACAATATGGTGCATCGATATGTCAGCAAAGCACATATCTATGCCCTCTCCTTCTTGGTCTTAGGAATCGGGCTTGAGTCGCTGGCCCACATCGACAATGTCTTTGCCGTTTTTGCTTTTGTCGCCTTAACAGGACTCGGATTTGGATTGACCCTCCCCAATTCGACGGTATGGGTTTCAGAACTTGCACCGGCGGGCTATCGAGGCAGAATGATCGGAACCCTGACCTCCGCGGTTTTTTTTGGGCAGTTTCTCTCGTCTTTGTTCGGCGAACCCATTGTCCGCGCCTACGGAATGAAGGGATTTTCGGGGGTCTACGGGGTAGGGGGATTTACTGCCTTGACGATTGCTCTTTTTTATGGAATATTTGGTTTTTTAAAAAGGAGAGCGGTATGAGCAAAACGAAGATTTTAGCGATGGCAGGAAGTGCGAGAAAAGAGTCTTGCAACAAGAAACTGATCAATTTCGCAGCGTCAGATATTCCCGATGCCGATGTGACGTTGATTGATATCCGTGATTACCCGATCCCCCTTTATGATGGCGACTTAGAAAATGAAGAGGGACTGCCTGAGAATGTCAAGAAGCTTAAGAAGCTCTTCATCGAACATGACGGATTTCTTTTTTCCTCACCGGAATATAACAGCTCGGTTTCCGGCGTTTTTAAAAATATTATCGACTGGATTTCAAGACCAGAGGACTCAGACCCTTATTATCTTGTCGCCTTTAAAGATAAAGTCGCAGCCTTGATGAGCGCATCACCCGGGAATCTTGGAGGCTTGAGAGGTCTTTTTCACTTGAGAAGCATCTTAAGCAACGTCGGCACCATCGTGTTACCTACGCTTGTGACTGTCAGTAATGCTGAAGAGGCCTTTGACGAAAAAGGGCAGCTGAAAAACGAGAAAAAAGCCTCCCAAGTGAAAAAACTTGCTGAAGGCCTTTCGACAGCGCTTAAAAAGCTTAAAAGTGATTAGGCATCAACAGTTTATGCTTGAAGTTTTCTTCTTTGATCGTCAAAGCTTCAAGCAGCTCTTTTTTGGCAAAGCAGAAAGTTTCATCAGCCGTTTTTGTTCTCTCATCGTCCATTTTCTGCTTTAGTTTTGAAAGTGTTTTCAGTTCTTCAATCCGGTAAGTGACCAAATCAACAGAATCGACGCTCCCTTTTTCATCTGTCATCCAAAGATCACGAGAAATCCGTTCAACATTTTGCTTATTTTGACCTTCTTCCGCGATCTGTCTTTCGATTTTCTCTTTAATTTGCTGTAGGTAACGCTTCGCTTTGTCGCCATAGATGTCTTCTTCCCGCCCTTCATGCAGTTTCAACTGCAAGATCATAATAGAGCGGTCAATGTAGCTTAGCGCTTTTTCAGTATTGTCGTCTCGATCCGATGCGTAGGTGTTGCGATACACTTTAAGCCCTTCAATGGATTTTTCGAATAAATATCGCATCGCAGCCCCTTGCTCCGTCTCTTCATTGGGGTCATACCATCTCATTGCCCTGAGGGCGACATCGACCAAATATTTCGCCTGCTTTCGTTTTTGATGGTCGCCGGTCACTCTTGAGACAGTTCGTCTCAACTGCTCGCTTGCACTGTTAAAGCTGAGCGAAACGACATCGCCGAAATTGAGTTTGATCTTATACTTTTCATCGGCAGTGAGCAGATCGATCCTTGCTAAAACAAAAAGTGTTAATAAAGGATCGTAATATTTTTTGCTCTCGGATTTGTGAACAGAGCCTCCAACGCCTTCCCCGCCGGAGGACAGTGCAGACGTCGCAGCCGATGCGAATGTCCCTGCATAGGTCGCCACTGTAGTGAGCGTTTCAAACATAAGTCCTCCCTTTCAACATCAAAAATTTAACTATATCATTCTCACATTTGTGAATATGTGTCTACATCCTTTTTGAAATAACCCCTTCATGCTAGGATACAAAAATGGTGAAATGGGTGGGGAAAATAAGTCTTGCAACCGCACTAGTTGCTATGGTGCTCAGCTGCAGCGTCTACGACGTGCGCTGCCCCCCTTGTCCATGCATTGACATTCCGGAAGACTATAACTCGGAAGAAAAAGGACAGCCCTGGTGTTTTGCATGGTGGGAAGAATTCAACGATCCCGAGCTGAACGCTGTCATCGCGTCTGCTTTTGAGCGAAATCTGACGATCCAGCAAGCTTGGAACCGGCTTCTTCAGTCGCGCGCCAGTGTTTGCATCGCAAATTCGCAGCACTTTTTTCAGGTCGATTTGAACGTAAACGGAACCAAAACACTGAGCAATAACGGCGCCGGTGGATTTGGCGGAGGCTTTGTTCCCGGCGATGAATTCGGCTTCGGCGGAGGGGGTTTTCAAGGGGGATTCTCTCGGTTTTTGATTTCGGGGCAGCTTGCCTACGAAGTGGACATGTGGAGAAAAATTGATTCCGAGGTACAGGCTGCCTGCCTTGAATACAGAGCGACAAAAGATGATCTCGATGCCACTGCACTCATGCTCACGGGAACGATCACAGAACTTTGGTTCACAATTGAAGAGCAAAGAGCTTTGCTGAAGCTGCTTGATGAACAGATTGAAGCGAACAAAACCCAGCTCGAGCTGATTGAACTTCGGTTTACTGTAGGAGAGTCGTCTGCCCTCGACGTCTACCAGCAACGCTTGACTTTGGCCGAGACTGAATCTCAAGTGCCCCCTGTTCGTTCGCGGCTCAAAACGACCATCAATCAACTTCAAGTGCTGTTGGCATTCTCGCCCGGCAGCGTTATGTTATCCGAAGAGCCAAAGGAGTTTAGCCTCGCCCTTCCCTCCTTTCCTTCCCTTGGAACGCCCGTTCAGCTTCTGCAAAACCGTCCTGACTTGAGGGCGGCACAAAGGCGCCTCATTGCCGCCGACTACGAAGTGGCCGTCGCTGTTGCCGACCGGTTTCCTCAAATAGGTTTTTTCCTTGACGGCACACTTTTGACGCAAACGCTCAACCAGCTTTTTCAACAGCAATTTCTTTCGATTGCCGGCAATCTACTCGCTCCCCTTTTCGACGGAAATAGACGACTTTGCGAAGTCGAGAGAAGAAAGGCTGTTGTTTGGGAGTTGTTGAATGGCTTCGGCGATTCGTTTCTTGTCGCCATGCAGGAAATAGAAGATGCTGTTGTCCAAGAACAACAGCAAATTCTTTTGCTGGAAGCGCTTAAGCATCAAGAATCGATCTCAAAAGACACTCTTAGAGAATCGCAGATCCGCTATATCAACGGACTAACGAACTATCTCGATGTGATCGCGGCCATTACCTCATTACAAGAGGTTCAGAGGCGCATCATCACAGAAAAGAAGAATTTATTATTATTTCGCGCTCATTTATACCGGGCTCTTGGAGGCCGTTTTAATTTAGCCCCATGTTTTGACTCATCATGCGCTGGATAAAATCGTTATCACAAATCGGAATTGCTCTTGGCATTATCGCTCTTTCAGGGCTGATCGCCCTCATCATCTATTTAAGTAAATCCGATGTGCAAAAAGTCGAGGCTCGGCCGAGAGCTTTGCTCGTCGATGTCATGAAGGCCAAACCGACAACCGAGCAAGTCAAATTTGTTGCCTACGGGACCGTCACTCCCGACAAAAGCCTCGTGGTCAACCCCGAAGTGAGCGGGAAAGTGGTGGAGCTTGCCCCAAACCTCACAACAGGCGGCTTGCTTGAATCGGGCGACCTTCTGTTAAAAATCGATCCGACTGATTTCGAGCTGGCTGTTGAGCAAGCCGAAGCTGAGGTGACGCGAGCCGAGTTCGAACTTCGTCTTGAAGAGGGAAGACAGGTGGTGGCAAAAAGGGAGTGGGAGCTGCTCAATCCTACAATTAAAGAGTCGGAAATTGGAGAAGACCTCGCGCTGAGAAAGCCGCACCTGAAAGAAAAAAAAGCCGCTCTTGCAGCCGCTAAAAGCCGCCTAAAACAAGCGGAAGTAAATCTGAAGCGGACAAGGCTCGCCTCTCCGTTTAATGCCATCGTGATCAACGAAACGATTGAAAAGGGACAATACATCACGCCGCAGACCGATGTTGCCACTCTTGTCGATTCAGACACGTTCCGCGTCAGGGTGAGCCTCCCCTTCGATAGACTGAGGTGGATCTCGCTCCCCTCAAATGGACATGCCGGCTCCAAAATTGTGATCACGCAAACGATTGGGGATGACATGGTCGTCAGAAGACCCGGATGGATCATGAGATTGCTCGGCGATGTCGATCCCGAAGGGCGGCTGGCAAGAATCGATGTCGCCATTGACGATCCATTGAGCTTAGGAAGCGAAACGGAAAAACGCCCTTTGCTTCTCGGCACCTACGTCGGCGTCGAATTTTTTGGTCCCAAGATTCCAAATATTTACAAAATACCGCGCATTGCTGTGCATAACAGCAACGTCCTTTGGATTAAGAACGAGCAAGACGAGCTCGAATTTCGCACAGTGCATATTTTGTTCAGCGAAGACGACTTCGTCTTCATCGATCAAGGACTCAAACCCGGCGAAGACGTGGTTTTGACCCCCCTTTCCCTTCCTTTGCCGGGTACGAAACTCCGGGTGGACGGCGAAAATGAAGAATAAAGGCCCCATCGCATGGATGGCGCGCAACCATGTGACAGCCAATCTCCTCATGCTTTTTTTGATCGTCGGCGGCCTCATCATCGGCTCCCAGCTCAAGCAGGAAGTGTTTCCCGAGTTCGAGCTCGACCTGATACAAGTGCTCGTGCCCTACCCAGGCGCTGGGCCCGAAGAGGTCGAAAACGGCATCATCATCGCCATTGAAGATGAAGTCAGGGGGCTCGACGGAGTCAAGAAAGTGACAAGCTCGGCCTTTGAAGGGCGGGGCGTTGTGACAGTAGAACTTTTGACAGGCGCCAATTCGGGCAAACTCCTCCAAGACGTCAAAAACAACGTCGACCAGATTCAGTCCTTCCCCGAAGACGCAGAGAGGCCGATTGTCTCTTTGCTCGAAGCCAGGCGCGGGGTCATTTCATTGATTTTATATGGCGATGTCCCTTTAAAAACTTTAAGGGAGCTCGCAGAAAAGATCCGCGACGACCTGATTCAACTGCCCGGTATCACACTCGTCGACTTGTCCGATGTTCCTCCTATCGAGATCAGCGTCGAAGTACCGAGGGACAGGCTCAGACGCTACAACCTGACTTTAGAACAGATCGCAAACTTAATCGATGCCACTTCATTGGAGCTTCCCGGAGGCGGCGTCAGAACGCCCGGAGGAGAAATCCTTTTGCGGACTAAGGAAAGGCGCGACTTTGCCGAGCAGTATTTAGACATCCCGATCATCTCTAACCCCGGCGGATCTCAAGTCTTACTCGGCGACATTGCCAACGTAAAAGAAATTTTCGAAGAGACCGACCAAGAGGCCTTTTTTAATGGCAAACCCGCAATTAAAATTAACGTCTTCCGCGTCGGCGATCAAACGCCGATAGACATTTCCGATATTGTGATTAACTTCACCAAAAATTTAAGCGCGGAGCTGCCGGACGGCATTTTCGTCACCACTTGGGATGACCGCGCAGAGCTTTACCGCGACCGAATTTTTCTTTTGCTGCGAAACGCAGCCCTTGGACTGACGCTTGTTTTGCTATTTCTCGGTCTCTTTCTTGAGCCGAGACTCGCGTTTTGGGTCACACTCGGCATTCCGATTTCAATTGTCGGCTCTTTCATGTTCATTTCGGGGACGCCCGCATCGATCAATATGATCTCTCTTTTCGCATTCATCGTCACACTTGGAATCATTGTGGACGATGCCATTGTTGTGGGAGAAAACATCTACAAAAAAAGAGAGGAAGGACTTTCAAATATCCGCGCCGCCATTGAAGGAACTCAAGACATTGCCGGACCTGTGGTCTTTGCCGTACTGACAAACATTGCAGCCTTTCTCCCTCTCTTTTTTGTTCCGGGACCCGTGGGGAATATCTTCTTGCAAATTCCGACGATCGTCACAGCTGTTTTTATTGTCTCACTGGTCGAATCGCTTTTCATTCTCCCTGCGCATCTCGGACGCAAACACAGTGAACACCCCTTTTGGGACACATTAGCCAAACCGAGCCTTTACTTCGATCGACTCTTAGACAAATTCATTGAAACTATTTACCACCGCCATCTGGACCGCGCCTTGAAGTTGAGGTATATCACCTTAGGCGTTGCTCTCGGTATTCTCGTCATCGCCCTTTCACTCGTCTATAGCGGCGTCGTTCAATTCAGCTTTCTTCCTCGCGTCGACAATGACATCATCACAGCTCAAGCGGAACTTCCCGTCGGTGTCCCCATTTCAAAATCGCGGGAAGTGCAGCAGCTCCTTATCGACGCTGCAGAAAGAGTCGTGAAAAAACAAGACTCGGGAAATATTTCCCGCGGCATCTATACGCAAATCGGAACCACAGTCATCGACCGCGGCCCTACTGCCGGCCCTGATGCGGGCGAAACGGGAAGTCACATTGTGGGCGCGCAAGTGTTCTTAGTCTCATCTGAATTACGCGCGAT
>CAZVSU010000040.1:21465-23822 GCA_964629645.1 uncultured bacterium | reverse complement strand
GCGATGCGAAGAAACTTGCATGAGACTATCAACTTCCTATATTAAGGAGAGATATTAAGGAGAGATATTGCCCTATAATTGATAATGGATTAAACTAGGGGCTTTTCTTACATCTCCAGGAGATTGAATCCCATGGCGAAAAAGCCGCAAAAATCGCTCATTATCGTCGAGTCGCCCGCCAAGATGAAAACATTAAAGAAATTTCTTGGCTCCGACTTCATGTTTGAATCCTCTGTAGGGCATATCCGCGATCTCCCGGAAAAAGACTTCGGAATTGATACCGACAATGATTTCGAACCGATTTACAAAATCATGGACGACAAAAAGGAAGTGATCAACAGGCTCAAGAAGGCGGCTAAGCAGGCCGATGTCGTTTATCTCTCTCCCGACCCCGACAGAGAAGGAGAAGCGATTGCGTGGCATATCAAGGCCATTCTTCCCGAATCGACGAAGTGTCAACGCGTATCTTTCAACGCCATCACACGCGAAGAGGTGCAAAGAGCCATCAATAATCCAAGAGATATCGACCAACCTCTTGTCGACGCTCAGCAAGCCCGCCGTCTTCTCGATCGTATTGTCGGATATAAAATCTCACCTCTTCTCAACCGGCGCATACAGCGGGGAAAACAAAAATGGGTCTCTGCCGGCCGCGTTCAATCGGTCGCTCTCTTGCTCGTCGTCAAAAGGGAAAGGGAAATCGAAGCCTTCAAACCAGTGGAATACTGGAATTTAGGCGCACTTCTCAGCCTTATTGACGATGAAAAATCGTTCAAAGCCTCGCTTTACTCTGTCGACGGAAAAAGGGTGGAAAAAGAGCCGATTGAAGGGAAAGAGGTCACACTCATTCGAAACAAAGACGAGGCCGAAGCAATTCTTGAACTGATGCGGGGGGTCCCCTACTCGGTTGTCAAAGTGGAGCGGAAAGAAAAGAAACGAAACCCCGTTCCTCCCTTCATCACATCGACGATGCAGCAAGAAGCCAGCCGCCACCACGGCTACTCCACCTCCAGAACGATGAGCATCGCCCAGCAGCTTTATGAAGGTCTCGATCTCGGAAACGAGGGGACAGAAGGTCTGATCACCTACATGCGTACCGACTCTGTCCGCGTGGAACCTGCCGCCATTGACGAGGCGCGAAAGTATATTGAAAACCGGTTTGGCAAAGAATACGTGCCGCAAAAACCTCGGTTCTACTCTACTAAGAAAAACTCCCAAGATGCTCACGAGGCGATCCGCCCCGCCAATCTCCACCATCACCCTGATTCTGTTCGCCCTTACTTGACGAGCGAGCAGTTCAACATTTATCAACTCATCTGGCAGCGTTTTATCGCATCGCAAATGAAATCGGCCATTTATGACACGCTCTCAGCCGACATAGAAGCAGGAGATCGGATTGTGCTGCGGGCAACCGGGTCTGTCCTCAAATTCAGCGGATGGCTTGCCGCCTACCACGAGATGGTGGATGATGAAGAGGAGGAAAGCGATCATAAGCTTCCCGATTTAAATGCAGGGCAGGATTTGACCTGCATTGAGCTCACCTCTGAACAGTCCTTTACGAGGCCGCCGCCGCGCTTTACTGAGGCTTCGCTGGTCAAAGAAATGGAAAAATGCGGCATCGGCCGTCCCTCAACCTACGCTTCGATCATGAACAAAATCCAAAACCGCGAATACACGGTCAAAGAGGGCAACCGGCTAAAACCAACCGAATTGGGCTGCGTGATTTCCGATCTTCTCGAGGCTAATTTCACAAAAATCATGGATGTCGATTTCACGGCAAATATGGAAGATTCCCTCGAGCTGATTGCCGAAGACAAAAAGGAGTGGAAGACCCTGATCCGCGACTTCTGGAACGACTTTATCCCCACCCTGGAAGAGGCGGAAAAATCGGCTTTTGTTCCAAAAGTAGAGACTGACATCGACTGTCCCGATTGCGGCGGCAAACTGCAAAAAATCTGGTTTAAATCGAAGTACTTTTTTGGCTGCTCCAATTACCCCGACTGTTCTTTCAGCGCCCCCATCGAACAAATCGAATTTTCAAAAGAAGAGTATGCCGAAGATTTTAACTGGGATCAGCCCTGCCCGAAATGTGGTTCGGAAATGAAAATCCGGCATGGCCGCTACGGGACGTTTTTGGGCTGCTCGCAATACCCCGATTGCCGCGGAATCATTCAAATTCCTCGGAAAGGGGAAGTCGCCATTCCCGAAGCCGAGATGCCCGACTGCCCCGCAATCGACTGCCCCGGCAAAATCACAGCAAGGCGTTCCCGCTTTGGGAAAGTCTTTTATTCTTGTTCCACCTATCCCGAATGCGACGTGATCGTCAATGATCTCGATCAGTTAAAGGAAAAGTATCCCGA
>CAZVSU010000040.1:0-21455 GCA_964629645.1 uncultured bacterium | reverse complement strand
GATCATCCCAGAACCCCTTATGTGAAAAAAGGGAAGAAAGGAAAAAAAACAAAGAAAAAGGCTGCCAAAAAGAAGAGTAAAACAGCCGACGCCAACCCAAAAAAACTCTCCCCTGAGCTTGCAGACGTCGTCGGGAGCGATAGCCTTCCCCGCGGAGAGGTGCTCAAAAAAGTGTGGGCCTACATCAAAGACAACAATCTCCAGGACTCCCAAGACAAGCGGAACATCAACCCTGACGACAAGCTGGGGAAAGTGTTCGGATCAAAAGATCAAGTGCACATGATGAAAGTTATGGGACTGATCCAAAAACATATGTCGTAAGCCCATCCGGCTCATGTTTCTACTTTTGGAAAGAGGCCTAAGTTTTCCTGCTGCCAAAAAAGGTGGGCAGGAATATCAAATTCGTGCCGCGTCCATGAGTCTGACTGATAGGCCGAAACCCAGCGATACTCGCCGTTCATTTGCACCCACCTCCCCCGCCAAGGTTTAAAAAGAAGAAGGAGAAGAGAGGTGATCTTGGGCTGCAGGCTCTTTGGAAACAAAAGGACGATGCTCAAGAGAAACTTGAGAATGCCTCTTGGTTCTGTGTCGATCATGGGCATGGAAAAGAAGTTTTGGTTGGTTTTATGCTTTTTGAGTATGTCGACGAGCAAGATATTCATCATTTTTTGCGACCAAATCGAGCAGCTGTCAGCCATGATGGAAAAGAAGAAATTCCCATTTCGCGCTTCGATGATAAATTCCCTTAGCTTGTCAGCAAATTCCTGGAACTGGGTTTCCGTCACAATCACACTGTGACGCGTATGCTGCCTCCACGGATAGACAACACTCGGATCGTGACTTGCGATCACCCCCTCAACCGTGTCCCCGAACATTTTCACATATTCCCAAAGGGATTGCGGCATAACGCGGGAAAATTTTCCCGGAGAAATCACGATGTACGTATTTGTCTCCGGGTCAGGAATGCAAAGGTCAAAAAAAGCGTGCGTCCCCACAACATCTCGATTCTTGCGACGCCTAGACGCCCTTAAAGCCACCGCGTAATTGCGTCCGTCGATTTTGTTTCCATAACGCTCTTTCGCCTCATCAATGGACAGTCTTTGAAGAACAGGGATTTTTCTATACCAATCGTTTTCAATGGGCAGTTTTTGTATCTGCCCCGACGAATTCAAGACCCCCCAATGCCTGGGATTCCAGTTTTCGATTCCTTTTTCAGAGATGATGAAATCGACCCACTTTTTATCCCTTACCTTGAGCGCTTCTAAGACATGCTTGAATTTTGCTTTATAGCCATGGGGAAATTGAACCTCTTTGTTTCCCTTCCAAAGCTTGACCGGCTTCGAAGATACTGCTCCCTTATGTTTGCCGTAAAGAGGGATGGTCAAGCATTTTGCCCCATGTTTGTTAATTTTGACCGCCAGCATCTTAGGGCCTGCCTTATGAAGAAAGGGGCCGAGCACATACTTTTCCACGAGCTCGGCTGTCGCAGGAAAGGCCGCAAAGCTTTCGACGCTCAGCCGGTCCCTGATCCCCCAGATAAAAAATCGCTCCCTCAAACTTTCATCGCGGTTAAGCAGAGAAATTAAGGAAGGAAATCTGTTTGACAGCTCTAATAAAGCCTGTTCGTCCCCTTCGTTCCAATCTCTTTCTTCCAGATAGCGGTAGTTTTTTTTCCACTCTTGGGCGTAGCGGACAAGAGTCTCTGCCTCCTCGCCTTGAGCTGTGCCGCTGTCGCCGATTTCCCTAAAACTGAGAGCCAGCAGCCTTTGTTCCAACCTATCTGCAAGTTTGGTTGTCTGTTTTGTCGCGCTGCTTCGCAGCCTTTCTAGGAGGCTCTTTCCAACCGAATCCCAATAGGGGGAGGTCGTTTTGCGGTAGGTTTTTTCAATTTTATCGAGAGCCTCGACAAAGGACTGTCCAAGACTTTCGATTTGAACCCCCCGTTTAAACGTGAAGCGTCCAAGGCGCCCCCATTGGGCTCCCTCCCGCCCTTCAATCGACTCATTCATGTGAAGAGCCGTTGCAATCTGTCCAAGATCATGCTCAATTGGCCAAGTCATGACGTCAATCCTTATAAAACGGAAGCTTCACAAGATCGAGTTTCCTTTTAAGCAACGTGATCCCCTTTGCCTCCTGTTGATAATGAAGCCATCCGGGATGATAAATGCTGTGGCGGTAATAAGATTGATCGTGCCAGCAAGAAGAGGTTGTGTGGGACAGCCTGATAGAACGCCCTCCAATCTGAAACGTCATCCCCCTCCAAGCGCCGATGCTCAAAAAAACCAAAGAGACCAAATAAGGCTGCAGCCAAAGAAAACACTTTTTTATCAGAGAGAAGACAACCCCGAGCCCTCCCTCAGGATTGACGTAGTCAAGTGTCGTCCGAAAAAAATTGGGAAGGTGATGCAGATCGTAGCGATCGAGTTCTTTAGAATATAAAACTTCCGCTACTTTTTGCTTCACTTCGCGATCGTCTATCTCATCAAACGTTTCAGTCAGATACATAAGGAGTTTCACAACATCGACTTGTTCCATTTTGGCGCAACCTTCGGCTTGAAATTCAAAACCCAGCTTGTCGTCCCGTGCCAGCACCATAAGCAAACGAATAATTTCGAGCAATATATGACCTTCCTTCGGAGTGAGGCCGATGCACTCATGAGTGTGGTTGCGGTGGTTGAAAAACACATTGTCATCCACGATCTGAAGCGTCGCCAACACAACTCTGACAAACTCGCTGATCAATCGGAATGTCGATTCGGGATAAACTTTCGGATATTTTCCACAGCTGAACAGATAGTAGCGGCCCGATTCTAAAGGAATCAAAACATCGCCGAAGCCATGTGTTTTCAGAAAACTCATATCCGCTTGTTTCGACGCTCGCACGACTTTTAAAAAATTACGGCCGTCAATCGGGACACGCTCGCGCATTCTGACTTTAACTAAGCTTCCGTGAAATTCAAGCGGCTTGACTTCATTTAGGAGGGAGCGGTCATGCTCGATCCAATACATGCCGTCCCTTTCGATCAAGCTTTCAACAGGAACAATGCGCTCCTCCATTTTGAGTCCGGGGACTGTATTTCCATAAAGCCGCTTGGCCTCCGCGATGCTTAAGATTCTCAGCTGCGGCCCTTCATGCCAAAATTTATCTGACCCGACATCCATCACCTTCCAGGGCTCGTAAGATGGCCAATACGTGATGCCGATGCGGGGAAAGTATTCGAGATCGCCGGGGTGGTGGTTTTTATTTTCAAAAACGGCGAATATCTCTTCCAAGGTTCTTTCTGAACCATCGCTAATCGCGATTTTATCCTTCCACTTTGCCGCATTGACATGCTCTCCTTCTACAGGAAGCCAAAGAGTGCGGATCATATGACCTTCAGAATCGTAAGACGTTCTGATCTCAAGATCTTTCCCTTGGTTGTAGCCCGTTCTCTGAGCAAGATTGCTGTTTCGCAGCATTTCGAGCTGTTTCGGAAATAAAACAAAAGGCGCGACTTCATTATTGTCCCGGATCGACCATTTAAAAAAGTCGAGCAGAAGCCTTGCGTCGCGAAGTAAAAGGCTTGCGTAGGCTGGATACTGCTCGCAGACTTCATTAATTTTTCTTTCGGGGAATCTGTCGTGTGTATCGGGATTGAAACCGGGATAGTCGTAGACCCAATCGACCATTTTTTTCATGAGTTCATGCTTGAGAAAATCAATGGAATGATGAACTTCGATTTGAAATTGATGCTCGATGCGATAGAGATAGGACACTTTACGGTTTTCCAACTCACAAAGCGCTTGTTTCAATTGCCTCGATTGGCTTGTAGACGAGCGGCTCAAACGCTTCTCAGCCTTTTTGAGAAGATCTGGAATCGGTTCCATAATTTGTGGATGCAATTCAATTTGATCAAACTGACCGATCAATTTCTTAACCGATTTAAGTGTGAAAGTTTCCATATCCGGCGACAGGCTCTGGTTGAGTGATCTTTTATAAATATTATTATATCAAAAATCCTGTTTAAATTATAAGCTAGACACGGGTTAACTTCCTGAGGCTGTATTGCAAAAGTCGTCTCGCGCTCACAAAAAAAAGATCAAGCAGCTTGGGAAATCACGATTTCTATTTGGCAAGAGGAATGAATGGAAGGTTCCTTCCATCAACACAAGGAGATCGAATTGGATGTTAGTTTTATTTTAGAACAGATTCCCTACGGTTCATCGAAAACAAAACCCGTTGATCTCAAAAACACCGACCCGCTTAAGGGGTTGACAATTGATGATTGGATAGCGGGCCGCGATTCACTGCCACACTCCGAGCCGATGCAGATTCCTCGCAATCTCAAGCGGGATGATTCCTACGAATCGAGAAGCTCTCAATCGCTGGAAACGCCGCTTGACCCCTCTCAATTTTCTTTGATTAAACCCCTGAAACGAGAGGGAATCGAAGAGTTGAAAGAAGTTCCCGGCGTCGATTTTTACGACAGTCTAATGGGTGAAATGGAAGAAGCGATCAAAGGCATATTTCCTGAGGACTCAAAGCTTAAGCGAAAGGTGACAGAAGAAGAGCTTCAAACAAATGCAGAAGACCCCTCTGCCGATTCTTTGATTCGGCTTGGCGACTCCTTCTTTTATGGAAAAACCCAGGGTAAGGATCCAAAAAAAGCGGAAGAATGGTACACAAAAGCAGCTGAAAAAGGAGATCCCAAAGGATTCACCAAGCTCGGGGTGCTGAAAAAGGAAGAGGGGGACATATCCCAAGCGGCGGCTCTTTTTCTCTTTGCGTCTGAAAATCACGACGTAGACGCCTACTACCAGATAGGCCTCCTCTATCAACAAGGAGTTCCTTTCGGGAAAGACAGTAAAAAAATGTTTGAATACACACTAAAGGCTGCGACAAGAGGGCACGCCAAAGCGATCAACCGGCTCGCCCTGATGAATTTAAATGGGGACGGCACAAATCAGTGCCACACAACGGCTTTCCAAAACTTCAATAAAGCGATCAAACAGGGATGCATTGACGCCATCAATAATATTGCCTTTATGTACGAGAAAGGATGGGGGGTCGAGAAAAGTGAAAAAGATGCTCTCCAGTGGTATCACTTTGCAGAGTACAAAGGAAATAAGGCGGCCTTCTACCACCTGGGATTGATTTATGAGCAAGGGAGAGGCGATGTCGAAGTGGACCTTGATGTGGCAAAAGATTACTTTACAAAAGCGGCCGGTCTGGGATGCGTTAAATCGTCTGTTCACCTGGCACGGCTGCACATTGCCGGCGGCGAGAAAACGAAAGCTGAAAGAGTGCTCAGAGGCGCTATCGAACAGGGCAGCGCCGAAGCTAAATATTGTCTCGGAAAACTGATAATGGAATCTGATTTTCAAAGTGCCCTTGAACTCTTAGGTTCTGCCGTTGATGACGGCTACACCGGCAGACAACCCGAATTTGACATCATTGACGACTGCCTCTATTAACTCTTTTAAACCACAATGTCATGATTTATTGAAACGAGGAGGCCGGCATGAACCCCACTTCACTCTCTCAATCAACAGTTCCTAGCGAAGGTGTCGATCAGATCGATCAATGGGAAGCAGCAGCTGATAGCGGTAATACTGACGCAATGTTTTTTCTCGGTTATCTCTACATGGAAAAGAAGCGATGCGGCAAAGCGCTGTACTGGATCCAAAGGGGGGCTATCGCTGAAGATCCAAACTGCATGACGGCACTGGGTATCCTCTTCCGAACAGGCTCACTTTTTGAAGACAGCGACGGGCACTTTAGAGCAGTGCCCATAGATCTTGAAAGGTCCTATTCCTGGCTTCTCAAAGCGTCGAAAACCAACCAGCCCGACGCTGAGTACGAACTCGGCAACTGGTACGCGCAACAAGGAAACATCGAAGGGGCTCTCAGTTGGTACCGAAAAGCAGAACGGACAGGGTCTCGACCCGCCGCTAAAATGCTTGGCGATATGTATTGGCGTGGACTTGGAGTCGCAAAAGATCTTGAGCAAGCACGCGTTTTTTATATGAAAGCCGGTGCAAAAGAAGAACTCGAGGAACTCAACCACCCTCTCTGGGCAAAAATCAAAAAAGTGATGAGGTATTGGATTGCAAGCTACAAATGATTTTCATTTTTTTCTGCCAACAGACAGGATGCGTTCAGTCGTTCTATCAAAAAATGGAGCGCCATCGATATTTGTTTGTTCAATGATGTCAAAACCGTTGCGATCCAAAAGCTCTTTCAGTTCGTCTGCCGAATATACTTGTAGGGTCTGCTCACTTTTTGACACTTCAGAAAGATTGCCCTCACAAACGATTTGTGTGGTGTAAGAGGACAAAATCCCGTTTGTGTCGATCGTGCTGTATTGAATTTTTCTCACTGTTTTACGGTTTTTCTCTTCCATCCAATCAATTGTGAGCTTTGTGATGTTGTCACTCTCTAACAGATAATTCCGGTTGAAAATATCAAAGACAAAAAGACCATGCGGATTTAAATTTTTTTGAATATTTTGAAGAGCTTTTTCAAAATCACGTTTTGTTAAATGGCCGATCGCATTAAAGATGGAAAGGGCTGCATCAAAAGTCCCCAATCGTGCAGTGCGGATATCATCGACATGCAAAGGAAAAGAGACTCCTTTATTCCTGGCATGCGCAATCATTTTTGAACTGATATCCGATCCCGTCACGTCATAGCCGCGCTCCGACAAATAGATGACCTGAGAGCCCGTCCCGCACGTCAAATCGACCACCGTTTTCACGCACTGTTCTTTCAAAATACGGGCTATATTTTGATTCACGGCATGCGACTTTTCCTCGTTCAGCACGTCGTAATTTTCCGCGCTTTCATCGTAATGAAAAGGGCCGGCGCTTTCATGTGGCTTATGCATCGCGATACCGAAGCTTTTGACAAAATCTTTCGAGGTTGGGGTCGGCGCGGTTTGTGGGAAGCTCGCTCATTGGGAACCAGTGGACCGCGTAAAATTCTGACGTGTCGTATGAGAGTTCGATTGTGGAATCCCAAAGGTAGACATACCATAAACTGACATCAGTATGTTTCGGAGGCTCCCCCACCGTTTCGGTGACAGTGATAAAAAGAGGATCTTCCGAAGAGAGTTTGAGTTCAAGGCCGAGTTCTTCTTTCAATTCCCGATGGGCCGCATTTTTGGGAAGTTCATCGGGTTCGACATGCCCGCCTGGTGGAAGCCAAAGTCCTGCCTTTTTGTGATCCACAAGAAGAATGCGTTCTCGGATGGGATCGTACAAAGTAAAATAGGAAACCAAGTGCATGGGAGGCGTTGCCGGTTTGTTGATGCGACAGAGCGGCTCGCCAGAATCAATCCACTCAAGGATCGTTTTTTGATGGCCCTGTTCTGCGGTGTCGAAAGGTTTAATCGCCGAGACAATCTCTCGAATCATCTCTTGATAAGTGTCAACTGATAGCATCTCACGCCCCTTTCACAAGATTAAGGACGATTATGGCCTAAAATTTCTTTCTGACAAATAGAAATTTTATGTCTCCTGTTCCTTGGAATTGTTCGCATGTGTTACGTTTTGCCCCAAAACATCAACGTAAAAGGAGGTTGTCAATGGTTCCCCTAACGAACGGATTTAATATTGGCACTGTCTGTCCCATGTCTCTTAGTGAATTTTATTCTGTCACAGCTCTTCGAAATCACGATGTTTCGGTCTATATTCACCAAGAAAACGACTCTCCATCAGAAGCAAGAGTCAACCAAATCGTCAATCGATGTCTCACTGATGAAAACGATCCCTCTGAACATTCGGTTATTGAATCCAATCGTCTTTCGTTTGAAACGTATCTTTCCCGAAAAAGTCAAGAGCTCAATGCTCAACTCGATTCTCTCGATCTCTTCTCGGAACAGTATTTTAAGTTGATTGAGTGCCACGCTTTTGCCCGCTTGCTCCATCCAAAAGGACTGTACCGGCTCCCCTGCCGCCATCAAAAAGAGTTTGCCGAGATTTATGAATCGTTCACGGGCTCTGAGCTGACGTCGAAGGCCATGATCACAACCAATCCGAACACATACATCTGGGCCTCCCCGCGCGAGCGGTACACCCCGCTTGATATCGCCTCCTTGGACGGCTCCTTATCCCTTTTCCAGGCTATGCTCACACTAGTACACCTTATAAAAAGTTTTTCTACAAATTCGAATTCTAAGCCGCCGGGATGAGCCGATCTTAATCGGCTCAATATTAACAATATAGAGCAGATTGAGATCAGCTCATCGCGGCGCTTATAATGCCGAATTTGATCAAAAACTTTTTATAAGGTGTACTAGATCCACAAGGGGTCGCTTTGGTTAAATTCGGCAGCGGCGAAAAAGTGGAAGACATGGAAAAAATACTCGCGGCCCTTCCGTTCGTGACAGATCGTTGTCACAAATTGGGGGAGCGCGCCCTCCACATGCTTGTCGACTACCGCCACTACGAGCTCCTCGACCAGTTTCTGGCTCAATACAAACAAAGATTTACGGGAAGACATTGCATCCCAAATCCTCTCAGTATTGTCCTGGATCCCGCGATCTGTTTTGATACCGCACTTAATAGTGCCGTCGAGAGACATGACTATCAAACGCTGAAAATTTTTATCGCTCACGGTTTCCAAATGGAAGAGGGCAAAAGTCCGCTCGAAATTGCAGCGAGACATGGCGACCACGGCACGATCAAAACGCTTTTAAGCGATGCCGCATGCGTCCGCGACCAATGGATAAAAAATGCCATGGCCATAGCCGACGAGCAAAAAAATTCTAAATTCATGAGAATGATTATGGGCGTCTTCCGCACTGTTCCGACAGAAAAGGATTACGAATTAACGATCGAGGCGCTTAAGAGTCATCAACCGTCGACAAGAGCGAGCGCCATGTCCTGATAGCGCTTCATGAGATCGCGGCAATGAGCGGCATCTTCAAAGCGAAGCTCTTTTGCCGCTTTCTTCATCTCTTTTTCGTACTGTTTGACAAGTTTTTGGATCTCGTCAGACGTCAGATAGTGGTGCTCGTCTTCGGCAACCTGCTTGCCTTCGACCTCTTCTTCTTGTTCGACAAGAAGAGAAATGGCCCGCTTGACCGATTGCGGAGTGATGCCATGCTTTTCGTTGTGCTCTTGCTGGAGTTTGCGGCGCTCTTCAGTGATGGCAATCGTTTCTTTGATGGACGCTGTGATCTTATCGGCATACATGACAACGCGGCCGTGTTCATTCCGCGCAGCGCGCCCGCATGTTTGGATCAGCGATGTTTGACTGCGCAAAAACCCTTCCTTATCAGCGTCGAGAATACACACAAGCGACACTTCCGGAATGTCTAAACCTTCTCTTAAGAGATTGATCCCGACAAGAACGTCGAAATGGCCGCTTCTCAGGTCGCTGATGATCTGGATCCTCTCGACAGTGTCAATATCGGAGTGGAGATATTTGGCTTTTACATCGAGGTCGATCAGATATTTGGAGAGCTCTTCTGCAAGACGTTTTGTGAGCGTCGTGACAAGAACGCGCCCTCCTCTTTCAATTTCCGTTCGGATCTGTTCAATACTATCGTCCACTTGTCCGGTGGCCGGTTTGAGTTCGATTGTCGGATCGAGAAGACCCGTAGGGCGGATCACCTGCTCCACAACGACATCTCCAGCTTCCTTGCGCTCCCATTCTGCCGGCGTCGCTGAAACATAGATGACCTGATTGATGTGCTCGTAGAATTCAGGAAACTTTAAAGGGCGGTTGTCGTAGGCGGAAGGGAGGCGGAAACCAAAATCAACGAGCGATTGCTTTCTCGCGCGATCGCCGTTATACATCGCGTGGACCTGAGGCACGGTCTGATGCGATTCATCGATAAACATCAAGAAGTTGTCCGGAAAGTAATCAATCAAACATTGAGGGGCGCTTCCGGGCTCGCGCCGGCTGAAATGGCGCGAGTAGTTTTCAATCCCTTTGCAAAATCCCACTTCTTTGATCATTTCAAGATCATAACGAGTTCTTTGCATGATCCGTTGCTGTTCGACGAGAAGATTTTGCTGCTCAAACCAAGCGGCCCGCTCTTTGAGCTCCGCTTTGATGCTTTCGAGCGCATTCACACGCACTTCCTCGGGAGTGACGTGGTGCGATCCGGGATAAACGACCGCCTGATCGACGCGCCGGATGACTTTGCCGGTCAGGGGGTCGATCTCGCTGATCCGTTCGATTTCGTCCCCAAAGAACTCGACGCGGATGGCAAGGTCATCTTCATAGGCGGGGAAGATTTCCAAAATGTCCCCCCGCACGCGGAATGTGGCGCGGAAAAAATCGACGTCATTGCGCTTGTATTGCATCTCGACAAGGTGGAGCAAGACATCGTCGCGCCTTCTTTCTTGCCGGGTTTTGAGCACGAGGTTCATCCCGCGGTAGTATTCCGGAGAGCCCAGTCCATAAATGCAGGAGACGGAAGCGACGATGATGACATCGTCTCTTTCCAAGAGAGAGCGGGTCGCACTCAACCTGAGCTTATCGATTTTATCGTTGATCGACATATCTTTTTCGATATAGGTGTCGGTCCGAGCAATGTAGGCTTCGGGCTGGTAGTAATCGTAGTAAGAGACGAAATATTCGACGGCGTTTCTCGGGAAAAACTCTTTGAACTCTTGGTAAAGCTGAGCCGCGAGTGTTTTGTTGTGCGCTAAGATGAGCGTAGGGCGCTGCACCTTTTGTATGACATTTGCCATTGTGAACGTTTTCCCGGAGCCGGTAATGCCGAGCAGCACCTGCGACCTGTCGCCTCTTTCGACTCCCTTCGACAGCTCTTCAATCGCTTTCGGTTGATCGCCGCGCGGTTCATATTGTGTGACAAGTTCAAAAGGCATAGAGTTACTTTTTTCGATCGCGGGCGATACGGGAGATTTTTTTCCACGTTCCGGCGACACCCATAGCTTGGTGGACGGCGGACATCGTCTCTTTGGCGATTTCGTTCATTTTGAGCGTCCCGTCGTAAAGGATCTCCTCGACAAGCCCTTTTTCTTTGGCGTACCGCTCCCTCCGTTCACGGATGGGGTCCAAAAAGGCGTTGAGCGCCTTTGACAGCTTTTCTTTGACTTCGACGTCGCCGACAGTTCCTTTTCGGTACCGCTCTTTTAAGTCTTTGATCTCTTCTTGGTCAGGATTAAAAATATCGTGATAGATAAAGACAGGGTTTCCCTCCACTTTTCCGGGGACGTCGGCACTGACGCGGCTCGGATCGGTATACATCCCTTTGACCTTTTTGTCGACGCTCTTGACATCATCGGACAGATTGATCGCATTCCCTGCCGATTTGCTCATTTTTCCTTTGCCGTCGGTGCCAACAAGAGTAGGATGAGCGCTCAGAATAGGGTCCGGAAGAGGAAACACCTCTCCATAGTATTGATTAAAGCGGCGGGCAATGTCCCGGGCAATTTCGACGTGGGCGACATTGTCTTTACCAACGGGAACGGCATCGGCGCGCGGCATCAGAATATCGGCGGCCTGCAAAATCGGATAGCCGAGAAGTCCAAGCGGTACGTTGTCGGGATCAAGGTGGGCATTTCTGGCCATGTCTTTGATGCTGGGGAGATTTGTGAGCCGGTTAAACGACACCATATTTTCAAAGAAGAGATTGAGTTCGTAAACAGCGGGGACAGCCGATTGCAAATAGATGATCGATTGTTCGGGATCGACTCCGCACGCCAGATAGTCGAGCACCATCTCGCGGATATTCTCCCGGATTTTGAGGATTTCCTCTTTTTGGGGCTTGGTCGTCAGCATATGAAGGTCGGCAATGATGAAGCAGCATTCATAGTCGCCCTGCAATTTCACCCGATTTTCAATTGAACCGACGTAGTGGCCAAGATGGAGGCGGCCGGTGGGGCGGTCTCCCGTTAATACTCTTTTTTTGTTTGCCATATCTGTCCTTTTACACCGGTTCGAAAAGACCCATCTTGTTCATGAATTCCATTATAATCATGACGGAGGTGACAATCAATGCGATCACGAGAGCCCCTTTCCCGCCGGGAGCGCGAAACTCGTCTGACGAAAACCCTTTTATGTAGCGCCCCGACCAGGTCATGGCAATGGGCATCACCACAAGGAGAACGAGCACACCGAGCACGCCCGCGTAGTCAAGAGCTGTAAAAAAAGCGCGCTGGATGGAAATAGCAAAAACTAGGGGGGGGACAAAGGTCAGAAAATAGAGCACCCAGCGCCCGACCGCAGTATTTTTGATACCCAGCCCATCGGCTAGAAAATCGCGAAGGCTGAGCGACACACCTAAAAAAGACGTCACAATGCAGCAAAAAAGAAAGCACTGCGCCACGATATTCAGCCACGAATGGCCGAGGGACGCCGCAATCAAATCGACCGCATTACTTCCACTCACATACCCTTCAACAAGTCCATAGGGCCCTGTCAGGGGAATATTCCCCAAGGCGACAAAAACCCATATCCCGTTGACAATCAGCGGAATCATGCCGCCAATGACGATCACCTTAAAAAGAGCGTCCACATCGCGCTTCAGATAACGGGTCAGTGTCGGGATGATAATATGATACCCGAAGGAAACGGCCACTTGCGCGACAGCCAAAGGAATGAGAGCGTAGTTGTGATAAGACAAAAGCTCTAAATCGATGTGGGGAATCAACCAGCTGTTGAGAATGACAAAAGTCAACAAAAGACCGAGCATCAAAAAGCGGTTGATGTAATCGACATAAGCCGCTCCCTCATAAATAAAAAAGCTGAAGATGAACACAAGGGGAAGCGGCCCGACCCAAGCGGGAAAGGATATTCCCGTCACCCAGGTCAGAATATGTAAAAAAAGGGGGCCGCTCACGGCCATGTAGGCTGTTGTGAGGGTGTAGAGCAAAAACAGATAGAGGAGCCAGCAAACCGTCTCTCCGGTCTTCCCCAAGGTGGCGTGGGCCATCGAGATGATATTTGTTCCGGGGCCCTCGAGCCAAAGGTTCACCTCCAAAAAAAGCATGGCGGCGTACGTCATCAAAATCCAGTAGAGAACAAAAAGAGCCATGGTGGGATAAAAACCGACAAGGCCGGTTGTGACAGGGAGAGCGAGAACGGCAGCTCCAATCGTCGTCCCTGCGACAAGAAGGATCCCCCCCAAAATTTTTCCAAAATCTGTCATGGGCTTAACTCTATCAGGTTCGTTTGAACGGCGAGGCTGAGGACAATGGCCGCAAGTGCGGCCGCCATCACAGTGCCTAATAGGAGCTTCCCGCCCGGAAGCAGAGCCTCGCCCGATCGGTTCATCGTGTAGCGTCCGTTCCACACCATCATCACAGGCATAACACCGAAAAGGATCAAAGCGCCGAAAACGCCGGCAAAACTCAGTGCGACCAAAAATAGATTCGGATAAATCATGGCGCATAAATAAGGAGGCAGCATCGTCAGCGTGCAGAGGATCAACTTGCCAAAACGATCCTTTTTGATATGAAGACAGTCGGCATAAAAATCCACGAAGCTCAAAGCGTTGGTGATGAATGACGAAACGATGGCAAAAAAGGCAAAATGTTCAGCCAGAAGGGAAATCGCAGAAGAGTCGGTCGCATTTTTTAAAGCGCGGGTGGCAAATTCTCCTTCGTCAATCACCCCTTGAAACGCTCCGGGAGGGACGATTCCCATGATGATAAGTCCCCAAATGAGATACACCAGCAAAGGGATTAAGCTCCCGATCAGCACCACCGCAGTCAGTTTAGAGCGGGCATGGTCCAAATAGGTGGTCAAGCTCGGGATCATATTGTGATAGCCGAAGGAAATAATCATCAGAGGAATGGCCACGGCCATCCCGGGCCAGTAAGCGAATTCGAGATAGTCGGCGTTCACGTGGGAAAATCCAAAAGCGACCAAGCTGAAATAGGAAACGGCCAGCCCCAAAACCAAAAAGCGATTGAACCAGTCGACAGCCGCTGTGCCGGAATAAATCACTGCAGCGAATAAAGCCGTAAAGAATGTAGCGCCGACCCACTTTGGAACGGTGAAACCAAGATCGTCTGCTATGCCGGTAAACAGCGATCCGCAACCCGAAACATAAGCGATCAAAATCGAGTAAAAAAGGTAGATGAAAAGAGCAATGCTGATGCGTCTGCCGGCTTTGCCGAGGGTGTCTTCCACCATTGTCGCAATGCTCACTTCTTTTTGATACCAAAGATTGACTTCGAGAAGAAGCAGCCCTGTCGTCATCATGAAAAGCCAGCACAAAAAGAACATGAGGGTGCTGGGGAAAAACCCCGCCACGGCACTAAGGACGGGAGCCCCTAGCATGCCGGCTCCAATACAGCACCCCGCGACAATGAGAATACTCCCAGCGACACGACCAGTTAAACGGGAAAAAATTGTTTCCATCGTCGAAATAATATCAGTTTGAATGACCTATGTAAAGACGTTAATGAAGAACCAAATAATGATTTTAAACACAAATGAAATCTGATAAGGTCACGTTTTATTGATCAAAGGAGTGTTTATGATCGTTCATCACGATGGTCCATCAACCCCGATCCCCCTTTATCTTCATAATGAGGAAACCAAACTCACCTATGCCACTTATGAAACGCAAAAAATGATTGCCCTGCAGCTAGCCCTTCTCAGCCGAATCGAAACGCGGGCAAAAAAAAGACATATCGACTACATGGTGAAGGATTTAAATGAACGTATCAAACCTTTAGTGGATGAATACCGAAAAATACCGGTCACCTCGCTTTCGGCCATTATCAGCAAAAAACTGAGCCTAACGGCCTTGCAAGATCACGAGGCAAAATTAAAAGAGTGTTTGCAAAAGATACGCGACTTGGTGGTCGACATTTTTTCTCAATTTGACATTTATGAGCAGCGGGATTTCAGGAAAGGAATCAAAGCGAAGGTGTTGAGCGAATTAGGGAATAAAAAGAATCCTTTATACAAAAAGTGGAATGAGGAATACGACGCAATCGTCTTAAACAAGTTCAAAAAATCCAAAAAAAATCGTAAATTTACGCAATCGATGAAAAATATCCACGACACCAACCCCCGGGCAAAACCGAGGCGGCTCAAAGAACAGCGCGAGGAAAGGCCGCTTTGTCCTCATGATGAGGCAGCGTCTTCAGGCACCCCTTCTTCATCAGGGGAAAGCGTGCAGGCTGACCGATGGTGGGTCGTCGACGGGAGCAGCGAAGACGACAGCTTCTCCCCCAGAAGGCCGGGCAGCGATAGCGAAACGGTTTATATTGTGTCATTGCCGGGCGATGACAGCGAAGAGATCGGCTTGATTTGAAGAAAGGACGTCAGCTTCGCGCCTTCAATTTTTCGGCTTTTCTCTGTTCTTGACCGAGACGGCCAAGATCGTGCCCTTCATAATCGACGAATTTGAAAAAACGTTCAA
Organism: uncultured bacterium; assembly: GCA_964629645.1. Taxonomy (GTDB): domain Bacteria; phylum Chlamydiota; class Chlamydiia; order Chlamydiales; family SLFE01; genus JAAKFL01. The sequence goes on along the minus strand of CAZVSU010000040.1, from coordinate 6,117 downwards.
ATTCAGGGACGGCATCAGACAGCTGACGGGCCATTTCCTGTGCAATCATGCGGTAGGTGGGATGGCCGGCGGGAGCTGAGCGAAGCTCGCAAAGCCACTGCAGCGCTCTTAAATTGACGTGAAAGTACCAGCGGATGTTGTAGGCCATCGGCACCACATACTGCGCCTCCTCCGGCAACTCGGACGCAATGGAACGATGCACGTTTTTTGCCTTCTCCATTGCAGTCAAGTAGAGCTCTCTTTCGGGCAGGTCGTTCAGCTCTTCGGGAATGTAATAGCCGTGATCGCAAGTGAGAAGCTGCCTTTCTTGCGTCAAAGTGCGGTGCCTGTGCAAATCGCGATAAGCCCCGAAGTCCGATAGAATTTCAAATGTGAATTCGGCATGCTCCAAAGCGCGAGGGCTTTTGTGGCGTCGATTTTCCCGAGCGGTGCACGCGGCGTCTAAAATGCGGCTGATCTCTTCGGAGGACATCGCTTTGCAGTGCCTCTGTAAATCGTACAAGCTTTTACCTGAGCGCTCAAAAAGCAAAGCCGCCGCCACTTTTGCCGGACCTTCTTGATCAAAAGAAATAAGCCGAACGCCAGGCTTTGAGGCAGAGTCAGCGAATTGAGTGTTTTGCTCTGTGATCAGTTGGATGGCCGTTTGTTGCGCGTCAAAAAATCGTTCGAAGCCCAATTGAGTGCGGTGGCCGATTTCTGAACGCCGGACGAAAGAGGGAATCAGCTTATTCAGTTCGTCGAAGCATCGTTTCCCTATATCTTGGAGCTCTGCGAGGTTATCGCAATGGAGCCTTTGGATCATATGTTCGAAAAAGCGGCCATTTCCGTAGAGTCCCATATTCGTCAATGTGCCAGCAGGGAGCAGTCCCCTGAGACAATCGAGAACTTTGGCCCTTATCGACGCCTTATAGGCGCCGGAAGAAATAGACTCTCCCTTCGGAAACTTCTCTTCCATATAGACGGTGAGGGGAGGGATAATTTTACTATACGTATCGAACAGCATGTTGCATGTGCCCAGATACTCATCGCGAAAGGCTGACGTCATCAGAATCGGTTCTCGATAAAAAAGGTAATCTCCGTCCACTTTCTGGTCGAAATAGATATATCGAGTGGATTTTTCTAGAGGCGATCCCCCGATCCGACGGTCTTCGATCAGCTTTGCAGCCAGCATTGAGACATTTTCAATCGCGAGGTGGGCGCCTCCAAGCTCGCCGATCGAATCGTCGCCATAGCCGTCGAGGATACGGTCGTAGAAATTTTGCGCTTTTTTTAATGCAAGAACCTGGTTATCAACGCTTTCACCATTTTCTGTTTCTCCGGCAGCCGGGACGAGATCGCCGAAGGCGGTCTCTTCATCATTCAAGATAAACTCTTTTAGCAGGAGGGACCGAAGCCCCAGAGATGAGCGGGAGTAACGGGAAAAAAGAGCCCCCTTGATCACTTCCGGGAGATTGCGAAGGCAAAAGATGTGGCTGGAGGTATTCGTGACATAGTGGCTCAGGATTTTGAGTTCGTTTGCAGTAAAATTTTCGTAATCTTGTTGCATTGTGAACCTTTATTTTAGAGTCGGAATGGACAAGGTTGCCACAAAGGTCTCTTCGGTTTCAAGAAAAATCGTAACATGCACGTCTTCAGGAATTTTGTGGACTGCCGAACAAATTTCGAAGCGCTTGCTTCGTAACGGCGCGGCCGATGTCTGCGATGCTGTCGGTCAAAGGAATTCCCTTCGGACATACCTTCACGCAATTTTGGGCGTTGCCGCACCCTGTAATTCCCCCTTCTTCCATCAAAGCGTTCAAGCGGATATCTTCCCCCGCTTTGCCGGTCGGATGCATGTTTAAAAGCCGCACGGTCGAAATGGGAGCGGGGCCGATGAATTTTGAGTTTGCGTTGACATTGGGGCACGATTCAGAGCAGCAGCCGCAGGTCATGCATGTGGCCAAGGAATACATCACCGCCTGTACTTTCGGCGAATAAGTGGGCCCCGGGCCGCGATCGAAACTTAAATCGGTGTCGATCCAGGCGTGCACTTTTTTGAGGTTGTCAAACATAAGGGAACGATCGACGATAAGATCGCGCACAAGAGGGAACTTGGTCATGGGGGCAAGGGTAATGACCTTATTGTTTGTCTCTTTTATAATCGTTTCAATCAACGCGGTGCACGCTTGACGCGGCACGCTGTTGATCAGCATCGAACACGACCCGCAGACTTCTTCAAGACACCCCTGTTCCCACACAATCGGATCAACCCGCTCGCCTTTTCGGTTGATCGGACGTTTTTCGATTTCCATCAAAGAGGAGATCACGTTCGCATAAGGAATAAGTTCCAGTTCAAACTCTTCCCAATACTGCTTTTCGGGTGTTCCCCGATAAATTTTCAAAACATAAGTGTCTGCCATAGTGCACCTTTAAATTGGAAGCGGCATGTTCTCCGGAACATTTTTCAGCTTCGGCTTCACTTTTTTCGCGCTGACATAGTCCCTTGGAATCGGGTCTAAGTGGCGCAAATCGACATTTCGATAGGTGATGACAGGTTCATCTTGCGATGGATCATATGTGGCGATCGTGTGTTTGAGCCAGTTCTTATCGTCTCGCTCTTTGAATCCTTCTTTGTAATGGGCCCCCCGAAATTCATCTCTGAGGAGAGCGCCTTTGACAATGATCAGAGCCAAATCGATCATCGCATCAAACTGATGAGCAAAAATAAAGCTCTTATTCGCAAAGCGGCTTTCATCTTGGATCGTGATCTTTTGATACCGCTCTTTAAGCTCTTTAATCTTATCTAAAGACGCTTTCAAATCCCGATTGCTTCTTTTCACAGTCGCGTTATTCACCATGATGTCGGCAAGCTCGTCGTGCAGGAGGTGGATGTTTTCCTCCCCGTTTCGCCCCATTAAGTCGCTTTTGAAGTCCTTCTCTTTTTGCAACGCCTCTTCAAAAATAGATTCCGAAGCTGGACTTTCAGTCGCATTTTCGAGATACCTCGGCACCTCGCCGCCAACGACAAGGCCGCTGTAAATGCAGGACAGAAGAGCATTGGCCCCGAGTCGATTGGCGCCGTGATAAGAAAAGTCTGATTCGCCGATGTTGAAACAACCCGGAATGTTGGTCATCTGGCGGTAGCGTTCGAAGCGGTCGGGATCATCGGCAGCCGGCCAGTCGACCCAGCCCCCTCCCATGCTGTAATGGACAGCGGGAAAAATCCTCATCGGAACTTTCCTCGGATCTTCGCCGGTGAACTTTTGATAAATCTCTAAGATCGCATCAAGTTTATGCTTTGTCTCATCGGGAAGATGGGTCACGTCGAGGTAGACTTGCATTTTTCCCTCGACGCCAAGCCCCTTTTCGCACACCCTCAGCACCTCGCGGGCGCCGATATCTCTTGGCACAAGGTTCCCGAAAGCGGGATAGAGCTCTTCTAAAAAGTACCACGGCTTCCCCGTTTCTCCGCAAGGTATGGTCTTGCCTTCAGGTGTCGTGATGGTTTTGGAGGAATCGCCGTAGACCCAGACCCGTCCCCCTTCCCCTCTTGCCGACTCGGACATCAAGCGCAATTTGTCGATACCGGGAATGGCTGTCGGGTGAATCTGGATGAACTCTCCGTTTGCATATTCCATCCCCTGCTTGTAAAGACGTCCATTAGCCGCTCCCGTGCAAAACGTAGAATTTGTGGAGAGCTTAAACAAGACGCCGAGGCCGCCTGTGGCCACCACAACGGCATTGGCTTTCATGACGTCTAGCTTCAAGTTGAACAGATCCATATAGACAATGCCGCGGGCTATGCCGCCTTCGTCTCTAACCAGACGCAAAAACTCGTGATTTTCAAATTTTTCCACCTTGCCGGCCGCTTCGTAGCGGCGCACCTGCTCATCCAGCGAATACATGAGCTGTTGACCTGTCGACGCTCCGCAAAAAGCGGTCCGATTGTAGAGAGTGCCGCCGAAACGGCGAAAGTCCATATTTCCTTCTGGAGTGCGGTTGAAGCAGCAGCCGAAACGATCCATCATTCGAATAATGGAGGGCGCTGTCAGACACATCTCGAGGATGGGGGGTTGGTCAGCGAGAAAGTCTCCCCCTTTCATGGTGTCGTAAGCATGGATCAGGGGAGAGTCCTCTTCCCCCATGAGATTCATCGCGGCGTTGATCCCCCCTTGTGCGCAGACTGAGTGGGAACGGCGGCATTTCGTGATGGACACCAACTTGACGTGGCAGCCATTTTCCGCGAGCTTCATGGTCGCGGAAAGGCCGGCCAAGCCTCCGCCGACGACGATCACTGTTTTTTTCTGATTTTGACCCATATTTGTTTACGATCGAAGGAAGTTATAGAGCCAAGCTAAAATAAATAAGAGAATAAATCCATCCGCAAACCCCCAGATCAGGCCGATCACACTCCCGAAAGGAGTGAGAGAGAATCCGGGGTAGACGCTGATGATGCTTTTCATAAACGCCTCGCCATATCCGTTGAACAAGAGATAAGACCAGGTCATGATAAACATCAGGACCCCCCATAATATGGCCCCCGCAAGGGCAAAAGCTTTAGCATCAATTTCCATGTGCGCGCTCCTAGTAACGCAAATTAATGTAAGTGAGCCAAACCGAGGCGAGTCCCAAAAACATCACAAGACCCATAAGAGAATTCGATACTTTTCGGAACTTATCCTGAGCGGCTTGGGTGATATTCACTCCCCATGTGATGAATGCGGTCCAAAGACCATTAAAGGCGTGGTAAGTGGCTGCAATCACAAACAGGGTGTAGAGGATGATCATGAGGGGGCTTTTGAAGGTGTCGCGAACGACAAGCAGCGATGCCGTGCCAAAATTTTTGGCGACGGCGACGACGCGCCCTTCACCTTCAATTTTAGATCTTAAGGCCTCGGCAAAGTCTTGCTCCTGCCTTTTACTTTGCTTCCCTATTTCGGTTGCCGGTGTCGGCTCTGCCTCGAGCTTTGCCGACAGCTGTTCGATTTCATTTTCTGTGAACAGCTGGAAGTCAAGGCGTTCGGCAAGCGTCATCAGTCCCGGGTCTTCGCTGATGTGCACGGCGTAAAAAGTCTCAGCCCCTACCTTTGCCTGGGCGGGATATTCCATAAACCGCATCTGCACGACATGGGCGACAACGCCAAAAATCAAAATCCATGACGTGATGCGCTGCCAGGTGAAGGCCCTGTTTTCCCGGTACCCGCTCAAGCCGGGTTTCGTCCCATCGGATTTGATTGAATTGAGCTTTGCCTGGCGGGCATACTTGATGCCCCAAAGCCCATGAACCAAAAAGGGAACACCGAGTGCAGCGATCTCAATGACAGGCAGATAGGGCAAACTGTGGATCCAGTTCACAGATTCGATAAACCCTTTGCCGTCATCACCGAGGAAAAGAGCGGTCTGAGAATTTGTGAGAAGATGCTCGATAATGAAAAAGATCAACCAAATCCCTGCCAATGAATGGATCCGGCGCCAGAAAAAGTCTTTGGGCAAAGAGCGAACATGCGACATACCTTCTTCTATACTTAAATCGCGCCCAAACGTCAATCGAGCTCTTTATTTATTTTGATGGGGTTTGACGTTTTTTTTTGCGCCGTTAAGCAGGAAAAGAGAACTCCAGCAAAAATGATGAACGCAATCGCAGCCCCATCCGAAAATCCGCCGAAGGGAACTGTGATTCGCAGTAAAGAGCGCTTGCTAAAAGCAGCAGCAAGCAGACGGGAGCGAAAATTCTGATTGCCAAGGGCCGCCAAAGCGTCACCCTCAATTTCGAGACGTGATTGATCCACTCCTTAAGCTCTTCGGCGGGATAGCCATAGCCGACGGACAGGGCCTGCAGCAAGCTTGAACAAAGTAAATCCCTGCCGTCGTTGTAAAAATAAGCCCTCCCAAAAAGCCGAATGTGCACACATAAAGTGCGAGCTCTTTTTTCCGCATAAAACTCCACTGATCGTGCAAAGTGGTCGAGATTGCCTCGATCAACGAAAACAAACGGTCGATTCCGAGGAGAAAAAGGGTGGCAAAAAAAACAAAAAAAAAGAAGGCGTCCCCTTAGGGGACGTCTTCAAATTTCGAATGACTTCATTTGAGATTATTTTCCCTTAGGAGGGCGCGCTAGGAGGAGAGGCAATATTAATC
>CAZVSU010000039.1:23158-24324 GCA_964629645.1 uncultured bacterium | reverse complement strand
CATCTGTTTCACCATAGGATGGAAATGGATTAGAGATAACTGGTGGACTGTTACCTTCAATTATTATGACACTTCCATTGTTAACAACTGGAAATATTTGTTCTGACGTTTCATTTGTAATAAGCACATTGTAAAGATCTAACGGTGAAGTTCCCGGTGTGCTTTCAGCAGTGAACGTAATACTAAAACAACTGGTTGGGAAATTAACCGTGCTACCCCAATTGATTACACCTAATCCTGTTATCATCCCATTAGTATTATCGATAGTATAATCGAAAACTGTATCCCAAGCACTTGTATTACCATTACTCACATCATCACATTGAAGAAGATCAGAATCAAATGATATATCCGTTTGGACTCCAATGACTGGTTCTCCAGGATCCAAATAAACATCAATAGTGAACGTTTCCCCATAGCCAACGGTCTGACTAGACGGCATAACACTTAAAGAAGTAGTAGAGTCCGCGACTCCACTACCCGCAAGAGGTAACGAACTTTCCGTAGATGCTATATTCGATTGTTTCATCGGCGATAATACTATCGCTGAAGTAGGCAATGTCATCGAAATGAGTGCTATGACTATCAGCGTCGTATATGCATTCATTTTTGATAATTTAAGTTTCATATCTATTTCACAACCTTCAATTTTTTTTAGCTATACCAAGATTCCTGCCAATGAGCTGATACCTGCGAAGCATCTAAAATATTAACATAACCATCATTGTTGATATCTGCTCGTATCCAACCTGGATTACTTCCATCACCTGAATTCCAGTTGAAGGAGATTTGACTAGCATCTAACATATCACATATTCCATCAATAACAATATCCCAATTTGGTGCGATTGATATATCACCACTACTGCTCTCTTTTTCATTACCTACATTATCAGATGCAGAAATGTAGTAAGTATGATTACCACTGCTTAATGTAGTATTATGGTAATAAGTCGAACCAGTTTTTTGCATAAGTGTCGGAGTACCATCTATGTAAACGTATACTTGATTTACACCAGATGTGGCATCAGTCACAGTACAAGAGATATTCTCCCAACCAAAACTTGGGTTGGTATCTATTGGATCTGAATATGCTACGTTTATATTACTGACAGTAGGATTCGTATTATCAACCGTGACCGTTATCGAATCACTGTTAGTATTTC
>CAZVSU010000039.1:0-23058 GCA_964629645.1 uncultured bacterium | reverse complement strand
ATCAGTCGCTGTTCCCTCTATTGAAATCGTTCCTGCAACATAATCACCATCAGCCGGATTATCAACAGAAACAGTAGGATTCGTATTATCAACCGTGACCGTTATCGAATCACTGTTAGTATTTCCTGCTAAATCCGTTACTTCAAGAGCCACTGAATGTGATCCATCAGACTCAAGCGTAGTATCCCAACTATACGGTAAACTAGTAGCAACTTCACTGCCATCGATCTTAAGTGATATAGTATCTAAGTTAGTATCAGTCGCTGTTCCCTCTATTGAAATCGTTCCTGCAACATAATCACCATCAGCCAGATTATCAACCGTTACACTCGGAACAGTATTATCAATAGTAAACATACTATCAGAAACATCACTCCCAGAATTACCCGCAAGATCAGTCGCCGTCACCCGAACCTGATAACTACTACCATCAACAACACCAGAAGTATCCCAATCATAACTACCATCATCATCCGTACCAGAAACTATATTATTCCACGTCGAACTATCAGTCGTATACTCAATATCCACCGTATCCTTATTCGACTCAGTACAGGTCCACGTAATCGACTCCGTACCAGTCCAATACTCACCACCATCAGGACCATCAACCGTAACAGATGGGTTAGTGGCATCGACTTCTGCTGAACCATTGTTTACCGTTGGTATTATTGCTAATCCTGATCCATTGGTAATGAGAACATTTTGTAAATCTAAAGGAGATGATCCATCGATACCTTGTGCAGTAAAGGTAATGTTAAAACAACTGGTTGGAAAATTAACCGTGCTACCCCAATTTATTACACCCAAGCCTGTGATTTTTCCATTTGTATTATCTATGGTGGGAGTGAAAAAAGTCTCCCAAGCACTTGTATTACCATTAACTGCCGCATCACATTGTAATAGGGATGGGTTAAATGATATTTCCGTTTGTACTCCAATGATTGGTTCACCTGGATCTAAGAAGATATCTATGGTGAATGTTTCACTTCCACTCACAATTTGTGATGGTGGAGTAACATTTAGATAAGTAATTCCAGAAGAAAATGGTGGATTTCCAAGATTGTTTGCAACAGAATTTATTAGACTCAGATCTTGCGTATCAATTCTTCCATCATCGTTTACATCTTCTGCTGTCCAACCTAGTTTCCCTGTTTCACCAAGTCGATTGGTAACTAAATCAAAATCGGTTTTAGTAACCTCTCCGTTATCATTGACATCTGGATTTATGGTTTGTGCGCTTACATTTGTTGGAATTGAGATCATTGCAAGACCAATTGATGTAACAAGCAAGGTCGAAATTATCAGCATCATTATTTTTCTATTTATCTTTATTTTTTTCATATTTTTTCCTCCATTAATTCTCTTATTATTGTTTCATTTTTTTTATTCAATTTCTTAATTGTTTTTCCTCCTTCCTTTAAAAATAATTATCATTGAGAACAATGAAATTAAAAGGGTAATTAGTTCATATCCCGGAACTGACTCAGGTGATGATCCTTGATTATCATAGTTTTCTTTCAGACTGGTTTGTATTTCATTGATCGAAATTTTTTCACTGACCGTATTCATTGCACTCTCATTGTTGTCCAAAATTGTTAGCGTTACCAGATAATCCCCTGACTTAGTATAGCTATGAACTGGATTCAAATCCTTTGAATTGGTCCCATCGCCGAAATCCCATTGATAACCAGCAATATTATTTTCATCAGTATTATTAGTGCGTGGTGTAAATTGTATCTGTTCTCCCACTCCAGGTTGATTTGGAGTAATATCAAAATCAGTGTGCAACGAAGCTGTTTGTTGTGTTGATTGCTTAGATGAGGTTTGCTGAACTGTTACATTAAGATATGAAACCCAGGTTGTTTCGTGATTATTTGTATCTTTAAGTTTTACTTTAACTGTGTAGTTTCCTGCGGAGTCCCAAGAGTGATTGAAAACATAAGGAACATCTGTTTGATATGGTCCTAACCAGGATTGTGAAGTGTTATCCCCCCAGTTGATAAGATAAAAAATATCATCATCATCTGGATCTAATCCAGTAACAGTAAAATTGTATTGTTGATTAACGAAAATAGATGTTGGACCCATGAGATGTTCTTTTATTATGGGAGCTTCATTTGATCCTGAAGGAATAATACCTGAATCACCATTATTATCATTTGGTAACGGTGTATCATCAGTGTTTGTTCCATTACCAATAACAATTGTTTCATCCAAGGAAGTAATTGTTGCAATTTCCTTTCCTGTTTCATTGGTAACAAGAATATTTTGAAGTGTAAGCGTGGATGTGCCATCTTTATTTAATGAACTCCAAGTGATGTTAAAACAGGTAGTGGAATACGATATCGTGCTCCCATAGTTGATGACGCCAGCACCAGTAATTTTTCCTTCAGTATTATCAATGATGGGATTAAAATATGAATTCCAAGCGCTTTTATTTGCATTTTGTACGTTTTCACATTGAAGAAGATCTGCATCAAACGATAAATCAATTTGTACTCCAATGATAGGCTCAGATGGACTAATAAAAATAGTAGAAAAAAACTGATCATTTTTATCAACTTGAGTCTTTGAACAGTTAATTTCAAGAGTAGTATCATCTTGAGCTGAAACAAATGGATTTACAATACACAATACTGTTAAACTTATCAGTATTGTTATGATTGCATTTGTCTTTTGCTTCTTGTGTCTTATCATATCATTTCTCCTACGTTTACGTTTCTTTGAACATATTAATGAATCATCTTTGCTTACCACCAAGACTCCTGCCAATGAAGAGAAATCTGCGTTGCATCAATCATATTGACATATCCATTATTATCAATATCAGCTCGAATCCAACCTGGATTACTTCCATCACCACTATTCCAATTCAGAGAAATCTGCGTTGCATCCATCATATTACATGTTCCATCGATAATAATATCCCAATTCGGTGCAATCTGAAACAGATCAGCACTAGACGTATTCTCATTACCACTGATGTCATCAGCCCAAATGAAGTAACTATAGTCCCCAACAGCAGAAAATGTCGTATTATAATAGTACTGACTACCACCACTGTTAGTCATCACAAAAGTCTCAGTATGACTATCAGGAAACGTCACATTCACCTTCACCTGACCAACACCAGTGTTATCAGTTACAGTACAAGTGATGTTCTCCCAGCCATAATTTGGATCTGTATCCATCGGATCAGAAAATGCAATGTCAACATTATTAATTTCTGGAGGCAACGTATCTGCACCAGTCAGCACTGTAAAGTTACGATAATCTGGACTCACCGGTATTTCAGCATCATTTCCTGCTATATCCTGGGCTTTTACACGATAATAATATGTCACATCATCCTCCAAACCAGACAATGACTTAAACGCAAACGTTTCTTCATCATCATTCACCACGGTCATTGGTATGTTTTTAACATCACCAGTATATTCGATTATGCTAGCATTCTTCGCAACCATATGATACGAATACAGCCAGCCATTTGCAACATACCAAACATCTGTTCGATTCGCTACATGTTTGAAATGTTGAATTAACGAAGAACCCTGCACTCCATCTATACCTTCACGAGTATCATGAATCACACTATTCTGATATCGATCAGAATGCCACATACCATAAAAGATACCGCCATTAGTATACACCGTATCAAACGCATCATCCAACTCATCAACATCATCTTGGTAGAATCTTCCATAAGGAGATCTACTCTGGAAAACTGCATCATATGCTTTTGTTTCAAAACCACCAACGCCATAATAATCGTAGGTTGGATTCCACGATTCATAATCCGTGCTACTCGGATGATCACCACCAGTCCAATCACGGACGAAAATAAAATTACCTGCAGATGTTGCCTCTAACGTACTATCAGAATACCCACACGGCAAAATAAACTCAAATATGTAATCGCCATAGGAAACACCAGAAAGATTCTCCAATATATCCTGAGCACATCCGTTAATCTGCCCGTCATACCCACCATACGTTGGATTCGAATAGGCACTACTACTGCAAGGATGAGAGCGAGTATGAACCGCTGGTTCCCAAATATTATCAGAAACATTTAATTCATCCTGCATCCGATTCCACATAGAATCACTACCAGCCATCTGACTATTGATTGCAATGGAAATCGGCAGATTAAACATCCGACAGGCATGAACTGCAGCCTGATAATTATCAGAATCATCATCAGTCATACCCTGCCACGACGCACCAGGATTTGCACTTGCATATCTGCCCCAATTATCATTGGAAAGCGTATACGCAGCCTTCCGATCATCATAATAATGGGCAATAGAATCAAACTCTACATTAGATACATTCTCAAATTTAAGATAAATCTCATTTGTAGTATTATACCCCACAGAAACATACGCTTTGTTCTTCGTATAATTAATCCGATAACATTCAATACCATTAAAGAAATCACTTGAGGATTTCTCAATAATTGAACTCCAGCTATCCGACATATTATCCTTCCTAAACACCTCAACATCCGAAGCATCATTAGAAAGATTGAACACATACGTTGTTGGATACTCAAAACCCCACTGATCCCATGAAGGTTCATCAATCGATACTTGGAAGACATTATCTTCAATATCAGCACTCTCATTCCACAAAACAAGAGTGGCAGAACTCAGGTTTTCATTTGATGAAACGTTAATTGTCGCAGTTGACATAGTAATAGTAGCACCATCATCTGGGGTAGGTGAAACATAAGTAAGACTTGGAGCTGTCGTATCCACCATGAATGTCCAATTATCTGAAGCCCAGGATGATTGATTATCAATATCATATGCTAAACAATTCCAAGCATAATTGCCATCAGAAATATCCTGCATTGTGAACTGAGCGGTATAACTTGTACAATTACCACTTGACGATAGCTGTTCAATTTCACTCTCGCTTAATGTTCTATTATAAATGGCAACTTCATCAAGCAAACCATTGTAATAACAATAATCCCCAATATTATTATACATACCAATATACAAAGGACCTCCATGATTAATCGTATTTCCACTATACGTATCAGTTGCAATTTCTGAACCATTCCGATACCACGTGTAATCAGAACCATTAATGGTAATCGCCCAATGCTCCCAACTCGTTGACGGCGTCACACCGGAATCAATAGTATATTGATTATAAAGTCTGAATTGCAAATGATCACTTTCAAGACTATTAATCCGAATACACCACGTGCCATCACCACCGATTTCACCATCACGAGATAATACGCCATCGTAACTACTCGCACTCCCACTCCAATTCAACCAAAACGCAATCGTACCCTGCTGACCAAAATCAAGACTACTATCACTCGCAACATCAATCTTATCATCAACACCATCAAAATTAAACGCACCATTATATTTTCCATCCGTTATATATGTTGGACCATCAAGAGTACCATTATTATGATTGCTGTAATCATATACTAAATCACTGCTGGAATAGTTTTCACCGACATTACTATCATTATTGAAATGCATCCAAAGATTCATACTAGAATCATAATTATACTCACCACCAGTTACATCGATTGTTTCTTCTTTTTGCCAACTACCACTCGTATTCGTATACAAACTCACATTTCGAACGCCTGAATCATCAACAAGAGAAGATTTAAACACGATATCATCAGTGCCTAACAATGAATTATTCAATGGTGAAATTAGTGTTACATCAACTGGTCCACCTGGTTCAATCATAGTTTTAAAAGAAAATGTTTCATTCATCCAATTATTATCCACATCAGAAACATTCACACTCCACCAATAATCCTTGTTATACTCATCAAATACCGAAGTCGACTGTGTATACGTATCATTACCACCGGATTGCGTACTCCCAATCTGAGTCCATGGTCCAGACGTATTCGTCATAAACCTAACTTCAACATCATCACCCTGAGCATCTTCTACATCAATGTAAAGTGTTGGATTAACTTCAACACCAGTTGAGTCATCTACCGGATATTCATTTGAAACAAGAGGTGTAACCGATTCCAAGGAAACCGTTCTCATTTCCGTTTGATCAATCGTACCATCAACTCCTAACAGATAACCATTGAATTCATACTCACCGTAGGATAACCCAGTAAAATCATGATATAATTCAGAAGCATTATACAATGCCTGAACTTCTACACTATCCAACGCTCGATCAAACAACAAGAAATCATCAATCCTCCCATCAATCTCATACTCAACACCAGGACTAGAATCATCACGCGCACCAATCATCAACGCATCAATATCTGAGACATCATCAAACCATGCTGTTGAACTACTATTATCCACCATCACACCATCAACAAACAATCGAAGCATACCACCATCCTGTGTTACCACTATATGATGCCACTCATTCTCAGGGAAACCTATCACTGTGAGATCACCAGGCTCTGTTTGAGAACCATAGCTAGCACCGGGTAAAGGAGTACCATCCTCACGAACGAAAAACCGTAAATCACCCCATAAATTCATCAACGACACATCACTACCTCCATCACTTGAATCAGAAGCCGCGAAAAATGCACCATTACTATCATCAGAATACACCCACACACTAATCGTCCCCGTACTAAGATCCTGGAATAAACTAACATTATCATTAAACAACACATAATCTCCATCACCATCAAAAATAAACGATTTATTGAACACACCATCTGTCTGCTGTGCATCGCCATGTTTAACAAATTTAATGTCATGTGATGAACGATCCACTGGATGACCCGTCGCATTAATCTGATCCATGGTCAACCACAAAAGATTAGAGGCATTAATATCGATGAATGCATACGAATCCTGCCAAGACCAAATCGATGTATTCACAAAAATATGATTAGCATCTAGCGAAGAACCATCAGTTGGCGTCGGCGGCACAAAACTAATATCTATTTCTGTGTCAACAGTAACCGTCCAATTCTCTTCACTCCAACCCACATGATCATCAACATCATATGCATTACAACCCCATTTATATGTTCCATCTGGAATATTAACAACATTAAACGTGGCAGTACACGACGTTGGATAACTCTGACCAGCAAGCACACTGATCTCATCATCAGATAACGCACGATTAAAAATCGCGATTTCATCCAATGAACCATTATAGAAATCATAATTAGATCCATCATAATAAGAACCAATCAACACCGGACCAACATGTGCAAGCAACGCACCACTATATGTTTGAGACGCAACCTGCACACCACCCTGATACCACGTATACTTACTGCCATTAATGGTGATCGCCCAATGCTCCCAATCCATGGAAGGCGTGAGTCCTGAATCAATTGTTTCCTTCCCATAAATGCGGAATTGCATATGATCACCAGAACTATGATCAATCCGAACCGCCCACGTATCCATACCACCATCACGACTAATCACACCATCATGATCAACCGCACTCCCACTCCAATTCAACCAGAATGAAATTGTCCCTTGTTGACCAAAATTAAGACTACTATCCTCTGGTATCGTAATCTTATCATCCACACCATCAAAATCAAATGCACCACCAAACCGACCACTCGGATTATACACTACACCTGTTTTTGATCCATGATTAAGATCGTCACTATAATCGTAAACTATTTCATTATTAGAATAATCTTCACCAACACCACTATCATTATTGAAATGCATCCACAAACTCATATCCGGATCATAATTATACTCACCAATCGTACTCATGGTTTGTTCAAACTGCCAACTCCCACTAATATCAGTGAATAGACTTAGATTTTTAATACCTGTATCATCAAGGACATCAGCTTTAAACAAAATCTGATCATCATGGATCAATGAGTTGTTAACTGGAGAAACCAAATTGACTATCGGAATCATCTCCGTAGAAAACATATACGTCTGATTATTCCAATGATTCTCAGAATTAGACACATTCACACTCCACCAATACTCAGCATTATACTCATCAAAAACAGTTGTCAGTTGCGTATAAGTACCATTCCCACCAGACTGCGTCGTACCAATTTGAGACCAAGAACCGGATTCATTGGTCATAAACCTGATCTCCAGAGTATCACTTTGCAAATCACTCACAGTAATCGATAACGTTGGATTCAATGGAACACTCATTGCATTATCCACAGGATACTCATCTGAAACTATCGGTGCCTGAGGAGCAGGAACAGTTACTGTACGAGACTCTGTTTGATCAACATTACCCGCTTTATCTATAACATGAACAGAAAACGAGTATAGACCATAAGAAAGATCTGTAAAATTATGAGACAACGGATACGTTGTTGCATCATATAATGCTAACATCTCATCAGCATCCAACGCTCTATTGAAAATAAGAAGATCATCTATTTGTCCACCAAGTTCATACTCCACACCTGAACTTGCATCGTCACGGGCACCAACCGTCAACGCATCAATATCAGACACATCACTAAACCACGCAGATGAACTACTACTATCCACCATCACACCATCAACAAATAACCGGATAGTACTGCCATCCTGTGTCACTGCTACATGATGCCATTCATCCTGGGGGAAATCAACAAATCGAAGATCGCCAACACCTGCACCAGGCGGACTCACTCCATCTTCACGAATAAAGAAATCAAGATTACCCTCAAGCATGATCAACGACAAATCACTACTCGCATCACTAGAATCAGACGCAGACAGTACTGCACCACCACCATCCGTATCACTACTATCCCAATACACCCACGCACTCAACGTACCCATAGTACGATTTTCAAATGTAGACATATTGTCATCGAATGAAATATAGTCTTCATTTCCATCAAACAAAAACGCACGACCAAATCGATTATCAAACGACGAATACGCATGACCATGCTTCACACAATTAATATCATAAGAAGAACGATCCAACGGATGACCCGTTGCATTCAACTCATCCATCGTCAACCACAACAGATTCGACTCATCAAAATCAACAAACGCATACGAATCCTGCGAAGCATCAACCGACGTGTTCACAAACACACTATCATCTTGTTGAGTAGCACCATCAGCAGGAGTCGGCGGAACAAAATCTATCGTAGGTTCATACGAATAATTATACCCATAATACATAATCATCTTATTACAATAACAACCCGCCAGGATGAAATCCATAATATTATCATTATTGAAATCACCAACCTCTAACTCGTGAACACCATACAAACCAGGATCAGTATCTGTAATATTAATAAGATACATTGGATCCCAATCATCCAAGTTTCCCTGTCCAAAATAGATTCGAGCGAAACTACCAGCATATGGTGTTCCCTCACCGTTACCTGCAGCAACTATATCCATATGACCATCCGCGTTCATATCATATAGCCTAATTCCTTTGAAACGAAGATTATACGTACAAGTATCAATCACATGCTCCGTCCATTTCGACGGATCACGGACATCACTACCACCTGGATTTTCAAAAATAGAAATCCGACGGGTAGAAGACTGTGCACCAATCACAATATCTAAGTCACCATCTCCATCGAAATCATATAATTGATTACACGACCACATATTACTCCCAATCTGGGTGTTCGACCAATTATCCTGACATGGATCAGACGGACCCCAATAAATATGAAACCGAGTACCACTGGCTACAAAATCAAGATTACCATCACCATCTATATCAGCAACATTCACATACTGATGCATCCGACGCGTATCATTACCTACATTGTATCGTTTCCAACTCGTACCATCACCATTAAGATTTTCGTACCATATGACATATCCTCCGGTTGGCGTGCCACCTTCTTTATCCGTAGCTACTACTACATCATTATCACCATCACCATCAACATCAATGATTTCAGCTTGCCGTGCACCAATTAAATATCCTGTATCACTCTCCTCAATTAAATGACGCGTCCAACTTGCTGACTCAGGATCTTTTTCATACCAGAACACCTTCGCTGGCGGCTCATTATAATCACCAGAGTTATTCGAAAGCTGCAACCCAACAAAATCAAGCTGGCCGTCACCATTGATATCACCCTGTTGGATATCATGCGCATTTTTAAGGTCATTGTCAATCAGATGACCAGAGAAATTCGCATAACCACCTCCCTGCTCAAACCAATACAAACTATCATCACGAAAACCATCTGCGGCGAAATCTAATAACAGATCATTATTATAATCACCAACCACAATATCATGATTACCCGTATACTCACCAACAATCCGAGATTCATACCCAAGATTCATCGTGGGAGGATCAACCACCGTGAAACTAAACAATCCACTCTCATTAATACTGAATCCATCATCAATGGATACATTCCAAGTATGAGTCGAACCATGTGCTAATGTATTCCACAAATACGAAGCGCTACTTCCATTAGACACATTATACAAGGTGATAATCTTCTCTCCATCACCATAAAACGTGACATTCATCGAATCACTCACATCAGAATTCGCTGTCACACTTAACACCGTGTTTAAATCACTACTTAATACTTCACCACGCGTAGTAAACATAAACGTTTGATTGTTATAATTCCCCACATCATCAGAAACATTAACAGCCCACCAATACGAAGTGTAATATTCATCAAACACACTCGTTGATTGCGAATATGTATCGTTACCTCCAGACTGATCACTTCCAATCTGAGACCAACCAGAACCAGACACATTCGTGAAAAACCGCACCGTTACATCATCACCCTGAGGATCCACCACATCAACAGAAAGTGTTGGATTCAACATAATACCCTCTTCATTATCCGCTGGATACACATGAGAAACAACTGGAGCATCCGGCACCGCATCCACCGTGAACACCCAATCCCGCTCTGCCATCGCAGACTGACCATCAATATCTAACGCTTCACAATTCCATTTATACACATCATCAGAGATATCATTCACCTGGAAAAACGCTTTGTAACTTGTTATATTATCACCTCGATAAAGTTCCTCAATTTCAGATGGATATAAAACCCGATCATAAATAGCGACTTCATCAAGCAATCCATTAAAATACTCATACCCCTGATAATATCCAAGATACAAATCACCAGCATGCAGAATCGACTCAGTACTATACACTTCACTAGCAACCTCAACACCATTCCGATACCACGTATACTCAGAACCATTAATCGTAAGCGCCCAATGCTCCCAACCAGTAGATGGTACAACACCAGAATCAACTGTGTGATGATTATAAATCCTGAACTGCATATGACTGTTACCACTGTCGAGTCGGATACACCACGTACCAGTCTGTGCACCACGACTAATCACACCATCAAGACCAGAAGCAACACCACTCCAATTCATCCAGAAACTAATCGTCCCACTCTGACCAAAATCAAGACTACCATCACCGGGAACACTAACATAATCACTCACGCCATCAAACAGCATCGCGCCACCATATTTACCATCACTCACATACGTTGCACCATAATTTGTTCCATGATTACCCGAATCACTATAATCAAAAACCATATTATTACTAAAGTAATCCTCACCGATGTTACTGTCATTGTTCAAATGCATCCACAACCTCATACTAGGATCATAATTATACTCACCTAAAGTAACATTTTGTGTTTGTTCTTTTTGCATGGAACCACTAATATCAGAATACAAACTCACATTCTTAACACCAGTATCATCAACAACATTTGCAATAAATGTCACATTTTCTTCATAGAAAATTGAATCATTACTTGGCGATAATAAACTGACAATCGGCACAGAAGACTCCGAAGCAACATCATAAAACGAAGCAGGATCAACCTGATTCAAATACTCCGTCATAATCCACTCCGCACTATGTGCAGGATTAGAAACCCGCACCTCATCCATAGTCCCATTAAACCCAAAGAAATCATACGGATCACCAGCTTCTACTGATGTAAAAATACGCCGGGCAATATTCGCACGATCCGAAACACCCATATCAAACGCTTTTGTCGTCCCAGTGTTTGTATCCTCTAAATTGCCATCAACATACACCTTCACACCATCATTACCCATAGTTAAGGTCACATAATGCCAACTATTATCACCTAAATCAGAACTAAACACCGCATCATACGCCGTACCATCAACCTTCACCGTAGCCTTTTCCCGATTAAGATTAATAAAATCAGAAACATCATCCACATTATAATTAAAAATAGTATCAGCATCTAAACCAGATTCACCATTCCCACTACATTTTATCCAAGCGCTAATAGTACCCTCAGATGAAGCCGACCAATTAGGAGAACCCAGATAAATACTGCCACTATCAGGATCATTCCCAAAGGAATCAAAACTATCTGCACCATCAATAAAACCAGACACATCCTGATCAATATTATTCAACGCCGCACCATCAACAGGATTAGACGTAGAATCAAACACCGTACCATCTTTTTCATCAAGATGCCAGACACCCAGATAATGATCATCCCAAGTACCAACAACATTCTCTTGACTATCACATGTACTATTCCCATAATACATCCAAAGAACAGTATTTTCAGTAGATGACAAAGATGTTACATTCACCCAGGAAACTAGCCTACCAGTACTCTTATCAAAATACTCAACCTCATGATTATATCTACTTGAATTATCCGCATTCTTAAAGAAGATATCATCACCAAACGCATGCATTGCTAAATCATTATCTGAATCAATGCTAATGAGAACTGGGAAATGAGTAAAATTATCATACACTTTACTATGATCGATCGTAATCTTCCGATAATACGGCCAATCAAACACCTCATCAAACGTCGTAAAAGAAAAAGTTTCATTGGTCCAATGACCCTGTCCATCAGAACAGTTTACACTCCACCAATAAGTGGTATCATAATTACTCATATTCTTCGTATTATTACAGTAAACAGTTTCATTGTTTGTAGATGAGTTTACACAAATTGTCTGCCAATTACCAGAAGCATTAGAGTTGAAATAAACGGTGACATCATCACCTTGGTGATCAATTACATCCACCGACAACACTGGTTCAGGATAATTATTCATACTGCCATCAACCGGTAGCTCATTAGAAACCTGCGGATTCTCAGGAGCAGCTACATGGAAACACCAAGTCTTCGACCAATTCTCATCCGTCGTTGATTCTGGGATACCACCCGTATACTCCAAAGTCGCCCCACGAGCAACCGCATACCATTCATACGTAGTATCATATGAAAGATCAGTAACTTCTACAGAAGCAATATCGCCTTCCTCTAAAAGTTTATCCTCACCAATAAAACTTCCATTCGCCCAATAAAATGCTACATCATACGTCTGATTACCATGTACCACTACCTCCAACAAGGCAGATGTGGTATCACTATTAAAAGATGTGTCATTACTTGGAAAATGATTCGTAGGTTTACCCGGATACGAAATCATCTCCGGAACCACAAGGATCCCAGCAAACTGTGTATCATGATACGCATTATTACGATTCGCTGTAGAAATCAATGCACTCTGATGCAAAAACGTTCCATGATGCATCATCGTATGATCCATAATCTTCTGACGGTTCGACCACGTTTCACCATCCGTTGAATGATAACATACAGCTTCACCACCATTCACCACAAAAACATAATAATTACTACCATACTTCGCAAAAGAAGTACGAGTCTGACTTCCAGAAGTCGCAGTAATACCCGTACTCTGCAAAGAAGAACTCCACGTCTCACCTGCATCCGTACTCTTCACATACTGTAAAGCATTATTATGTGAAGTATAAAGATACCACGTACTCTGATTATGCCGTAACAATGCAACCGTATCACGACCTAACACACCAGAAACAACATTAACACGATCCTGCCAACCGGTCTCCTTAGACCACGGCCAATACCTAATATATCCACCGTCACCAGCCATAATCCACGCATAACTATCATTAAAACTGTATGTCGAACCGATATTCTCATAAGAGTCAACATTACCAAATGTATATAAATCCTGATACAAACTCTTATTCTGATAATCGACAAACGTGGGACTATCAACTGAATGCCAATGACCAGAAGTCTGTTTATGCGCAATCATATGATAAGAATTATTCCAGTAACCCCAAAATGGATGACTCTGATACCCTGAACTATACAATGATTGATAAGTTTTATACCAACCCTGATCAAGATCATAGGCTGCCCAACTACGCGGACTATACTCCTGAAACGCAGCAAATACTTTATTCTGCTCCCAACCAGGTTTAATATACCCAAACTTCCAACACATTGCCATAACAATATCTGTAACTCGATCACCGATATAATGAACCATATCAAAACTATAGGTTCTATTAAGCCAACAATCGCCATCCGTCGCATTCACACTCCAATTAAATGATCGACCACGACTATCAAAATAACTATGATTATACCACCGAGTACGCTGACTATACGATCCATTCCCAACACTAGTGTAACCACCAATGGTCTCCCACACACCATTCGCATCAGTCCCAAAATAAACATCAACAGGCAACCCTCCATCATGACTCACCGTTATCGATAAATCAGGGTTCAACGCACCACGCTCACCACCATTCTCGGGCAACGGATCAACAAGATTAATAGAGGATTCCGTCATAAACGAAAACGAGTTATTCACACTGTGTTCACCATCCGTCACATTCACATACCAAGAATATGTCGTAGATTTACTTAATCCAGAAACCGGTACACTATACCGTCCATCAGGTTTATCATTACCAGAACCACCACCAATATATGGAATGGTCCCCACCGTATAATTTATTAGATCTCCATCAAAATCACTAATAGTAAAACTCAACTCCGACAACGTAATCGGTACCTCAACTGCACCATCAACCGGATCAGGATCAGTGATAATCGGTGCACCTGAAGGCATTTCTTCGCTAATACTATAAAAACTACTTGGATCATGTTGGTTATGATAACAAGCTTTTAACCACTCACTACTACGAGTAACACTAGAAACCCGAGCTTCATCCATCACCCCGTTAAACCAATTAGAATTATCAAAATAAGCACCTAACCGTAAAGAATTCGTGGTACTACCAATATTCGTCGAGGTAGAACCAGTAGCCACCAACTCACCATCCAAATACAAACGCAACGTCTTATCATCATTATCAAAAGTATAAGCCATATGATACCACTGACCAACAGTAGGCACCAGGTCATACATAGCCTTTTGCCAATTACCATCCTTTTTTATTCCACCTTCATATGAGGAAAAATCTGATGACCAAAATTGGAAAAGATACCCATTGTCGTCATCACGTTTATTCAAAAAACGCTGGGTAACAGAGTCATCATTAAACTTAAGCCATACCTCAGCAGTTAAATAATCATTAATATCCAAACTACTACTATGACCACAATCAACATAATCATCAATCCCATCAAAACTAACCCCGCCAGCAAACATACCCATGACATCCTGACTCACACCACCATAACAACTACCATTATTACCAAACACTGTACTATCATAATGCACACCACCAGTTTCATTTAAATGCTGCACCATCACAAAACCAGAATTCCACACACCATCTGGATTCTCTTGACTCTCACACGTACTATTCCCATAATACATCCACAACACCGTATCCTCCGTACTCGAAAGACTCGTTACATTCACCCACGCAACCAAACGACCGGTAGGTTTATCAAAATACTCAATCTCATGATTAAACACCAGTGTTCTATCCTCATTCTTAAAGAAAATATCCGGACCAAACGCATGAGCAGAAAGAGTGACATCAGAATCAATACTAACCAACACTGGGAAATTCACCAAATCCTCATCAACCAAAGAATGATTAATCGTAATCATCCGGTAATACGGCCAATCCAAAACTGGCTCAAACTCAGTAGAAAACACAAATGTCTCATTCGTCCAATTACCAGTACTCGTATCACGTACATTAGCACTCCACCAATAATCCTTGTTATACTCATTAAATACAGCCGTCGCCTGCGTATACGTACCATTACCACCAGACTGAGTACTACCAATCTGACTCCAACTCCCAGAAGCATTACTCATAAACAGAACATCCATATTGTTCCCAACTGGGCTTTCAACATAAATAGACAATGTTGGATTCAACTCAACACCACTAGAGCCATCACTAGGATACTCATCAAACAACACCGGATTTTCCGCTTCCCCCCCAACAAGACAATAAAAAGAAGATGGATCATGGTAATTATTAAAAGAAGTTTTAATCCACGCATCATCTCGAGCAACACCACTCACCCGCACCTCATCTACTATGCCATTGTAACCAAAAGCGTATGGATCATAGTTTCTAAAACCAATATACGAAGACGTAGAAGATCCAATATCAAAAGCATTAGTTGTACCTGTATTTGTACCTTCAAGTTCACCATCAACATAAAGCCGAATTCCATCAGAACCCATCGTCATCGTAACATAATGCCACGAATCATCATCCAATGGAGTGGAAAAGTCCACGATATAATTCGTACCACTTACTCTTACACGCCCTCTATCTCTGTTAAGAAGAATGTTAGTAGTTGAAGCACCCTCTGTTCCAACAGGATAATAAAATATTGTATCAGCATTATTACCACTATCTCCAGTTCCTTCACATTTAATCCAAGCACTAATCGTACCATCAGAAAATGTAGACCAATCAGGATCACCAATATAAATACGGCCACTGTTCAGATCATCGCCTGTTGATTCCAAATGAGCGGCACCATCAATCCAGCCGTCTACATCCTGTATGATATTATACTGAGGTGTTCCATGAACATTATTATCCGTAGAATCATACACCGTTCCAATCGTCTCATTTAAGTGCCACACGCCAAGATATTGATTAGCCCATACACCATCAGGATTCTCTTGGCTCTCACATGTACTATTCCCATAATTTAACCAAATAACCGTATCCTCACTACCAGACAAACTAGATATATTCACCCACGCAACCAAACGACCAGCAGGTTTATCAAAATACTCAATCTCATGATGATACAAAAACGTTTTATCATCATTGAAAAATCGGATATCATCACCAAAAGCAAAATCACGAAGATCATCATCGGCACTTATATTGATAAGAACCGGGAAATTCACTAAATCACCTTCAACCTTAGTATGATTAATCATTATTTTCCGGTAATACGGCCAATCCAAAACTGGCTCAAACTCAGTAGTAAACACAAATGTCTCATTCGAGGACTCGCCACTGCCACTATCCGAAGCATTCACAAACCAAGTATAAGTAGTATCATAAGAAAGACCGCTCACACTACAAACCTTAATACCATTAAACTCACCCGCACCGCTACTACTCCCAATATCAGGGTGGATCTCAATACTCCAATCAAAACTATCACCCTCAGGATCCTCAATAGTCACATTAACACTAGAAAGATTAACAGGCACACCAATAGAACCATTCAACGGATTCTCAAAGGAAAACACCGGAGCATTATCTATACCAGTCTTAAAACTATATGTCTCATTTGTCCAATTACCACTACTCGTATCACATACATTAGCACTCCACCAATAATCCTTGTTATACTCATTAAATACAGCCGTCGCCTGCGTATACGTACCATTACCACCAGACTGAGTACTACCAATCTGACTCCAACTCCCTGATTCATTGGTCATAAAAATAATCTCCATAGAATCCCCCTGCATATCCATCACATCAATAGACAACGTAGGATTAAGCTCAACACCCATAGACCCTTCCAAAGGATACTCATTAAAAACCTCGGGATCATCAGTAAATGTTAGCTCCTCGCTAACATTGTAAAATGAGGAAGGATCATATTGATTGATATATTCTGTTTGAATCCATTCAGCATTATGAGCGGGGTTGGATACTTTTACATCATCGATTATTCCGTTATAGCCAAAATAATATGTTTGTTGTGCATCTGGTGTGTCTATAACAACTGCCCTTAGACCAATCAAAGAATATGTCGAAGGACCTAAATCAAATGCCTTATTTGTACCAGTATTCGTATCCTCTAAGATTCCATCAACATATACCTTGACACCATTTGGACCCATAGTCAAAGTCACATAATGCCAGTTGTTATCATTTAGATTAGAGCTGAAATATGCATCATATGAGTTACCATCAACTTTCACTCGAGCCAGATCCCTATTTAATACAATATAATTATCATCATTAACATGGTAATAAAAGGCCGTATCTGCATTCAGTCCGGTTTCACCATTCCCACTACACTTTATCCACGCGTTAATAGTACCCTCAGTCGAAGATGACCAATCTGGAGAGGCTATGTCAATATAACCGCTCAATTTATCGTTACCGTAGGAATCAAAACTATCCGCACCATCAATAAAACCAGACACATCCTGGGAAATCTTATTCAACGGAGTGCCATCAACAGCATTAGACGTAGAATCAAACACCGTACCATCTTTTTCATCAAGATGCCAGACACCCATATAATGATCATCCCAAGTACCAACAACATTCTCTTGACTCTCACATGTACTATTCCCATAATACATCCACAACACCGTATCCTCCGTACTTGAAAGACTCGTCACATTTACCCAGGAAACTAGCCTGCCGGTACTCTTATCAAAATACTCAATCTCATGATTAAACACCTGCGTTCTATCCTTATTCTTAAAGAAAATATCTGGACCAAACGCATGTGCTGCTAAATCACTGTCTGAATTAATGCTAATAAGAACTGGGAAATGAGCAAAATCATCATACACCTTACTATGATCGATCGTAATCTTCCGATAATACGGCCAATCAAATATATTATCGCATGTAACAAAGGAATATGTTTCATTGATCCAATGACCCTGTCCATCAGAACAGTTTACACTCCAATAATATCTTGTATCATAACTATCAAAAACTGTAGCAATTTGGGTATAGGTATTATTTCCACCGAATTGTGTAGTACCAATATGATCCCATGTTCCAGATGCATTGGTCATAAAACTAATTTCCATAGTGTCACCTTGAAAATCCATTACATCCACCGACAACACTGATTCAGGATAATTATTCATACTGCCATCAACCGGTATCTCATTAGACACCTGCGGATTCTCAGGAGCAGCAACATGGAAACACCAAGTCTTTGACCAATTCTCATCCGTCGTTGACTCCGGAACACCACCCGTATACTCCAAAGTCGCCCCACGAGCAACCGCATACCATTCATACGTAGTATCATATGAAAGATCAGTAACTTCTACAGAAGCAATATCGCCTTCCTCTAAAAGTTTATCCTCACCAATAAAACTTCCATTCGCCCAATAAAATGCTACATCATACGTCTGATTACCATGTACCACTACCTCCAACAAGGCAGATGTGGTATCACTATTAAAAGATGTGTCATTACTTGGAAAATGATTCGTAGGTTTACCCGGATACGAAATCATCTCCGGAACCACAAGGATCCCAGCAAACTGTGTATCATGATACGCATTATTACGATTCGCTGTAGAAATCAATGCACTCTGATGCAAAAACGTTCCATGATGCATCATCGTATGATCCATAATCTTCTGACGGTTCGACCACGTTTCACCATCCGTTGAATGATAACATACAGCTTCACCACCATTCACCACAAAAACATAATAATTACTACCATACTTCGCAAAAGAAGTACGAGTCTCACTTCCAGAAGTGGCAGTAATACCCGTGCTCTGCAATGAAGAACTCCACGTCTCTCCACCATCAGTACTTTTCACATACTGCAAAGCATTATCATGAGCTGTATAAAGATACCATGTGCTTTGATTATGCCGCAGCAACCCAACTGTATCACGACCTAACACACCAGAAACAACATTTACACGATCCTGCCAACCGGTCTCCTTAGACCATGGCCAATAACGAATATATCCGCCATCACCAGCCATTATCCAAGCATGACTATCATTAAAACTGTATGTTGAACCGATAACATCCCAACTATCTACAGATCCAAAATAATACTCATCTGGGGGTTTGCTCATTGTATTAAATTCTTCGAATGTTGGACTGTCTATGGCGTGCCACCCAGGTTTAGAACCAATCTGATGATACATGCCATCCCAATAACCCCAAAATGCATGACTCATATAACCTTTTGCAAAGAGTGATTGATAGGTTTTATACCAACCCTGATCAAGATCATAGGCTGCCCAACTACGCGGACTATACTCCTGAAACGCAGCAAATACTTTATTCTGCTCCCAACCAGGTTTAATATACCCAAACTTCCAACACATTGCCATAACAATATCTGTAACTCGATCACCGATATAATGAACCATATCAAAACTATAGGTTCTATTAACCCAACAATCGCCATCCGTCGCATTCACACTCCAATTAAAGGTTTTTCCACGAGCATCAAAATAACTATGATTATACCACCGCGTCCGCTGACTATACGATCCATTCCCAACACCATTATAAACACCAATGGTCTCCCATTCGCCATTTGCATCAGTCCTAAACAACATATCAACAGGCAACCCTTCATCATGACTCACCATTATCGATAAATCCGGGTTCAACGCACCACGTTCACCACCATCAGCAGGCATAGGATCCGAGAAATGAATAGCGACCCCTGTAGTAAATGAAAATGTCTCGTTAACGGTGTGTTCACCATCAGTGACATTCACATACCACTGATATGTCGTAGATTTACTTAATCCAGAAACCGATACACTATACCGACCATCCGGCTGCTCCTCAGCAGAACCACCACCAACATATGGAATAGTTCCAACAGTGTAATTCATCATATCACCATCAAAATCACTAATAGTAAAACTCAACTCCGACAACGTAATCGGTACCTCAACTGCACCATCAACCGGATCGGGATCAGAAACAATGGGTACACCAGAAGGCAATTCCTTGCTAATACTACAAAAACTACTCGGATCATGTTGGTTATTATAACAAGCTTTTAGCCACTCACTACTGCGAGTAACACTAGAAACACGAGCTTCATCCATCACCCCGTTAAACCAATTAGAATTATCAAAATAAGCACCCAACCGTAAAGAATTCGTGGTACTACCAATATTAGTCGGGGTAGAACCAGTAGCCACCAACTCACCATCCAAATACAAACGCAACATCTTATCATCATTATCAAAAGTATACGCCATATGATACCACTGACCAACAGTTGGAGTTAAACTATATTCTACATATTGCCAATTACCGTCCTTTTTTATTCCAGCTTGATATGGAGGGTAACCACCAGAATTGTAGACTTGGAAAAGGTAACCATTGTTATCATCACGTTTATTCAAGAAACGCTGTACGCCTGAATTATCATTAAATTTAAGCCAAACCTCAGCAGTCAAATAATCATTAATATCCAAACTACTACTATGACCACAATCAACATAATCATCACTTCCATCAAAACTAATCCCACCAGAAAACATACCAACGACATCCTGACTCACACCACCATAACAACTCCCATTATTACCATAAACAGTGGAATCAACATGAACTCCACTAGTCTCATTCAGATGCTGCACCATCGAAAAACCAGCATCCCAAACACCAACCGGATTCTCCTGACTCTCACAACTACTATTCCCATAATACATCCACAACACCGTATCCTGCGTACTAGACAAACTGGTTACATTCACCCACGCTACCAAACGACCAGTAGGTTTATCAAAATACTCAATCTCATGATTAAACACCTGTGTTCTATCCCCATTCTTAAAAAAGATATCCGAACCAAACGCATGATCCGACAAATTATCATCAGAATCAATACTAATCAACACTGGGAAATTACTTAGATTACTGTCAACCAACGAATGATCAATCGTAATCTTCTTCACAAACAGCCAATCCAAAATCGGCTCAACATCGGTAGTAAACACATACGTCTCATTCGTCCAATTACCAGTACTCGTATCACGTACATTAGCACTCCACCAATAATCCTTGTTATACTCATTAAATACAGATGTAACCTGTGTATACGTACCATTACCACCACTCTGAGTACTTCCAATCTGACTCCAACTCCCAGACTCATTCGTCATAAACATAATATCCATAGAATCGCCCTGAAAATCAGTCACATCAACAGACAACGTAGGATCAAGCTCAACACTAGTATAACCATTTTCAGGATACTCATTAGAAACCATGGGATCCTCAACTATTGTTTGCTCTTCACCAATTTCATAAAATGAAGAAGAATCATTGATATTGTTATATGTTGCTCCTCTCCAAGAACTATTTCGATTTGTATAAGATACTCGTACTTCATCCATTACACCATCGATATTATCAATAACACTCCCAGACCAAAGTCTAGCACCAATATGAAAATCATGAGTACTTGTACCAGAAGAACTGTAACTCAACGAGTCAACCAATATATTATTAATATACAATTCACAATTTGATTCATCACCTGTCATTGAAAAATAATACCAATTACCTGTGGAAACACCCGAAGGATTTCCTTCCTTATATTTATTTCCCATACCATACCAAACATTACCATTATCTTTGATACCTGCATAAAAACGGCGTGTTCCATCATGACATCCAATCGACTGATCATCTGCACCCAAACCATCATATTTCACCCAGTACTCAAGCGTTCTTGGAACAGATTCAGGATAAAGACCCGTGGAAATATAACCTGTGGAACCATCAAACTGATTACCACCATCAGCCACACCCACCGTATCAAAAGTGATACCACCACTTGGAGTACCATCAAAGTCATTAGATGTAGAATCTTTAACTTCCCCAGATGAAGTTTCATTTAAATGCCAAACACCCTTAAAACCAGCATCCCAAACACCAACCGGATTCTCCTGACTACTACACATACCATTCCCATAATACATCCAAAGAACAGTATCCACAGTGGAAGAAAGAACAGTACAATTCACCCAAGCCGTAAGATTACCACCACTCCCTTGAAAATATTCAATTTCATGATTTAACTTATTTCCAGAATCATCAGTAAACACAATA
>CAZVSU010000038.1:12765-24469 GCA_964629645.1 uncultured bacterium | reverse complement strand
AGGGATACATTTTCAAACGAGTAGTCCTCCAGGGCTTCAAGCGCGTCGGGTCTCTCGGCACGAACGGACGCCCACACGGAGATGATCGCCGTCATGTACCCGGCAAGGAAGTTCACCTTTGCCTCTTCATCAAGGCCTTCCCACGTATGTCCGTCAAGCGTCAACAAGTTGTTCGCATAGAGACCTACAGTCAGGAACAATATACACATGATAAGTAGTAGTTTTTTCATTTCACCATCTCCTTATGTACTACCTTTACTCCTCTGACATAAACTGGAAAGTTGACGTCGATGCTTTTTATTGGGTGATTCTTTTTCCCAAAGTTGACGGCTTTTGCCTCAGTACCGGTAGGTTCTTCGTCGGTCCAATAGATATCATCCTCGAATGATCCGATGTTTTCTAAAAACAGATAATCATATATGTAATCTAATTCACCGATAGTTGGAAGTTCGTATCCAATCGCACTTAAAGTTTCCCTCGCCGGCCGGTAGTTTGCTTTAAACTCCATACACTTAGGGGTTACAACCGTGATTATATCTCCTTGGTCAAACAGAACAATATTTCCATTGTATAAGGTCGTTCCTGTTTCATACATTACTTTCTCTCCTTTGTAATTCATATCCATCCCTTGTAACTCATCTCTCTATACCTCCAGTTTCTTTTCGACGGAACTCTTGGTGAGCCGATCGCGAATGAATCCGGTCGGCGCCCGACCCTTACTCGTTAGGTGTTTGTTCCGGCAGATGTAGGCATACTCACAGAGTGAAGAGAAGCTCGTACACCATGAGGTGTTTCTCGGGAAGAGCATGATCGGGTCGTAGCCGGAACGCCAGGCGCCCACCTTCTGACTGATCTCACTTATAAGTCCCGCCTGTTGAATCTCAAACTCTCTCAAGTCTTGTTTGGTCCTGGTGACGAGTCCCTCCCGGTCGAACTTCATGTTCTCAAGTTTTTCACTGTTCTTGTTCCAGTAGGCCACATCCGGTATGACGCCTCTCAGCGGCAGATCAGGAAATCGGCGCTTCACCGCATATATGTATGAGGTTGCCTGGTCGCCCATCCACACGGCGTTCTTCGTCACCTGTACGGAGAACATACTCGTCTTCGTCTCAAGTATGTAGGCTCGTTTGCCGTCGGTCACTACCGCGTCGGGGCGCACCGTCATGTAGAAGCGTTCGGTGATCGGCACATGGAACTCCTTCTCTACGCAGACGAACTCAAAGTTATTCAGATCATTCTTGCCGTAGGCATCTATCCATGCTTCAAGGAGTATAGGTCCCTTAAATAGATGTTTCTCATAGACCTCGGGACTCTCATACAAATGTTTAGAATCTTTAAGCTCGCGCTTCACTTTGCTGAGTGCCTTACTCTTCGACTTTGTATTGTAGTAGGTTGCCTTCGCCTCGTGGAAGGCGGCACCGAAGAGTAGGGGCGGTCCCTGTGTCTTCGGTACAATACGTAACAGGTAGTGAATGAAGAAGTGCCTCGGGCAATTCGCGTAGTCGTTCAGGAAATGAAATCCTGCGTGGCTGGCTCTTCGTCTCTCTTTCTTATTCGGCATTCTCTCTCTCTTCTAACATGTTTAAAAGATTTTCTATTCTCCTCAGGTAAACGTTTAGTACTGCCGTTAGATTGTAAGTTCTTCCACAAGCCGTACAATTTACCATATCAGTATTGGTTACTTTAAGAGAATGCCTTTTTTCCATACAGTATTTGATTGACAACTCTTCGCTTAATCGTTGAAGTGATTCCATGGCTTCCACCTCGGAAGTGAATGGTCCTTCAAGTTCTTCCCAAGGAGTATGATGGTAGTAAGTACCCTCTTTTTCATTGTAGACGATGTTCTCTTGTAACGGCTTTTTCATTCTCTCCCCCTATGATAAGAAGTATTGTATCATAAATAAGCCACCGTGTCAATACGGTAGTTCACTTTCCTCAAAATTATTTTTCATCACACCGCCCACGAGATCGTACCGGTGTGTCTCAACTTTGTAGCGTTCCTTCCTGGAAACCATAATAGCTTGAAAGAGGTAGTTAATCGCGTCCACGAGATGTCGCTCACGGCCTTCGTGCCTCCACATATGTATCCTGTGTTCGGCCATATGGATGAGTTCGTCCGGTGTACCTTGTTTTCCGGTGTCTTTCAGGTATTCCCTGAGAGGACCGTACTTGAGGTAGCCGAGGGCGAGGCGGTAAAGAATCCACTCCACTAAGGAGAGGTCAACTTCATGCTCGGGTACCCCTTTGAAATAGTCTTTTAGTTCCATGGTTGGTCTTCCTCTCGGAGTATCTCGGGGTCGGGTTCCCACGAACGAGATGAGGTACCTCCACGGTGCACCTCATAGGAGTAGAACCTGTTGTAGTAGTCCTCGTGATAGAACAACGGCCTTGATCTTTCCTCGGAGTTCCTCGGTCTAAGCGTTCCTTGGAAGCCGTCGCCGGTGTAGGCGAAACCGCAGAACTTGCAGGGATCCGGGAACCTTCCGTCGTAGTGTAGTTTCCTCAGCCGCCTGTACGCCTCATTGTTATATGCCGCAAGCACACTCGGAGAGTCCTGTACGTAACCGAGGTCTATCTTGTCACCGAGGGCGGCTTCCAGGTTGTACGAACAGGGTATGAGACGTCCGTCCCATCGTATTTCCATGAGCATATCGTCGAAGTACCGACATGGGTACCGACGAAGGGACGCATCGTTGATCTTACCGAGGTTCTTGCCGACGATAGCGTAGTCCACTTTGTCCGTCCAATAGAGTATGAAGTCCTCTATCTCCTGGTAGTCCTGGCCTTTCTCCGTCAACTTCACTCCTACGGTTCCACTTACCTTATCTTTGAGTCGCTCGACGACACCTTTTATGTAGGAGAGGTTTGTCCCCGGACGTATCGTTTCCATCGTCTCATCGTAGAAACCGTCGACTGAGAAGATGACTTGATAGAGGTTCCTACCGGCGGCCAGTCGTTCTATCATACGTTCGGTGAGAAGCATACCGTTCGTTGTGATTGTCCACGGTATATCGGTATGTCCGTCTATGTAGTCAACCATGTCGAAGTACCTCGGGTGCATCAGAGGCTCTCCGTCGAGCCAGAGTGCTATCCGGGTCTCGAAATCTATGTGGTCTATTATCCAAGTAAAGAGTTCAAAGTCCATGTCTCCTACCGGGTACACTTGATCTTTCGCCCACGCGTGTTGTGGGCACTCGGCGCACTTCAGGTTGCATCTGTTCGTTACTTCAATCGCGATCATTCGAGGTGTTCTCATACTGTACTCCTACGCGTTCGTCTTTCAGTGAATAGAATTGATTATAATAGTCTTCGTGATACGAGTACTCATCTCCGGTCGACTGATCTTTAACCGTACCGGTGAAGCCCGTCCCATTGTAGGCATTCGGACACACGTCACAGGGATAGGTCTCATACTTCCTAAGTTCCCGGAACTTCTCATTGTTGTAGACCTCAAGTAACGTGCCGTCATCGATGTGTCCCATACGGTACTCGGGACGAAGGGCCTCAGCATTATACATACAACGGGCGACGTCCCCGTTGTTCCGTATCATCATGTAGAAGTCCTTCGGATACCAACACGGCTTGTGCCTCATGGAGGTTTCGTTCCTCCCCTCGAACAACTGCCCGATTGCCACGTAGTCCGCGCCCTCGTATGTTAACCAATGTCGTATGAAGTCTTGTATTTCGGCATAGTCCTGACCCCGACGTATGAGCTTGATCGCCACATTGATATCCGATCCCTTACGTTCCTTCAGCTCCACGAACTCCCTTATGTTGTCCCATACGTCCATGGGGTCCGCTCCGGGCCTGGCGGCACGCGCGGCACTGTTCCACGGAAGGCCGTCGAGGGAGAAGATAATCTGATAGGCGCGGTTGTCGTCGGTGATGAGATCGAAGAACTCATCGTTCCAGATTGTTCCGTTCGTCGCTATGTAGTACCTCATACCTTTCTCAAGTACGTACCTTGTGCCTTCGACGAGGTGTTTCCAGAGCATAGGTTCTCCATACATATAAGGGATGATGGTCGCGTCCCACTCGTTCTGATCCACGATGTCTTTCCACCTACCGAGCGGAAAGTGCGACGGTTTCTCTTCAAGTATGAGACAGCCCTTGCATCGTAGATTGCAGAAGTTGGTTGTCTCGATTAAGATTTGTTTCGGTTTCATTGGTGTACGCTCCAGGTCTTTACTCTTCACCTTCTTCCTCCTTTTTAATTTTCAGGATTTTCTTTTTGTACTCCACTTCCTTTTCGTAGTAGTCTACTTCTGCTTGGAGCTTCTCCACTACCGAGTGATATCTTTCAAGGATTTCGCCACACACATTACAAACTTTCTTGTGGGTAAAGAAGGGCTCGAATGGACCGCTTTGCTCAAACCTTACCGATACATGATTGCAGTTCTCTTGTATGTCCTTCTGCGCGTTGTACTTTTGAATGTCCTTTATGTTCCGTTCGATGTGACCTAAGCGTGCTTCTATTACGTCTTCCCACCTTATCATCTTTGTTACTCCTTTGGGAGTTCGTCGTCATAGCAGTAGGTATGACCGGCGATACTCTCGTGATTTGTTACGATCCGTAATGTTTTACTTTTTGACAACCGGAGGTTCTCCGCTGTGTCCTTGAGGGATTCGAAGCAACGGAGTATCTCCGCGCCCGAGGTTTCCGTAACCGCTCTCGGATGTCCCTTCGGTTGTCGTTTGTTTTTCCTGTAGCGGGCGAGCCACATATTCTCGATCCGTATGTGGACCGGTACATCTTCATACGTTAACATTGTTCTTCCTCCCCGACGACGGTTGCTCCGTTTATATCGAAATGTTCTGTGAAGTAGTATCCGTATACGTATCCCGTCGGTGGGCGTCCTCGAAACTTGATCTCTCGCATCTTTGTCACTCCTCGAACATATCATAGAGTATGTTCTTTAGGTCTTTTAGTCCGGTTGGAGTGCTTCCAAGTATGAGGTTACTCTTCCCGGACGTTCCCTTGTTTCCGGCTGTGGTGCGGCGTTCTCGTGCTTCCATAAGTCGTTCGTGTTCCTTTGGGAAGTAATCTACCGCTATCTCTCCATAGTACTCACGAACGGTCCTGTGAAGTCCGTGTTCCTTTCGATATTTGGAGAAGGTCGGACGGGATATGCCGTACTCTTGTTCCATCTCGGCCAGAGAACGCCTGTTGATGAGGTCTCTCTCGATCTTATCTCGCTTCGGATGGAACTCGATGATCCCCGGTGGTCCTTTCTTTTTCATACGTAACACCACTGTACGAACTCATTCATCCCACCGTCCGTACCGTCCTCCAGGTCAAAGCGTTTGGTCTCTCGGTTATAGGAACCGAGGAACTTCCCTCCGTCGTAGTCGATGAGGAGTACTTTCTCTCCGGCCCGAGGTATGCCGTCGGCAATCCGTACCCAGGTGAACTTCGGTGAGTGGGTGGCCTTACTCTCTTCCTGGTTGCGGTTCATGTACTCGGTAAATGTCTTCTCGATGTACTCATTCGATACCTTGTTGGGTGTTTCTCCTCGAAACACTTTGCTTATGTTCTCGTGTAGAGGGCAGGTCGGGAAGGGTCGAGGTATCTCGCCGGTTATGCCGTCCGACAAGTTGTAAAGGTTTAGTTCGTTATCGCCCTTGTTTAGTGAGTACCACATGACATAGAGAGATCGTTTGTAGCCTATCATGGAGCGGTCGGTGAGCATACCGTTTTCCGCCGTCCTGGTACGTGCTCGTGTGCGGACCGCCTTTGGAGGTTTCCTCACGTACTCATCGATGTTCTCTTGGTAGCGGTAGTAGGATACCCTGGAGGCGTCCGGGTGGTAGGCGAAGTCAACGCCACAGAGGTAGATTTCTTTTGTGTCGAACATCTTCATGGTCTTAAAGAGCTGGAGGAGGATGATCTCCTGGTTTGCCGTGCACCCGGCCTGGAGCATGTAATTTTTAATCGGTGTGAAGAAACACTCGGTCGCCAGGTTGAACCACTCATACTGTTCGTTCTGTATCCTTGACTTAAACCAGTGACGATTCCCCGGGAATAGTTTCGTGACACTCACATCGATGTTCGGCGGTAGGCAAACAGTTGTCGTCGGCGGTATCGGCAGTCGCTTCATGTGTACCCAATGCTCGGGTGAGGCGTCTATGAGGATGATGTAGTCGGGGGCCCGTCCATGGGCGAGGCAGAATCCGACGTTGGTCGGTCCGCAGATGAGGAGACCGTTCCAGTCTCGGATGTGAGGACCGATCTGTTCGAGAGAGGGACCGGAGCCACAGATGATCGCACGGGTGAGATCGCGCTTCGGGAGGGCCGCACCGGTCACGTTCGCGTCCCGACGAGTGAAGTCCTCAGTTATATGTGGAGCGTTTAGTCTGTAGTTGGTGAGCCAGGTGCGAAGCCAGCCCTCGACGTTTGCCTTGTTTCTGTTACCTACGTCGTAGACGCGTTCGGTCGGTACGTCTCGGACCGATTTCTCGAATGCTGATTCTTCTTTACCCATGTTTCCTCCTTGACTTCATCGAACCACCGTTCAATACTTCCATTACAAAAAATCCTTTGTCTTTTATGGTACTCTTTCATATGTTTTCTCCCACTCCTTATAATCCGCAAGGGCGGGCCGTTATATTTCACCACTCCCGGTCTGTGGTCGCCCGCTCCGTGCGGTTCATTTCAATCTCTACCTAATCCTTGTTAGCGTTTCCTCTGCCTCTCCTCGACTATCATGTTCATACTATATCGTCACCATGGACAGGTAACTCAATTTCCATTCTCTCTGCCTCAACGTCGAGCTTTTCGGCTATAGCTCGATGCCGTTCAGCGTCAGTTCTAAGACATTTTATTTGAGCCCATATGTGTTGTTTTTCTGAAGCTGACATATCCTCGTTTTGTAATTCTCCGTACCGTCCAACATTATATGTATGTCCACTTTTTGTTGGTTCAACTCGAATACGAAATTCGTTTAATTCTGCTTCTTTGAGTATCGAAGAAACCCTAGCAAGCAATTGGTCACTTAAATATGCCGGTTTCCCTTGTTCTTTATTCATGTTCTAACTCCTTATGATCCGCACAAGGGTAGCCGAGTTCTCCGGTTATCCTCCCCCGATTCATACCCCGTGCGGTTAAATGTCTGAATCCCATTTTTGTTCACTTTCATCAAATTTGCTAATTGTAATATTTCGTTCATCTTCAATATCTTCTCGCATCGCTACAATGAATGCAGTAACCGCCTGCTGTTCAGTTTCGTATTCACCCTCAAGGTATCCCTCATAGACAACTCTGTAATACATCACTCCTCCTCGCTTAGGGCGTTCTTGAGTGTGTCTTTTGCATTACCGAGACGGTGGTCATCTAGGTAATCTAATGCTGCATCTATTGCCCAATCCTTTCGTTCAATCTTGGTTTTGAGAGTTGCGATTTCTTTATCTTTTTGTTTGATGATTTCATCTTTTCCGGTCTCTGTTTGTCTCAATAGCTGCTCTTTTCTCCACCACGGCAGACTGTTCCACATAATTTCATCCAGCTCTGCCTGTGTTAATGAGTGTTTTTCTTTTTCCATATCACTCCTCCTTCGGTCGGCGTTCGATAGTATCTACCGGAATCATTTCTACGAACTCTATGTAGGCATTCTTTTCTCCGCAAAACGGACATCTTTTTAATTTCATATTTTTCAGTTCCCTCGGTTGGTAGGATAGGAAGGAGTATAGCATAGATCGGGCGGTGTGTCAAGGCGAAGGTCCGGGTTTTCACGAAAAAAGCGGGTCAAAACGAGGATAGGTGGTTGTCGGATGCAAGTGGTTGGTGGGAGGGAGGGGAGAAAGTGTCACTTTGGTGGTTTACATATCTTGTGTTTTGTGGTATACTTTTAAACATACTTTACGTAGAGAGGTAAAAGATGATTGAAGAACTAGAACGATTGGTGGAAGACGGTATACTTGATCGATACTATTGTCGGAAAGAGGATATCAAGAACGGTAGTATCTATCAGAGTCTGTTGCAAGTCTCTCCCGGTGAGGAACGTAGTTTTCGTGTCTATGAGATTGCGCTTACTGTGCATGGTGCTTACGTAGGGAGTGACGTGGAGAAAAGTAATTATGAGGTACTCAAGGAAGATGATTGTCTTGTAAGTATGGATGATTACTATGGTACTACGGGTCTTGGGATACCGGAGGATTATCCTTGGAATAAGTGGATTGAACTTGTCGAGGTGCTGGAAGGTTTGAAAGAGTATCCTCTTATCGATGACGAGGTGCATAGCAGGGTAAAAGACGTGCTTGTTCAAGAGTACCTGAAAGAAGAAGTACTTCCTAGATGGATTACGTATATAGAAGATACGTATGGAGTGCCCGAACGATTGATTGATGAAGGTGAGGTACTTACGTTGTATCGGGAGGCAATGGAAAAGGTGAATGAGTATCCTATCGTTGAAACCGGATGTTTGGTGTACCTGAATGTTGACAAGGTGGATGGCGGTTTTGAGAAACTTTTATCGGAACTGTTCGGTAAGTCTTATTTTCATAGTAATGTGGTTTACTCTATTTTGTATGGTCTTAAGAAGGAAAGTAAAGATAAGAGGGACATGTTTTTTAATATTATTGGGGAGCTTTCAGAGCTCGACGGTACG
The DNA here is from genome assembly GCA_964629645.1 of uncultured bacterium. Taxonomy (GTDB): domain Bacteria; phylum Chlamydiota; class Chlamydiia; order Chlamydiales; family SLFE01; genus JAAKFL01. The sequence goes on along the minus strand of CAZVSU010000038.1, from coordinate 15,866 downwards.
TATCGGGAGTATGAGAGTGTTTCAGATTATCTACTGTAGGGAGGTAAGTAAGTGCATCAAGGACATAGATCATGGAATAGTTGGAACGTGAGTTTATGGGTTAATAATGATGAGGGATTGTACTTTCACGCGAGGGAACTTGTTAAGGAGTATGGACGGAAAAAAGCGGCAAGGATACTTGCAAGGGAACTTGAAGGGAGTAAGACGCCCGATGGCGGTAAGTATAATTATACTTGTTTGTATGAAGCGCTGGAGGTATGAATATGTATGAAAGGAAAGTGTATCAGTTTTTAGCGAATGCAGCTTGGGTATTCGGTAAGGACAATGAAAAGTATCGGGAGTACTGGGAAGACAAGGTGGATGAGGTAATGGATAAGTATGCTCCAAGTGGTAGTGGGTTTGATCGTGGTACGGAGTTTCTAGTTGATAGTAGTGATGAACGAAGGCTTGTGTTTGTGACGAGTTTTCATCATATGAATGAGGGAGGATTTTACACCGATTGGACGGAACATACCGTTGCTGTTACGCCATCGCTTATGCTTGATTTTGATATTCGTGTTTCCGGCGGGGATGAGGATATCAAGAGTTATATCGTTGATGTTTTTGTGGAGTTTTTACGTACGGAGGTAAAGAGATGAAGGATAAGTTGAAAGACCTGGTTGAAGAGTACCAAAGGTTAGGTAAGGAGATTAAGGAGCTCGAGTCTTTACGGAAAGAGGTTAAGGAAAGTCTTACGAAGCGGTTGGAACCTGGGGAGGTTAAAGCCGGAGTGAAACGGGTGAGTAAACGGAACGTAAGTGTCTCGTGGTCGAAGGTGTGGATCGAGGTACTCGGGTATGTTCCGAAGAGTAAGCGGAACGAGGTAGAGAGTGTAAAGGATAAGTATACGAAAGAGTATTTTGTCGACGTCTTTAGTACGGTTGAATGATGCTTGTTTATGTGGAGTGTAGGGTCTGTGGGGAAGGTGACTGGTATGACTGTGAGATTAAGGAGTTGAGAAGGTATCTTGTCGGTAAGACGTCTTGTGTCTTTTCGTTACATGAGGTTTTGCCGAGTATGTGGGATAATGTTTATGTGTGGAGGAAGTAAGATGAGAGAAGATATTGAGATACGGACTAGGAAAGATGGTAAGATGTCTGTTGAGCACGTAGTGAGTAAGAAAAGGATCAAGTATAAGGGTATTGTTTTGTTCGTGCATAGACCGCTTGGTAAGGTTAAGGGATGGAACGTGAGTGAGAAGAGAAGCGGCTTTCTTATGGGTACTTGTGCCTTTGAGACTATGGATAAGGCTGAAAGAACTATGAAAATTAGGATAGATTACTATGGAGTTGATAAAGTTGAAGAGCTTGTCGGTAAGGCTGTTGATGAGTATGGAGAGTTAAATAGGGAGGTAAAAGTATGAGTAGGTTTTATGGTAATGTGAGAGGGCAAAGTAAGACGGAAGCGACGAGAACAGGTAGTGCGAGTAGTGGGATCGAAGGTCATTTGCGTGGATGGGATATAGGTGTGTATGTTGTCGGGACTGCTACTGCCGATGAAGACGTGTTTCGCGTGTATGGGACATATGGGAGTAATGGTGAGGGGAGTAATTTTTATATCTGTAGTGTTAAGAAGGAAGATGGTAAGGTGGTTGTTGATGAGGAATAAGGTGAGGAAAAGGGACGTGTGGCGGCCGGTTTACTTGGATGGTACGGAGTTTCTGTTGCAAGTGAGGTATGGTGTTGGTGGGCTGGAGAGTTATTGGGTTTATGCCGGGGAAGATAGTGGGATTGATCTGTTTGACTTTCTGAGAACAGAGTACCAGGGTACCGTCGAGGAAGAGGCAAGTAGGGTTGCTGAAGAGTGTGGGAGGGAAGAGGTGTGGTGACGTCTTGTGGGGGCCGAAAGGCTCCCCTTTTTTTTTGTGTGTGGTAGTGGAGAGACTGGAGGTTTCCGTAGGTATGGTATACGTGGTGGTTCGGGTAGGGGTTTGTAGGACAAAAATCTCCAGTGGGGTTTTTGGGAGGTTTGTAAGTGTTTGTGGTGTAAGGGGTTGGGGGGCCGGAGGCCCCGAAACTCCATTATGTCTAAAGGGCGTAATTCGCATAATTCGTAAAAAAAAAGCGAACGATTAAGTTGTTGCAGTGTAAGGAGTTATGGCGGTTTTTCGGGAGTAATTCGTATAAGCTCCTTATGAAAGGAGTATGATACGGGAGTGGAGAGATTTTGGAAAAATTGGATAATTCCTTACAGTGTAAAGAGTTACACGGTGGTATACTTATCACAAGTAAGAGTATACGAATTATATATATATATTATATATATTTATTATATATTTATATATATTATAACGAATTAGCTTCCCCCTAATCGTTCGCTTTTAAAATACGAATTGTGCGAATTACGGTGTTTAGAGGTAATGGAGTTTTGACTGGAAGCCAAAACAAAGCGCAATTACAGCGATACTTCGTGTTGTCTCGTTGCTATATAGTCGTGAGACAATATGGACGCACAGTACGAGTTTTCTAGGAAAATGAGTATAGGTACTATGGTGAGTAGGAACGTTTGAAAATGGTGCCTTCACGGGCGTCTCACGGCATTCCTAGGTTGTCGGTAGGACATAAAAATACCCTACTCGTACGTAAAGTAGGGTATTTACCTGTTTCCTCCCTATGAAAGAATATGTTTGCCTTTGTAGGTATGGTTCTTTATCTCTTTTAGTGTATCTATTATTGGCTTCCATACTTCTATGTCACGAGGCGTGAACAAAGACGGCATGTCTTTTACGCGTATTACATACGCATAATCACGTGCTAAATCTGTAAAATCTGTTTTGCGGATTGTAAACTTTGTGCCTTTCGGTAGCTTGTTCTGAATTTCTTTCCTCGTTATGTCTGTTCTCATATTGTTTCCTCCATGAAATAATCGAGGATACCTACTATGTAGCTATCATCGAAGGTTACCGGCGACAACCGGTATTCCTCAACGAAAGATTCGAGTATTTGAATCCTTCGTTCAAGTCGGAGCGACTCCGACTCGTCTGTTTCTACTCGGTAGTATAGGTTACCGAGTAGCTTGTTGATCGACCGTAAGTGGTCGATCTTTCTGTAGTCTTTTAACTG
>CAZVSU010000038.1:0-12665 GCA_964629645.1 uncultured bacterium | reverse complement strand
AAAGAAAGTATGGTGTAAGTGTACCACCGAATGTACTCTTTGTCAAGCAAAGCCGGGGGGCAGTTTGGAAACGTTAGGTCGTTGTTTATTGTATCCACCCTACACATGGGCGATATATTTTAGATATAAGTATACCACCGTACCGACACCCACTCTTGACAACTCTCCTCCTGCCTACTAAACTTACCCTCGACTATGGAAAATAACGAACTCGAACGAGCAAAGTCGGACCTAACAAACATACTCCTCCCGAAGGCAATCGACGCCATCCACATCGCCCTTACGGAAACCGAGGGCAAGGACCGCGCCGAAGTAGCCTTCAAAATCCTAAACCGCGTCGGTCTCAATGAGAAGAAGGACGGACCCTCCGAACTGGAGGAGGGTGCCCGCATCGCGACCGCCTCGATCACGAGTGCCTTCAAGCACCTGGCGAAGTCCTTCGGCCACGACGTACCCGAGGAGTCTCTCGCACGTAGTGCGCAGGTAGGTTCCGACGGTCCTGCGCAGATAAGTCCCAACGATCCCGCACAAAGCGAGGCGAAGCCGAGCGTGGCCATAGAAGACCTTACGAAGACACAGGAGGATGAGATATGACAAGAACATTCGGATCACTCGCACGAGACGTACCGAAGCGTCTCGTCGAGCTCGTGATAAAAATGGTGGGAGCCAAGGGACTCTTCTTCGCAGTGGCGACGGTCCTCCTGGCCCTTCGGGTGATCGACGGTTGGCAGTGGATCGCCGTCGGCAGTGTGTTCGTCGGCACACGGGCCGCCGAGAAGTTGATCGGCAGGATCAAAGGGGGTTGAGAGCGGCGAAGCCGCTCGAAGACATGAAGTTATTTCAGAACAAGAACTTTCCGAGAGTGGAGGAACAGTACACGGATGAAGGATTCGAGCAAGTTCAAGACAATGAACGAGATACTCGCGGACGAAAAGTTAAGAAGAGTGTGCGGAGAAAGACCGAGGGTGGAGAGAAGTAGAGTGTGTGATGTGTGTGGGTTCGACGTGTGTCCGAAGGCCCTCGACGGCACTTTGTATTGTCCGCTCTGTTTCGCCGAGGTGGGTAAGGTATGACGCGACGGTTCGAGGTACTCCCTCATCCCGAGGCACCGACGTTCTCGAAGGACGGGAACCCGGAACTGATCATCGAGCAACTCATTAAGGAGGTTACGAGTGATAACTTTCAGACGGTAGAGAAGGTCATGGGTCTCATCCGGGAGGCAGGTTTCGTTAATCTGTGGTTCTTCCTCAAGTTTGTGGCCGGGTACAGCGGGCCGTATGACCGGTTGAATGAGAACCTTCACCTTGATATGGCAAACTTCAGACAGTCCCCTGCTTGTATGGAGGACGGTGCTCGTGGAGCGGGCTTCATCAGCCGATTCATGTATAAGAGTACGATTTGGACGCATGGCGCGAGTACGTGGGAGGCTGTGAGGGACCCCGATATACGGATACGGATTGTTAATGCGGTGGTCGGACGGGCGCAGACGTTTGTTAATATCATTAAGAATACATTTAAGTATAATGAGTTCTTTAAGGTGTTGTACCCTGAGTACGTGATGCCCCCGTTGCAGGCCGATTGTACGTTGCCGAACCGGACGAAGCACTTCCCCGAGCCGACGGTCAAAGCCGGTGGGGCCACCGGTGCGAGTGAGGGGGACCACCATGATCTTGTGGTGATGGACGACCTCGTGGGCCTCGATGACCTGGATATTGAGAGGGCCGGTAACATCAATATGGAGCAGAAGAACCATTGGTGGGAGACGAACACGGAGATGCTCGTGCAGGACTGGTTGCGGTCGAGGCTACTCTGTTACACGACGTTGTACTCGATTGATGATCCATATCATAACTATGTGTTGAGTGACCTTAAGAAGCTACTCGGGTATGAGGACGCGGAGTATAAGAGCCTTGAGCGTAAGGACGGATCGTGGACGGTCTACTACAGGTGCGCGTTGGAGGACGGTGAGGCGATCTGCCCCGAGGCCATGCCGAAGGACAAGATAATGAAGTTGATCGAGAGTAAGCCGTGGTCGGCCATGACACAGATTTTTAATAAGCCGAAGAAGGCCGGTATGAGCGAGTTCTCCGACTATCGGGTGAAGAGAGCAAAGTTGCTCTATGATGCCGGAGTGGACGACTTTGTGGTGAGGCTCAAGGACGGGAACTTCGAGGAACGGACGGAGTATCGAGTGAGTGAGATGGACGTGTGCGCCGGGTGGGACCCGGCATTCACGGATAAGGGGATAAGTGCGAAGACGAGTAAGACCGGTATTGCCGTGTGGGGTATGACGTGGGATGAGCAGGTTGTGTTGCTTGGCGGGAAGAGCGGGTACTTCTCGTATGAGAGGGCCTTTGAAGAGCTTATGGATATGATCGGGAAGTTCGACGGGTATGTGAGGTTGCTCGGTATTGAGACGAACGCCGGACAGAAGATACTGCCGGGGTTGACGAGGAAGGAACTTCAGCGGAGGGGTTTGTTCGTGAGTATCAAGGAGGTTCCGAGCAGTCAGGACAAGATTGTACGTATTCGCAGTGGTATCGGTCGGTGGTTGATGCGGGACGCTATGATTGTGTGTGACGGTCCGTACTCGTTCTTCTTTGAAGAGCAACAGGTTTTTCCGCAGAGTAAGTTCGGGATAGACTTCTTGGACGCGAGTGAGAAGGCACTGAGTATCCTGAGTAAGCCGCTGAGTCCCGATGAGGCGGAGCAACGTGAATACATGGAGGACGAAGTCCTCTTTAACCCGACCGTCAATGCGACGACGGGCTACTAAAGGAGGTAGAAGATGTTGGACTTGAGTGAAGAGCAGGTAACCGAGATAACGAGTTATGTGAAAGAAGAAATATATGCCGCTGAGAGTGAGCGGAGTGAGAAGGAAAGGATGTGGCGGAAGTGGCGACGGCAGAGGGAGAGTCGGCCCGAGCATGAGGTAAAGACGTATCCGTTTCGCAGTGGTTCGAGTAATGTGAGCGTGCCGCTGAGTACGTGGAACGCGACGACAACGTTTGGGCACCTTATTAGTACGTTTAATGTGAAAGAGCCGTTTTGGACGATTAGCGCGTTGAGGGATGATCCGGCGGAGCGGAAGAGGGCCAGGGTCGGGACGAAGTATATGCGGATTATCTCGAAGAGTAAACATGACCTTGACCTTGCCTCGAAGAGGCGCACAGTGCTGTATGAGAGCGGTACGCTCGGTATGTGTCCGGTGAAGGTACCATGGACAAAGCGGAAGTGGCACTTCAAGTATGAGAACGATGAGGGTATGACCGAGGAGGTTAACGCGAAGTTGCATGACGGGCCGGAATTGGTGCCGATACCGTTGGAGGACTTCTTGTATAGGGAAGCGTTTCAGGACATTCAGCAGGCACCGTGGGTGGCACACGTGGTGCACAAGCCGTGGCACGAGGTGAAGAACCTCGGGGAGCAGGGGATTTACCTGGATGTGGAGGACATTGAGGAGCACGCGAGAAGTTTCCCGAAGGAATACCAGGAGGACATTGATGAGCGGAGGGGCGTGAGTCAAGGTGTGTCGAGGGTGTATGACGTGCACGAGGTGTGGATGTACTATGATGTGGATGAGGACGGTATGTATGAGGACATTGTGGTAACGATGCATGTAAAGAGCGGGACTATCTTGAGGAGTGACTACAATCAACTCGGGTATAGGCCGTTTGAGAACTTTATACATATGCTGAGGCCGTACTACATTGATGGGATCGGGACGTGTTGGATGAGTGAGCACATGCAGGATGAAGTTGATATGTGGCACAACTTGAGGAGTGATAGTGCTAAGATTAGTACCGTGCCGATGTTTGCCGTGAGGAGGAACTCGGGTATCCAGGCGAATGAGCAGGCGTATCCGGGGAAGCTCTGGTTCGTGGATGATCCGAAGAATGATATTGTGCCTATGAGGGCGAGTGACAGTTATCCGAGTAGTATGGAAGCCGAGAGTATGGCTATTATGTATAGCCAGAAGGCGACCGCTATGCCTGATGTCATGGGCGGGTTCGCTAACAGTACGTTGAAGACGAGGGACTCGATAGGGTTGAACCAGACGAGGTTACAGCAGAGTCAAGGGGTCTTCTCAAGTATTACCGAGGGTATCTCGGAGAGTTTCTCGAATGTGGGTTTCTTCATCTTCTTACAGTTGGCGAAACATCGGGATGATGTTATTGAGAATGAGAGGTACGCCGAGCGGTTGACCGAGGAAGAGCTTGGTTTGCTTGATGAACTGTTGAGTATTCCGTTTGAGGAGATACCGGTGAGGTTCTCGTTTACCGTGAGGACCACTGATATCGAGAAGACGTTTGAGACGAGAAGGCAGAACTATCTGACGTTGACGCAGTTGTATTCGCAGTTCTTGAAGGAGGTTACGCCGGTGGCCTTTCAGTTGTTCGGAGAGAGTGGTCAGAAGATGCGGCAGAGCGCGCCGGGACTGTATAAGTACTTTATGAAGGTGTTCGAGGGCGCGAATAAGTTGATGGAAGAAATATTTAAGTTCTTTGGGGAGGAAGATACCCAGGATTATATACCGTATGATGAGCGTATGGTTGCGTTGCAACAGATGATGGACGCTCTTCGCGGACAAGTAGGAGGTATGGGAAATGCTGGTACCGGAGCAGTACAACAACCTGGAGGAGGACAAGCGGGAGGAGGTCCGCAAGGTCCTGGAGGAACAGGCGGAGGACCTGGAGGCCCTGGAGCGCAATCCGGGTTTCCAGGTGGTGCTTGAGATTTGGAATAATTTACAAGTGCAGTATGGGTCGATGTTGGAGGGGTCCGATGAGGTCAAGGAGTTATATCGGGCACAAGGGGCCTTGGAGGCGTTGAGACGTCTGCACAATGAACGGATCATGTATAGAGATAAGTTTAAGGAGGACACGTATGACGAGACATAGAAGGTTTGAGGATATGACTCTTCGATGGTTTGGTGATGAGATGCCGGACTTTGAAGAGGAAGAAGACGACGATGATGTTGAAGTTGTAAGGTTGGAGACGAATGAGGTTCCCAAGGAGGAGAAGTCTGAGGATGTTGAGGAGGACGTACCTGAGCAGTTTAAGGGTCTGAGTAAGAAACAGATCGTTGATAAGTTGATGGATATTAATCAGAAGGCGGACTCCGCTCAGGCCGTGAAGGAAGGTATTGAGGGGTTGGCCGAGCAGTTGAAAAGGCCGAGTACGCCGAACTACGGGAACTTGGTGCAACAGCAGGGAGAGAGTGACGAGGAGTTTCGGAAGAGGCTTAATCAGGAAATCTTCTCGGAAGACCCGGCGAGCGTCCTCGATGAGTGGTGGCAGAGGAAGAATGCCGGTACTCAGAGAATGATCGGACAAAATATGGTACAGATGCGGAAGGACTTCTATCGGACGAATGATGAGACCAAGGAGACGTATAAGAAGTATCAGCAGGAGATCGAGGACTACATCGGTTCGCTTGACCAGAGTGTGAGGAACAATCCGCAGGTGGTTGACTATGCGTATAAGGAAGTCAAGGGTCGTCACCAGGATGAGATCATCAATGAGACGGTCGAACGGAAGGTCAAGGAGATGATGGAACAGAATAAAGAGGGTAAGAAGTCTTCCGGGTCGTTTCACACCGAGGGGGGCAGTACGACGAATACGGGAGTGAGCCGTAAGAAGGGTAAGAAGATATATATTACCCCGGAGATCGAGCAGGCGGCGAAGAAGAAGGGCGTTGATCCCGAGATATATGCTAGGTATGTGAGTAAGGGAGGTAAGTAGGTATGGCACAGAAGAAGAAGACTACGGAGGTAAAGAAAGAGGTCGCTCCGGTGGCTGAGAAAGGGCGTTCGTATAGGGTGGACGTTGACAACACTGTCGAGGAAGTTCTAAAGTTGGATAAAGACGGAGCGGAACTTCTGTTTGACAGTGATCGGTTCCTTGAACTGGAAGATGAAGAGGTCAGGGCATTGAGTAGGGGCAACTTTACGAATTATGTACTGGCCGAGCAAGCGAAGGTGCAGAGAGAGAAGTTCGAGGAGTCGGACGGAACGAAGGGAAACTCCGGTATAAAGATTATTGATCCTTTGGATGGTCAGGCAAGGAATAAGATTAAGGTGAAGGATCAGGATAAAGACGGAGTGCATATAACGTTTAAGCGGAAGGACGAGATCGAAGGCTTTCGGGAACTTGGGTATGAGAGGATCAAGGATGATGATGCTGTGGCCGAGAGGGTGCCCGGGACGAGAGCGGATGCCTCGGGGTATCGGGTTGTGAAGGACCGGAGTGGTGAAGTTGATTTGTTTCCGATGAAGGTCAAGAAGGGAGTACAGCAGGAGATACAGCAGGCGGCCGAACTTAAGAGTAGGTATCGGATCGGACGAGGAAAGGAAGACTTCAAGGACTATGTGAAGGATCGGAGCCGGAGGCTGAGCGGGAAGCATTCCGTTGAGACGTTTGAGGAGTGAGAGAGATGAAGAGAGAAGTCAGGGACAAGAGTGGTAAGCTCTTACAACGAACGCTTAGGTCAGGAGGTAGATAATGGCTAATACCGACAATCCGCATGGTTTTCAGTTTGAGAAGACTATGGACGGAAATGTGATCGCGTTGAAAGAAGGACCGACGAAGTGCGCCACGGATATTACTGCCGGGGACGCGCTCCAGTGGGACTCCGGGGACTTGACCGTTGCCTCGGTGAGTTGCTCCGGTATCGTGGGCGTTGCCTGCGAGGATGTTACCGGGGAGGCCACCGCGAGAGGCGAGGTGGTCTACTATCCGGCGTTACCGACTGCTGTGTTCAGCGGTCAGTCGCAAGGGGATATTCAGCGCGGAGATATCGGGGGAACGGCGAATGTGACCAACTCCACCGGTAATATGGAACTCGATACGGACAGTGGTTCTTTGGGACATGCTCGTATTGTGGGATTGAAAGATGGTGAGGACTACGATAGTCACGCGAATGTGCTCTTTGTGTGGTCTCTCAGTGAGTTTGCAGGATAAGGGGGATAGAAGATGCCTGGAATAGCAGTAACGGGTGGCTTTAGCCAACTAATAAGTAAGGATTACGAAGAGGTCTTCTATGATTCCTATATGAGGCATGAGGACGAGTACTCAAAGATCGCTAAGGTGGACAGCCACGATAGTAATTACATCCAGAAGGGTGAGATTACCGGTTTGGGTGCGATGCAGGAAATCAGTGAAGGTGGAGCTACTCCGTATGAAAGTCCCGAGCAAGGGAATAGTAAGACGGTGTACTTTACGAACTATGCTCTTGGGTTTGCTATCACACAGAATATGTGGGATGACGACCTGACGGGGCACCTGAAGGATATTCCGAGGGAACTCGGGAAGTCCGCCGCGTATACGAAGGAACTTGAGTACTTCGATATGTTTAATAATGCGTTTAACACGACGTATCGCAGCGGTATTGATGGTAAGGCGTTGTGTGCGAACGACCATAGTACGATTGACGGGAGTGCTACGATTGATAATCTGACGACAAGTAGTTTGAGTCAGACGAGTCTTGAGACCGCGTTGGATTACTTCGACGGGCTTGTTAATGAGAAGAACATACCGATTAAAGTTGTGCCGAAGTACCTTGTGATTCCCTACCAGTTGAGGTGGGTCGCTAAGGAAATACTCCAGAGCGACTATAAGCCGTACAGTGCGGATAACGAGATCAATACGTTGAAGGATAGTGGACTTCAGGTTGTTATCGGACATTATCTTACTTCGAGTATCGATTGGTTTGTCTTGGGTGAGGACCACGACTTGTGTTTCATTACAAGGAAGCCGTTGGCTTTCCAGAATATGGACGACTTTAATACCGGGAATGCTTTGTTTAAAGCGTCTATGCGGTTTACGACCGATTTCTGGAACTATCGTGGAGTCTATGGCGCGAACGCCACCTAAGAGGAGGACGACATGAGTAGACCAACTCCGGGAGCGACGCATTTTTTTGGCGGGACGAATATGAGGGTGTTCCTCTGTCCCGGTCCGACGTCCGCCACGGATGTAACGGTGAGTGGAGTCGGGTTCACGTTGAGTCCCGATGATCAGTTAAAGCAAGCGATTGCTTTTCAACTTGATACGAGTGGACTGTTGACCACAGCTGTTGACTTGATCTCCAGTGGGGTTGATGTCTCCACGGGAGTGCTGGCCGCACCGAGTGGTGGGACTGTGGATTACAGCGCGTATACCGTGCTGGGTGTTGTAGCTGATAAGGACGCGTAATGGGTCGCCAGGAAAGTAAGACTGAGATAATAAACGGTACCGCGTATACGTACTATGTTGACGGGACGAAAGGCCCGAGGACGTGGGAAGAGTGGTACCGTTGTTCTCAGTGCTCGTTTAATTATCCGAGGAGTAAGACGAGGTTCTTCAGAGGAAAGGCGTATGGAGTTCCTTGTGGGTGTTATAAGGATATCTACGGGATTCGGATGAGAGAGCGAGAGGAGACCCGTAGGGCGAGAAAACAAAAGGTAGGATAAGAGTATGGCCGGGACGATATATAATAGTACGAGTAATGTGGTGATCTTCTCCGGGGCACCGACGACCTGGGATAAGAAGTTATGGGTAAGGAGTCTGTTGTGGGCCGGTAATACCGGAGCGGATGATGACCTGGTTGTACATAACTATGATTCGTCGGTGACGTTGGTTGATACGATTGCCGGGTCGAGCGGATGTAACTTGGAACTCAAGTTTGACCCACCGAAGGTAATTGACGGGTTGAGCGTGAGCGCGCTTGATGCAGGTCAACTGTATGTGTATCTTAAATAGTTGAGGTAAGTAAGATGCCTGCGGCGTTTGATAAGTGTAAGGAGAACGGTGGAAAGATTCGTACCGTGAGTGGGCCGGATAAGGACCACGGGCTTAAGAAGGACGAGTATGTTCATGTGTGTATCTTGAATGGAGAGACGTATCGTGGGTATGTGAAGAAGAAGAAAAAGAAGAAGGAGTAGACCGTGACCGTTGAAGATATGATGACCGAGGTATGGGAGTCCTTAGATAAGGACACCATGATTGATCCGACGGACGCGAGTGGAGCGGTTGACTCCTCTACCGACGGTTTCGCCAGGATACTGAAGTGGCTCAACCGTGGGTATAACCGTGTTTGGAGTTGGAAGTTCCGTGACGGGACTTTGTTGAGATTTCCTTCCGCGTATGCTACCGTTAATTTTAAAAGTACTGTGTATGAAGATACTGCTTCCTCCGGTTCAGCAGGCGGGCTGGTACTTCCCGCCGGATTCTCTTCTGTAGATGACTATTATAATAACTGGGTAATTTCTCTTGATAGCGGCACCGGGTCAGGGCAGACGCGGTTTGTCGCCGACTATGCAGGTTCCTCCTTGAACGCGGTACCGGCGGAGGATTTCTCGACTGCGCCCGACTCCGACACGGTCTTTACCCTCTCGAAGCGGTTTGTGAAGTTCGTCGGTTCCGGGGCCTCGGACGCCGGAGATAATCTTGTGCTCGATCCGACCGAGGACTTCGGTGTTGTGCTGAAGGTGACCGATCTTGAGGATGAGCAGGTATTAGGGCAAGCGAATAGGTCACAGAACTATGCCGGGAGTTTGACCGAGACGGGTACTCCGAGTAGTTACTACTTTTATGGAAACGCGATTTACTTTGATGTGGTGCCGGATGCCGCGAGGTGGTACCAGATGGAGTACTACAAACAACCGAGTGAACTAACGACGAAGGATGATGAGCCGGACGTGCCGAATATATGGCATGAGGGTATCTTGTTGTATGCGTTGTGGTGGGGTCGTCACTGGCAAGGAGAGTTCACTGAGGCGTATGCGACGAAGCGGGACTTGATTGATTTTATGGAGACGACCAAGCAGTCGTTCGAGATGCAGTATGAGAGAGAGCTTGGAACGTTGACCGTGCTCTCTCCGACGGAGGACTAATGGATATAACTGTTAATAGTACATGGGAAGCACAGCCTGCGGGTTCGGATGATCTGAGGGATGGTGATAACGCGATACGGCACACGAGAGAGGCGTTCGTCGAGCGGTTGGAGCAGGAACACTACATGGACTCCGCGAGCCAGGCACGGCACGGAGAGCACGCAAGTGGGTCTCTTAAGGCGTACTATGCCGGGAGTGAGCCGTCGAACAGACCGAGCGGGTTGATTGCCCTCGATAGTAATGATGCCGGTCGTGTGTGGGTGGACTCAAGTAGTGATCTTATGTATGTGTATACCGGGAGTGAGTTCGCCGGTATGGTACGCTATATTGCTCGGGTCTCGATACAAGGAACATTGTCGGTTGGGACGAACCTTGTGCCGCCGATCATCTTTCCGTATGGATGTACGATTAAGAAGGTGAGTGCGAGGGTTGGGACTGTGCCGACGGGAACAAGTCTTGACATTGATTTGAATAAGAACGGAACGACAAGTATTACCGGGAGTTCGTTGGATATTGAGCCGAGTGATAGTGCGGCGAATACGACGACGTTCGTGAGTACTGCCGCCGACTTGGATGCTGACGAGTACCTTACGTTTGATATCAACCAGGTGGGAAGTACCGTGGCCGGTGCCGACTTGTCGGTGTCCGTGGATGTGAGGCTCGGCTGATGTCTTTCCTTATGGACCTTCGTGACGACGATACGTATACCTATATTAAGAATAATCTTGCGTTTACCGGTCCTCCGGTTGTTCCTGTAATGGGTGAATTCGTTCCTCCATACGACTTGGTTGGAGGAAAGTATTATACATGGGTTTGGAACGGAACCTATTGGGTTCTTACGGACAATTATTCTACTATCTATGTTGAAGATGACCCTCCAAATCAATCTACATACCACAAGAGTGGGTGTCCATCGAAAATCGTTCCTTATAATGGATATGGTTATTTTGCTGTAGGTCTCGCGGGAAACGTGGAGATCAGAAAAATAAACTTCTCTACTAATGTTGTTACTACTGTTCAAGCGTATAGTGTTACTTATGAGAAGATTGTTCGCACAGCCGCAACTTTGTATGATAATTTTGTTCTTTTTCTTGTTGTTGTCGGAGATGATACGGATCATACGTCAGTATCGAATGTTTCTGTTGAGATTATTAAAATGGCACTCGATGAGTCTTGTACTCAACTTTATAGCGCGGACCTTTCTTTTTCGAGTACTCTTAGGTGGGTTGGTATTGGGTGTGACGGAACAAATGTTTATGCTTCCATCTCCGGTTTGACGAGTGTTGGTTCGCAGTGCTTCTATGTTCCCCTTGGAGGCGGTGCTCGAACAGACATAAAGACGGTCCCTTCTTCTTATTCGTACAGTGGTACAAGATATTTGAGATATTCAGACGCAGGAGGCGGTGGGGAATACTTAGCACTTTTAACGGATTCTATAGATAAAATGTGGGACTTAGACTACAAATCTAGTGCATTCGGCATAATCTATATAATGGATGATTCTTCTTATCCAATTTACGCTATATCGTCAACAGATAGTCGTCTTCATGCTTTAAAACTCAACTCGGACGAATCCCATACTGAGATTACTACCTTGCTAAGTTCTTCTTTAAACCACGAGTATCTTCGATTTCCTCCGACATTCCGGGCGGAAGGCAGGAGTGTGCTTCATTTTCCCTGCGGGTCTACAAGTCGTTATTCGGCTGAGATACGCTTACCGTATAGGGACGTGCTATGAGATGGATTGTGTGTTTACTACTTGTCGGTTGTTCGCTTTCGTTCAGTCCTGGTGAAGACGACCGTATTATGGTTACTCGTGAGTGGGTCTTGGAGAATGTGGAGTACGTGGCTGATGAGGAAGACGAGTGGCAGACGCCCGAGGAGACGTATCGGTTGAGGACCGGCGATTGTGAGGACTTTGCGTTGTTGATCGCTTCCGGGATGGAAGGTTCGTTCGTGTGCGTGTATGAGAAGATCAAGTATCCGAAGGAAATCTTGAACTGTACCGGACGAGAGTATATGCATGAGGGAGCGCACGCGTTGGTCCGAGTTGGTAATGTGTGGTATGACTCGACGAGTCATCATACGTGGTATGGAGAGGAGCCTGGAACGCTTTTGTGGGAACGGTCGTATGAGGAGGCGGTAGAGTATGCCCAAGGAGGGTGAAGGACTACGGCCGCAACAGAGGCCCGGAACGGGCCGGTATCTTGAGGAGAATGTATATAAGTTCCCGTATGAGGCGTTCGAATGGGGCGACTTTCGGAGGGACAGTTCGCCGACGCTTACCTTGAAAGGCCCATGGAACTTCGATATCGGTGGGACGTATTTCTATAATCCGGCGGGTTCCTCGGATGAGGTTGCCTTGAGTGCTCTCTTTGGGACGTATACGGATGTTGTCCTTTGTGGTGGGACTGTTTCCTTGGATTCCGTGCTGAGTGTTGATACCGGTTGTTCGTTACGGTCTCTCGGGAATGAGGGAGTGACGATTACCGGGAAGGGTATTTACCTGGCGGGAAGTGGGTGCGCCGCGTTGAATCTTAACTTCGATAGTGTACAGGGCTGTAACGTGATCGAGGTCGAAGGTGACAGGTGTCGGGTAGCGGGGAACACGATTCGTAATTGTAACACTGAGGTGAGGAGTGGAACGACGAGGTATACCGGTATACAGGTTAATACCGCGAGTGATCTCACAATGGTCTTGGATAACTATGCTGAGGACAACGGCAATCTAATAGACCGAGGCGACTGTGAGAGTACTACCCCGCCGATGGTCGAGGGTGAGAGTACGCC
>CAZVSU010000037.1:0-24471 GCA_964629645.1 uncultured bacterium | reverse complement strand
TCGATTAATAATCTCAAAAACTTGAGTAGGCTAGAACTAGACGATAACCAACTAGATAGTCTGCCCGTACCTATTGGAGACCTTATAAACTTGACGTATTTGGGCCTTAAGCATAACCAGCTACCAAGACTGCCCGCATCTATTGGAGATCTGACAAACTTAACGTTGTTGGACTTGGAAAATAATCATCTAAAAACCCTGCCTGAATCTATTGTCGATATCACCAAATTGACGGCGCTGGTTCTATCGAATAACCAGCTACAAAGGCTACCCGAATATGTTGGTGATCTTAGAAACTTGACACAGCTATTTCTGGATTTTAACCAACTAGAGATCCTACCCGCATCTATTGGAAATTTCACTAACTTGAAGAGGCTAGATTTACACCATAATCAGCTAGATACCCTGCCAATATCCATTGGAAACCTTAGACAGCTGAGGGAGCTGTATCTCAATAATAATCGACTCAAGAGCCTGCCCGATTCTATGATAAAACTTACGAGCTTGCAGACGCTTAATTTAAAGTGGAATCATTTAAATATGATACGACTCTCTTGGTATAGTTCATCCCAAATGTCCTCTCAGGCTAGTGATGTGCTTTATACGCTGCGTAATTCCCTCAAAGTCAATGTCATCACTGATCTAAAATATTCGTAGTGCTGTCAAATTTTAGTTTTTTGTTTTGAAATCTCCTGATAGACAACGTTTAGGAGGAACCAACGATAGCCCGCTGAATCAAACCACAAAGATCAAAGGCGTTGTTGCGAAATTCACCACAAGAGCTCACGAGAGAGGATATGAGAGATCTAGACGATCATGCACCTAATCCCATTCTTTAATCGTTTAACGTTAAAGTTGATCAGTCATCCCCGCCCTCCACCGATGTACTTTAGACAGGTAAGAAGTCGAGCCTCGTGAACCGAGAGTAGAGTCGCAACAGATTTCACCTGTATCACAAGAATATCAATCCGATAGCCTGAATCCAGCTTGAGATCCAGGTCAATCACCGGGATTGGAATTTGTCGTTGAAGTTGCAGACCGCTTAACTCTCGTTCATCGCAAAAACAAGCCTCATAAGTTGATTCAAGCAAACCGGGGATGCCAGAGTGAAAGCTCATGGCAGCTTTAGGGGGTCAAACTTTCCCTGTGCTTTACGACCTTGAATTCACCATTTATCGTTTCTTAACATGAACTCGTTATAATAAGGGAAAAATTTAATGGTTAGATTATGATACCTTCAGTTTTTACTCAATTACATGTCCCTCAACAAGTCGCCGATTTTGCTCACAGCGCGAAGAACCGGCTGGCACCCGTCATTTGGGCAGTTGTCTCCCCGGTTTTAAAGGTCATCGGCCTTGCCTACACAACGGCAACCTGTTGTTTCAAAGCTGACGTCTTGAGCCCAAAAGATCCTGAGGAAAAGGCTCTTTCATCTTTCGAGACTCTCCCACCCGAAATCTTAGAGAACATTTTCAAGCACTTGCCGAATGATCTTCCTCATATTGCTTTGACTTGCCGTTCCACCAACGCGGTATTAAAAAGCAAAGCGTTAGAAAACGTGCATTACAAAAAAGTACTAAAACAGCTGAAGAAGCGGTTCCAAGAAACGGGGTTGACGAAGCAAAGATTCAAAGCGCATCAAGATCTTGTGATCCACCGGCTGACAGTCGAAGGAAAAACGCTCACGTTCAAAAATATATGGCTCGGTTTGACGCGCTATCAAGACGAGAGATTTCCAAACGAGTTAAGTCAAGATGTCCCCAATCCGACAACTCTCTCGGTTTTTTTGGAAAGAGAAGCGATTATAAAGGATTATAACACGTTCCTTTTTGCCAAGAGATTAGTCGGAACTCACTTAAAAGAATCGGTCAAAAACGCCGAAGAACTCAAAGAGCAAATCGAACTTTTCGACAATCTTAAAAATGAGTGGCAAACTAGGCAGCATCTGGATATGAGCGGCGTTGGATTAACCGAGATCCCTGCGGCTGTAAAGGAAATGCCGCAATTAGAAAACCTCTTTCTCAACAACAATCGACTGACCACACTCGAGACCGATACTTTCCTTGGGACAAACCTGATCCAAATCGGCTTAGAGGACAACCAATTAGCGCACATTCAAAATGAAGCGTTCTCGGGAACAAACAACTTACAATATCTGTACCTCGACAACAACGACTTGACGAGCGTCAAGTCAAACTTTTTCTCGGATATGACTGCTCTCAGAACGCTGAGCCTCGCCCACAACCGGTTATCCGAAATCGAGGACGAGTCATTTTCAAGGCTTGTTCACCTTCTCACACTCGATCTAAAGAACAATCAATTGACAGAGGTCCGGGAGAATACGTTCGCAGGGTTGACTCGCCTCAAAACTCTCAATCTCTCAGATAATCGGCTGACATCTATTCAACCCGGTTCCTTCGCAGCCATGGGGGATCTAACGACGCTCAAGCTTGGTAGCAACTTGCTGACAAATACCGAGCAGGAGACCTTCTCGGGGTTGACTCACCTAAAAACTCTCGTGCTTTCAGATAATCGGCTGACCTCGATTCACCCCGGCTCCTTTGATGCTTTAGAGAAACTCCGATTGCTTATGCTGAATGGCAATTTACTCGAGGGTATTGAAGAGGACACTTTCTCCGGTTTGTCTGCACTGCAAGAGCTCAATCTCGGGCGCAACCAATTGACGCGTATTGACTTGAACACTTTCAACGGACTATCTTCCCTTGTTAATCTCGGTCTTTACAACAACGATTTGACTGAGTTTGACTTTAGCCTCTGCTCAAAGTTCCCGAACCTGAGCAAACTTGATCTCACCTCCAATCAGATTGAGAGTCTCACCTTAGAGCCAAAGACCCTTCGAAACCTTAAGATTCTGAGGTGCCAAGGAAATCCTCTCACTCACCTCTCGGAAAATTTGCTCAGTCTTAGTGAATTCAGTGCCATGAAATTCTTTATCATGAAGCACGTCAGAATCGTAAGAAATTATCTCTCAGCAAATCAAAAAACGCCCGGAATCAAGCGGTAGGGGACTTGTTTGCAATACTGGTCCCAGCCTGCGCCATATTTTTTTGAGCAGCGATCTTCGTCGCGGAGGCAGCGATGGATCAGCAGCGTGGTCAGGAAGAAAAAGTAAAAATAGGGCAAAATATGACCGAACCCGCACGCGAGGCTGTAAGCCAGACTCAAAATGAGGTCCCCTGTGTAGTTGCTGTGGCGGGCAAACCCCCACCAGCCCGATGTGAGCAGCTTCGTTTTCCTTACCTTTCCATCAGACGCTCTGTAATCGACTTCGAGATACTTGGGCTTCTGGCCCATGATCGTGATCGCGCCATCTTTTTTTCGAAAGAGGTCTTTTTGTCTATTCGCAGAGTGGAAAATAGCATACCCGAGCAAGCCGAAGGAAAGAACAAAAAGGGCGAACGGAGTTGACAGCTCGACGGGATTCATCACGAGATAAAAGCCCTGCAAGGTGTACATGTAAGGGAGCCAAACACAGTCTCCCCAGGCGAGCATCCACCCGAAATGGTCGTGGTGAATATCTATTGTTTTCAGGTACCACGCTTCATTCCAGAAGAAATAGACAACATAAATGGCATGCAAAAGGTTGACGATGAGCATGGAGTTTGTGACCGATCCATAAAGGTTGTACTGCGCAGCCGCAAAGGAAATATTAATCAGCGTCCACGCCACGATACCGGGCCTGCCGTTAAAAAAGAGCTTGAAGTCGAAATCGCCGATCCGTGGATTGAGTTCGACACCCATATAAAAGTCATAGAGAACATTGCCGCTGAACTTCCGGTCTTCGGGATGGGAAGGGAAGCGATAGGCCTTGATATAGGCAAAAATCGCGACGGCATACCCCACAATATTGACAACCCAGAGGAGGCTGCCCCATTGATCGAAAATAATCGAGGCTGAGAACCAACCAAAAAGTGCCGTTGCCATCACAAATAACAGATGAGACAAAAACCACGCCTGCAAGCCGTTGATTTGGTAGGTTAGCTGATTACCGGCGGGTGTGACCGCGCCTTGGCAGGCTCCCCCGACATAATTTGGGAGAAAGGCATGTAAAATATCGGGGAGGTAATAAAATCCGAGTTGAAGGGCGAACCAAACGCCAAAAATAAAAAACGCTTGGTAAGAGAGAGCAGGACACAGGGCCCAAAAGTCGGCTAATGTCATATGTCCGCGCAAAATGAGGGCCGCCGGCTCCGTTAAAGAGCCTCCGAAATGCATCACGGCAACATAAAAAAAGAAGACCATAAATGGGGTGAAGAGAAGAATTCCAAGCGTTCCGATGAAGCTGATGACGCTCACCTGACTCGTTCTTCCCCATGTTTTTGCCTCTGAACTCATGATTTTCCTCCGATAAAGATAAAAAAGGTACATTAACAAAATCTTTAAAGAAGAGCAAGTCTCATTCAAATATTTTTTTAAAAATAAAATTGCCCTAAATAGATCATTAATGGTATAATATTGGAGAATTAATAAAGAAAAAACCAAAATGATTAAATACGACCCTTACACAACGTCTGTTTTTAGAAACGATCACACGTCGATCAAAGATCATACACTTGGTCAAAATGTTTGGGTTTCCCATGTCTTTGACCGCGATCTCGACTTCTCTAGGATAACAGGCGAGCTGACCCACTTTGATACCGAAGAGTCCACCGCGTGGAAGCAATTTAAAGAGAGGGCCGCAGAACTCAAAAAAAACACGTCCAAAATTCGCGTGGCTTGCGCCCCTATCTTCGGCACGACAACAACAGCGGAAGGACGGGTCATGATGCAATACGAGGTTCGAGGCGACGACAAGATCCCTGTTGCCACTGATTTTGCCGCGATGATCTTTTCTGAAGAGTGCAAAGAAAGCTATCTGATTCCTAATAAGCGCGACAGCTCAGTTTGCGCGATCAAAAACCTCTTGACGACAGCCGAAAAAGTACAGCGGCTTTCAGGAGTGATGTTCGGCGGCGAGACCATGGATCCGAGCGAGACGGCTCAGCCGGCCTTGGGGTACCCCTTAGAAAAAAAATATATCCATCTCGAATACAATTTCAGAACGAAGCAGGCCGTTTTCACAACGCAGAAGATTGCCTTAAGCAACATTAACGGAAAGGTCAAAAGAAAGGGGTTTGTGAAGGAAAATTCCCAAAATATTCCCCACTGGTTCGTGGTTTTAGACTCCGAGTACCCCACGAAAAAAGACCCTTTTACGCCCATTCACCGCGGCCACTTCAGCGCAGCGGAAGAAAACACCCACTCGCCAACGGCGATGAAAGAGTCTTGCACTCTTTCCAATGCCACCCCGATGTGCAAGTATTTTAACAAAAGCACGTGGCGGCGCCTTGAAATTCACTCCCATAGCTTACTGAAAGAGGCGGCAAAAAAACATGGCGACAAAACGCACATCACTGTTGTCAACGGCCCTTTGTTTCGTCCGGAAGAGGGAACGAATCTTGTCACAAGACCTGTCATTGGGGGAGAAAAACGAGTGCCGAGGCCAAGCCACTGCTTCAAAGTGATCCAAACCCCTGATGCGACGCACAGCTATCTGATCAAGAACGTCAATGACAAGTTTAAAGGGGAGACGGCACAATTTGCTAAAGATCACGAGGTGAGCCTTGAGGAGCTCTCAAAACTATCGGGGCTCAATATTGCGGCCATCTTAAGCGGCAGCAATTTAAGGGGAAGCACACCGTGCGAGAGTTCTCTTTCGCCGGCAAAAGCTGCAGCAGTGGTCACAACGCCGAAAAGAGCCCTTTCCGTTGCGGCCGACAAGGAAAACGCAGATCCCAATCTTTGTCTTAAAAAGCCGAGGCTTGCCAAAAGAAGAAAACGAAGAGCCCTTCACTTTAACCCCGCTTCCCGAATCGGTTCGTAGACGAAATCTCCCAAGACCCGTAATGTAGAAGTGGAGGTCTGGAATGTTTGTCTCTCTTTTTCTCGCTAAAGTGATCGGTCTTTACATGGTGATCACCGGCTTTTTTTATCTCCTCAAAAAAGACATGATTCAAGAAATTGTCGAGGACTGGCTCGCGCATCCGGCCATTAGCGCCTTCGGCGCCATACTCGCTTTGATTGTTGGACTTTTGATTGTCCTTTCCCACAACGTCTGGACGACCAGTTGGGTGGTCGTCATCACATTGATTGGATACATGTCTCTCCTGAAGGGGATTTGGCGGCTCTTTTTTCCTCATCTGTTTGTCGATCTGGCCCAACATGTTGGAAAAAAACCGGGCCACCTGATCATTGGGGGCGTCACACTCGCCATAGGACTTTGGCTTTCGATCATGGGCTTCACTCAAACGCTATGAAATCGCTTTTGTCAAGACTCTCCCATTTTTTCCGTTTCGAATTTTGGGCCACGGGATTTAAAGGGCACAAGCAAAAGGACAACGGGTTTCAAAAATGCCTCAAAGTGCTTTACATGGCTGTACAGGGGTTTCATGTCGATCGATGCGCCTTGAACGCCTCTGCCCTCACGTACTATTCTCTGCTAGCCATTGTTCCGATCCTGGCGCTGGCCTTCGGCATCGCCAAAGGGTTTCGCATTGAAGATGTGATCGAACAAGAGCTTTTAACCCGGTTTAGTCAATACGAAACGGTCATCGCTGAAGCGGTCCGTTTTGCCAATCGCATTCTTGAACAAACTAGGGGGGGAATTATTGCCGCATTCGGTCTTGCCTTGCTTCTTTTAGCGATTGTGAAAGTGCTCAATCACATGGAAGATGTCTTCAACCGAATCTGGCTGACAACGAAAAAACGCTCCTACCGTCAGCTGTTTACCGATTATCTTGCCATTGGGATCGTCTCGCCGGCTCTTGTTCTGATTTCCAACTCGGCAGCGGTCCTTCTCATTACCGAAACGCAAGAAGCGATCTCTCAAGTGCCTGTGATCGGCCCTTACGGCGTCTGGATTTCTGCGCTGATTTCCTTGGTTCCCATCCTTGCGACAACGACGCTCCTAGCATTTCTTTACTTGATGATCCCGACTGCAAACGTTCATGTCCGCACGGCTGTCATTGCAGGCTTTGTCACTGCCGTCATATACCACTCGGTTCAATATCTCTACATTTACTTCCAGGTGGGCATCGCCAGCTATGGCGCCCTCTATGGCAGCTTTGCCGCCTTTCCGCTCTTTTTGATCTGGATCCAAATCAGCTGGATGATCGTTTTATTCGGGGCGGAGATCTCCTACTCGATCCAAAATCTTGGCATTTTCGGCTTGAAGCAGATGAAAAGGAAAATTTCGATTGCCGACCGCAAGCTTCTCACCCTCTCCATCATGCATCTGCTTGTGAAGAACTTCCACGCACGTCGGTCACCTTTAAGCGATCGAGAAATTTCGCAGAAGCTGGAAATTCCCTACCAAGTGTCGAGCCAGCTTTTACAGACTTTAGTCGACTGCCATCTTGCTGTGATCGCTCAAGATGGAAAAAAAGGGTATCAGCCCGCTATCGCCACAGGAGATTTAAGGGTCGCTGATGTGATCGCCATGATTGAAAAAGAGGAAGAAGGAACGGTCGTTTTCAAAAAAAATGAAGAGCTCCTCTCTGTTCAAAAAATTTTGAAAGATATGAATGAAGCCATTCGTTCATCAGATCGTAATATTTTGTTGAAAGACCTCTAGGGGACGTCAGAACGGTTGAATTTTCTTGATTTTTTCTCTTATTATGTCGTAATATAAGTGTAATAATAGGATTTAATATGATTTTTATCTGGAAAAAAATCTGCCTCCCAATTCTTTTGGTAGCAGCTTTTTTTACTCTCTATTTTGTTTGCGGCCACCTCCTCTTGGATCGACTCATCTGGCCTGTGATTGGCGACTTTCCGAGCCGGCTGCCAATCGGCATCCACACATTTTTAGAGCCCGACATCAACCGAATCGTGCATCGCGTTTTTGGATTTGTCTGGACACTGACCCTTTTTTTTCTCTTCCAACGGTTCGTTCATAAAAGAGACCTGAAAGACACTGCCCTTTTTCGCTCTCAGCACAAAATACGGACGTTCTGCTGGGGGCTTTTGTTCGGTTCCTTTTTGGTTGTCTCGCTGATCGGCCTTTCCATTTTCTCGAAAACGATTGCAATCAAGGCGGTCCACCTGTTCCCTCACGATGTCTTGTCGACAATCACTCTCTACCTTTTCTGCATGCTGCTCACCGCCACATCTGTCGAAATTGCCTGGAGGGGATACATTCTTCAAACGTTGAAGGAGAGCTGGGGAACTCACCTGGCTGTGTGGGCCAGCGCCGCTCTTTTCGGCTGCGTATATCTCATGGATTCCTACTACTACGCCTATGCCGCTTTCGTCGCAGGACTCCTACTTGGTTATGGCTACCTTTGGTACGGGATTTATTACTGTATCGGCTGGCATTTTGCCTGGAACTTTATTGAATCGGTCTTCTTTAGCGGAAAATTGGTCTTTTTCGAAGTGAATGATATCTTCCTTGCAGGGGATAAATCCTTCAGCCCCGACCACGAAGGGTTCTTAGTGCTTCCCGTTCTTCTGATCGGCTTTGCCGTCATGTTCGCCGTCCATAAATCGGAGTGGTGGCTCACTGACAAAAGCAGCAGCGTCAGTCCCTGATTCACTCTTTTTTTTCTTGTGCCACTGGACTCATGTCAGTATAGCAGGGGAAAAAGAGGAGATTAAAAATGACGGCGAAATCATTCCTTTGGGCGATTCTTTCTCTCTTTACAGTTCATTCTCAGGGATTTCCAAAAGATCTTCCTCCGGTTGACGGCATCATTCACGAAGCGTTTGCCCCTCCCGTTCAAGGAGCTGTCATTCTAGAGGCGGTTGAAGCGGCGCCGCCGGAAAGGATAACGGAAAAAGTTCCCTTGCCGCCGAGTCCTCAAGAGGAATGGATTCCCGGGTATTGGGCCTATGATAAGAAAAAAAGCGCTTTCACTTGGGTCTGCGGCGTTTGGAGAAAAACTCCCCCGGGAATGGTCTGGAATCCGGGCTATTGGAAGCAGTTTGACGAAGGGTGGGTCTGGCTCCGAGGGTTTTGGCACAGAGAGCCCGCACAGTCGATCGGCTTCATAGAGAAAGCGCCCCCTGCAACCATTCATGAAAACCCCGGTCCATCCCCCGCGCAGAATGCGTTTTGGGCCGCAGGTTTCTGGGAGTATCAAGAATCGACCAACAGTTTCCTGTGGAGAAGTGGACGTTTTGAAGCCATGGACCCTGATTGGGTCTTCACTCCTGCAACCTATGCGTGGCGTCCGGAAGGGTATGTGTTTCTTCCTGCTTACTGGGATTGGCCGCTGAGAGAAAGGGGCGCTGCCTACTGCACCATCTTGCTTAATCCGGATGACAGATGGGGTGTCGTCAACACACCGACTGTCGTCATGGAACCTGAAGCGATCATCCGAAATCTTTACGGATCCTGGCCCGATCACATCCTTGTGATCCACCACTGCTGGACCTTGTATCCCGACATGTGGTCCGACTTTTGCTGCCCCCCTCCTTGGTGGGGCTGGAGCAGCTGGTGGTGGTTGGATTGGTTTTTGGCGTGGGACCTCTGGTGGTGGTGGGGACATCCCGGATTTCCGTATCCTTCATGGCTTTCGGCAAATAGTGCGGAACTGATTCCTCCTCCCCCCTCTGACCTGCTTCCGTTGCTGCGCCATCTCTCCCCTCCTCCCATCGTGGGAGGCAGCGGCATGCTGCCCCCCGATGAGCTGCTTGATGCGATAGAAGACGCAACAGGTCACAGCAGGCCCATCCTGCCGGCAGATCCCATGGAAAGAGAAGAGATCGCAAATCGTGCGACCCTGCCTTTCACTGAGCGTGAGACTCTAAGACCCAAAGGAAAGCCGAATGGTGCAGAGCCCACTCCTCCCGAAATCAAGACCAAAGAGATTGACTTTGGCCCTTCTATTGAAATGATTCGTCCTCCTATCAGAGCGAGTCTGCTGCCTCCTGTTCGCAGGCGGGAGTCTTCCTCTCCGGAAGAAAGCCCAGGGCGGCTAAGACCTCGGTTTGAGCCTTTTGAAATGGGACCGGGACAGCCGAGACACTTAATCCGGCCAAAATGGCTAAGACCCGCAAACAGCCCTCAAACGGCGCCGAAAGATGATGTCCAGTAAGGAAAAAAACCGTCAGGAGCTGAGGACGCGGGTCTTTCTCCACTCTTGGATCAGCTCGGCATTGACAAGATTTCCGCCGCACACAACCACGACAATGGTGCCATACTCATGCAAAAGGGCGGCATTTTGATAAAGCGGCGCGAGCGCCGCTCCGCATGCCGGCTCAACAAGCACCCGATGATCATCTGCAAATCTGACAGAAGCCGATGTGGCGTCTTCGTCGGTCACCACAAAGGGCACGATGGGGTGCTCTTTTGTCAGACGAAAGGTCTCTTCGGAAATATAGGGGGCGCAAAGAGAAGAGGCCACAGAGCGGGGATGATCCAAAAAAACACGCTTGCCGGAAGCCATCGACTGAGCAAGAGCCGACGCTCCTTCTGTTTCTGTGGTGATGACCGCGGTACGATTCCAGCCTGCTTCCCAAAGACCGTGGACGACGCCGTTCATAAGCCCTCCGCCGCCGACCGAGAGCACCATGGCGTCCGGCTTGACCCCTTGCTCGGCTATTTCGTGAACAAGGCTTGCGTGCCCCTTCCAGATTTCCGGATGGTCGAAGGGAGAGACGTAGCCGTAATCGTTTTGCTCCCCAATGGTCAGGGCCATTTCGTTGGCTTCTCCCCAATGGTCGCCGTGGACAATCACTTCTGCGTGTTCTTTTCTGATTCTATCCATCATGAAGGGATAGGCCTTCTTCGGAATCACGACCTTTGCCGGTAGATTGAACTGACGCGCAGCGTAAGCGGCCGCAAGACCGGCGTTGCCTCCGGAACAGGCCACAATCCCCTTTTTGCCCTGTTTGGCATAATAGCCAACCAAGCGTCCGATCCCGCGGTTTTTAAACGAGCCGCTCGGCTGAAAGCATTCCATCTTCAAAAAAATGTTCCGCCCAAGTCTCTCGCTGAAAACTCTCGAATAAAGAAGAGGTGTTTGAAAAAATAACGCACTCATACAGAAACCTCCATGTTTTCGATAACATAGATGCTTAGATTCTTGAAAGCATCAATCCGTTGGGTAAGCGCTCGCCGAACAGGCGCTCCTGCTCTTTCGACGTTCGCTTTTCAGCTGTCAAAACCAAAGAGGGAAACAAGCTCTGAACGTTTTCGATGAGTGCAGCGTCGAGATTCACTTCGCGGCAGGGAGTCTTTTCCGCAAGCTGTTTCAAAAGGAAGGGAAGTTCGCTTGCCGGGACTTGCTCCGATTCCAGAAGGGACAGAATCCACTTTTGCACGGTATGCTTCGGCACCACGTCGACAACGGATCCATAAAGGGGAGTTCTTGCCCCAATTCGGCCGAGCGCCCAAAAATCGGCCTCCACTCCCTTGCAGGAAACAATCCGTTGAACGAGGGCGTGGCCCAATTTGGTTTTGATCCCGATATCGAGATAGTCAAAAGAGGCGAGCGCCCTTATTTTTTCCGAATAGGGGTAGAGATCTTTTTTGGATTTCACGGTGAGCTTGCCTCGGTCCAAGAGCTGTTTCAAAAGTTCCGACGCAATTTGCCTTTGTTGCCCTTTATTCAATCCTCCCGATATGCGGCGATAGCAGATCCACTGATGGATATGGGACTCTCGGTAATCGGAGAGAATGACTTTCCAGAGCTGCTTCATCCGATGATCGTCGAGGGCAACGCCAAATCCAGGGCGGAGAAAGGTGCCCGCGAGATGCCACCAGCGCATGTTAAACGAGGATGACAGCCCCCTTTTGTCTGAGACGCCGAAAAGAGACGGCCATAGGCCGCGCAAAACACTTGGGCTCCACTCTTCGCGCCTCTCCTTGGTGAGCGCTTCGATTCGAGGCAAGATCTCTTTGGGATCGTATTGTTGATCGCAAAAAGAAGAGGTGATGATCAGGCCCGCTTGTTCCATGATGTCATAGTCAAGATGCTGCCCCGCCTCTTCGATGACGTCGCTGCCGCTAACCGATTGAATTTGAAATTCCAGCTTCCATTTATGCTCTGTCGATTGAGACTTAAGCCAAATTTCAAGGGTGCCGATCGGTGTCAGCCGCACCACGACGTGAACGGGGATCGGCTCTGACGAAGTCCCAAAACGAATGGTTGTGTGCAGAGGTGGCAGCGGCTGCAGCTCTTCTTCGTTGAAGACGACAAAATCTCCCAGCTTGTCTCCCAGCCTGACGCGAGAGCTGTAGAGGCGGAAGCTGACAGGGGTGTTGGGAATGACAGTGAAGGTGTGAGGAAGATCGAACTCCGCTTCTTCTTCTGCATCGCGGGGCACGAGGGTCACAATTTTCTTCTCGCCCCCTTCATTGACCTCGATGTAAAAATTGCGCGAAACACCGCCGGCAATTTTGACCCCCATTCCCCGTCTTGCTTTGCCGTAGTAGGCCGCACCTTTGGCAACAGAAAGATCGAGATTGTGGTGATCCAAAACCTGCGGTCTTTTGCCACCGAACCAATGGGAGCAGGCCGTGGCGACAGCCTCCTGAAATATTTTCGGCTTCATCGCGCCACCATTGAACAGGAGTGCGTCCGGAGCAGATAAGTTGTGCTCTCTGAGAAATGAGGCCAGATGTTTGAGAATCGAGGGCTCGTCTTCGTAGGGAAGGCCAAACGATCGGAAGCCGCTTCCTTTTTTTAAGATGGGCGCTTGATCCCAAGGCTCCCATCTCCAAAAGCCCGACAACAGCAGTGAGCAGATCTCACCCCCGCTGATGGTACAAGTCAAGCTGCCCCCCACAACCGACGCTCCCGACCCCTGAAGGCAGACAGAGAGCTCTTCTTCCCCTTGAAGAGCTTTCTCCTTGATGCGCCTCGATTCTACGATGAGCTGGTGCCACTGCCCTCTTGTCAAGGTGCTGTTAAGCTTTGCTTCCAAAACGTGAGCGATCGCCCGGTCCATGTTATCTCCGCCCAAAAGAAGGTGGCGTCCAACGGCCATCCGCCGAAATCCGGCCTCTGTGACATCGATCCAGCTAAAGTCGGTGGTCCCTCCCCCCACATCGCACACAAGAACTGTCTGACCCGGCTTAAGTGTTGATCTCAAACGATCTTCATGGCGGCTAATCCAGCTGTAAAAAGCGCTTTGCGGCTCCTCTAAGAGCGTAATATTTTTGAGCCCTGCTTTTGTTGCCGCCTCGAATGTCAGCTCCCTAGCGACCTCGTCAAAAGATGCGGGGACAGTCAGGATGATCTGCTGTTCGCAAAACTCAAGGGCGGCATCGTTTTTCCCTTTCCTCAAGTTCCAGGCGTCGCGGATGTGGGCGAGATAAGCCGCTGTAGCCGCGACAGGGCTTATTTTTGCCTCGTCGTTCTCGGCAATAAAGGGAAGAATAGCGTCTCGCCTATCGGCTCCTGATAGGCAGAGCCAGCTTTTGGCAGAGTCGACGACCCGCGTTGGCACCAAAAAGCCCTTTTCTTTCGCGTAGTCCCCCACCACGCATTCTTTTTGACGGGACCAGGAAAGGACAGAGGGAGCCGGCTCAAGCACACAAAACGAAGGGAGCGTCGGACGCTCTTCGATCTGTTCATTTTGTGTGAGCTGCGGCACGGGGAAAAGTTCGACTGTTTGCCGCCCCTTCTCTGTGTCGACGAAAGAAACGGCGCAGTTGGTGGTGCCGAGGTCAATCCCAATGATGAATCTCATGCGAGCACACTCTCCGGAAAGTGGTAGTCATAAGCTAAGTCTTCGGCGACGTTGGCGTTTGTCACAAATCCGCGGCATACATTCAGACCATTCATCAAATCCGCATCGGACTTCAAGGCCACCCGATACCCTTCAGCAGCGAGTCGCCGCACGTAGGAGAGCGTGGCATTGTTAAGCGCTTTTGTCGATGTGCCCGAGCAGGCGGCCGGAATATTTGTGACACAGTAATGGACAACCCCTTCCTCGATAAATGTCGGGGTTGTGTGTGTCGTCGGCCGCGATGTCTCTGCGCACCCCCCTTGATCAATGGCAATGTCGACGAGAACAGATCCGTGCTCCATCGCCTGCACCATCTCCCGAGTGATGATTTTCGGCGCTCTTTTACCCGGAATCAGAACAGACCCGATCACAAGGTCGGCCCCGGCGACGGACTCGCCGACGGAGACAGGATTTGAATAAAGGGTCTTCAATTTAGGCGCGTAAGACAGTTCCAGCTCTTTAAGACGGACAAGATTGGTGTCGACAATGGTGACATCGGCCCCCATGCCCATTGCGATGCGCGCCGCTTCTGTTCCTGCCGCTCCCCCTCCGATCACAACCACTTTTCCGGGAAGCACGCCCGCAGCGCCGCCGAGCAAAACGCCTTTCCCTCCCCCGATCATCTGAAGCGCATGCGCCCCTTCTTGAATGCCGATTCTACCGGCGATCTCACTCATGGGCAAAAGCAGAGGGAGGCTGCCGCGCGAATTTGTGACCGTCTCGTAGGCGATCGCGATACATGCGCTCTCCACCAAAGCCCGTGTGAGAGCGGGATTGGGAGAGAGGTGGAGAAAACAAAACAAAATCTGCCCCTCCGTCAATAGGGGGTACTCCTCTTCGAGCGGCTCTTTGACTTTGACGATCATTTCCGCTTCGTAAATGGCTTCGGCCGTTGCCTCTACTCGGGCGCCTGCTGCCCGATACAAATCGTCGGAAAATCCAATCTGATCCCCCGCATTCGATTGCACAAGGACGGTGTGGCCGTCATCGACAAGTATTTTGACGCACGATGGGGAAAGGCCGACCCGAAACTCTAATTCTTTTATTTCTTTTGGAACTCCAATTATCATTTGACCCCCGCGTTAAAAGCCAGTTCATCATTTTATAAAATGAAAGAACTCTCGTACAGGGTTAAAATGGTTTTGACTCAAGTGGACGGTATCCGCGCACGGCTCCGATGACCACCGAATGATCCGATCAGAAACGCTAAGACAACTACAAGTATATTGCCTAGATAAAGCCGATTTCCCTTACTTAACTTATTCAAATTGTAAACCTTTGCCCCATTCCTTGCGAGGCTCAAATTTAATGAGTTGCGGGAAAGAACTCCCCGCCTTCACACGTGAACGCTGACCCAACTCGCATCAATCGTCAGCGATCATATCTCTGACCTCTTGGGCTTTAGCAAGATTCCCGCTCTCTTCCAAGACTTTGGAAATCATTTCTAAGAAAGCGAATGCTATCACTTTATCACTATTGCCGCTTTCTGTTAGGGCTTCAGATAAATTTCCCCGGGCACATCCGCTGATGACATTGGCCAGCGATCATAACGTCCACCTCCATGGCTTTACCGGTGTTACCGCTCTCTTCTAGGGCTTTGGATATGTTGATTAAAGCGTTTTTTCTGGGGGAATCGTCAGCTATCGTATTAGCAACCTCAATGGCTTTATCGATATTACCGCTCTCTGTGAGGGCATCGGATATGTCTTGAAGCGCATACCCTCTCTTAAAATTGTCAGCGATACAATGAGCAATCTCTACAGCTTTATCATGATGACCGCTTTTTGCTAAGGCTTCGGATATAAGTTTAAAAGGGTAATCTCTTGTTTCATCGTCAGTTATTAAATGAGCGATCTCTAAAGCTTTATCGGTATTTCCACTAAGAGTTAGGGATTCGGCTAAATCGCCAAGAACGCAGCTTCTGGTATGATCGTTGTCTATCCTATTGGCCACCTCTTCGGCTTCATCAATATTCCCGCTTTTTGCAAAGGCTTTGGATAAATCGACAAGAGCGCGGTCTCTGGTATCACCTTCAACTATCGTAATTGCAACCTTTAAGCCTTTGTCTCTCTTCCCGATTTTTGCAAAGGCTTTGGATAAATCGTGAAGAACATAACCTCTGATATCGTAGTCGAATATCGTATTAGCAAGCTCTAAAGCTGGTTCAAGTTTGCCTCTGTTAGCCAAAGCTTTGGATATATCACCAAGAGCTTGTCCTTTAGGGACGTTGTCAGCTATTGTATGAGCAATCTCTAAGGCTCTATCAATATTGCCATTCTTTGTTAAGGCTTGAGAAATCCACTTACGAGCCCAATCTGTATGGAAATCGCACGCGATCGTATTTGCAATCTCTAAAGCTTGATCGACATGGCCGCAATTTGCTAAGGCTGCGGTTATACTGATAAGAGCGCTCCCTTTGTTATCATCGTCAGCTATTGTCTCTGCAATCTCTAAAGCTTTATCAATATGGCGCAGATTTGCCAAATCTTTGGAAATATCACAAAGAGCCCTACTTCTGGTGAGATTGTTATCACTCGTATTAGCCTCATCAATTCTTTTATATATCTCTGCTAAAACAAAGACATCGTCCAAAAATCTACCTTTGGATTCACGCCATGACAACCGGTCTATTATTTTTAAATCTCTCTTTTTTAAATCTTTAAATATGTTGATAATATCTTTTTTTATCTCATGAGTCGCTGACTTAATTTGTGAAAAAGTGACGGAATCCAATATTTTTTTGTTACGTCCAACGTCAGAAAGTTTGTCTCTTTGATCTTTATAGGAGTCTTCGTTTAGTCGTTGGTCTAAAAAATTGACGAATCTCATTATTTCAGAAAATCGTTGCCGTTTTATTGGTGAAATTGACGCATGACTCCAATGACGATCGACCAAGCGCACTTGCTGCAATTCTGTGTCATTCAAATAAGAAAAAATCTTTTCAAAAATTTTTAATGGTAATGTTTTATCAATCAAATTCTCATCTTGCAGAATTTGATTGTCGCCTCTATAGCCTTCGCTATCGACTTTGTTCAAAGTGTTCATTTCAAAACCTCAAATATGTGATGACAAAATTCTATTTCTTGGTCTTTGATCTTCAAAAGGTTGCCTTACAAAGTTGATCAATCTTTCCTTTGCGGACCGTATTTTCTAAAATTTTGCAGTACTTCACTAAGCGAGCCCTTATTGGCGCCGCCAGCAAAAGCGGGTTCGCGAAAACGGGGAAGAACCCGTCAGGCCCTGCGATCTCTTCTTCTCTTCCTAGATATCCACAGCAGGGCATGAAAAGGATAGAGCTTCGCACATCGTTTTAGCTGTCGAGTCCTAGGGGACGTCTTCAAATTTCGAATGACTTAATTTGAAGACGTCCCCTAGTACTTGCAACAATTCGATGGGCAAAAAGAAAAAATGTGCATGATGACATATAGGTTAACTTTTGTTAAGGGATAGCGACCATTTATGGGTAAATTTACAGTCAAAGGGCGTTGACCTTTTCAATAAGGGCGTCTCGAAGTTCCGGGAACAAGGTCGTGAACAGGTTGAAGAAGTGCTCCCTTAAAAACGTTTGCGCCCGTTCGTAAATATTTTTTTCCATGATGACCAAACAGTTTTCAAATTCAAGGCAGCAATCGATCGACTTCATAAACTCTGTGAGATTCGGGTCACCCTGCCGTTTGTCGTGCTCTTTTGCCAATTGCAGATGGAGTGTTAAGATTTCGGCATACCCCTTGATCACTTTTTGATCAGTATGGGTGGCAGAGAGATTGATGATGACAGATAAAAAAGAGGAATTGATCATAAAGTCGACGTTGACATCGCGATAGAAAGAGGTCAACAGTTTTTGGATTTGCTCGTGAAGAAGCCGGCAAGGCTCGCTGTCATCTTCTATGTGTTCGACAAACGGGATGGCCTGCTTAAGTAAGTGACATGTTTCAGAAGCACAACTTTCCAAACAATCGTGATGTTTTTTTTCTTGATCGGTCACCCACGAAAGGTAAAGACTCTCCTCTCCTTCGAATTCGTCTGCCCTCTCCATTATATCTCGGCTCATTTCTTCGACGGCAGCGGCCATTTTCACTGACAAAGAGTGGCAAAGGTAAAAGACAGTCAGGGTGTTGGTCAGATATTGCTGCCGCATTTCTAAACTGTGGTGAAGCGAGTAGACATTAAAGATTCGAAGGCCGTCCAAGGCCGCTTTTTGCAAGGTCTTAAAAAAATGAGGGGCATCATCTCCGCAAAGGGCAGCAACATTAGGGGTCACCCACAAAAGAAACCGATTAAATAGCTGTATATATTCAGGCTGCGACGAAAAATGCCTTAAGAGAGACAAACGATCATCATAAGGGACGAGATGAGACTCGCAATCGATGAGTTTGGCGGCAGCTGCGATCCATTTTGATGGAATCTTTTTCACAATGCGGGCGACATCGGCGGACAGATACGAAATGGTTCTGGGAATAAATAAATTCATGATCGACATATCATGGGGGAACTTTGCGCCCGGAAGAGTCTTTAAATCAAACGTTTCCGTTCCCTCTTCCGATAAAAAATTGATAAGAAATAAAAGACCGTGCGAGCTGGGTATTGTCCCGGAAAGCTGCCTTCTTTTGATCATGCTGTTGGCATGAATTTTCAACAGGCCGGTAAAATAGTCTCTTGATGAAGTTTTTTTCAGACGATTCAACTTTTTGAAACGCAAAAAAAGCTCCATCATTTTGTAGGCAAAAAAATCAAATGAATCGGGATTGTCCTCATCGCAAAAGTCGCATCTTGCGAGATCGATAAAGTGCATGCAGAATTCCGGCTCTTCATCAAATGAGACGTTTTCGGAAAAAGACTTAAAAAGAGCCTCTAAAAAATAAGTCGATGAAAAAAAATTGATTGTCCGTTTGTCTTGATCGAACCGATTGCTGAATTTCGGGTAGCGCTTGATGAGGTGTTGTCCGAATGTTGGATCGATCTCCAGAGTGAGGTAAATCGCACGTGTAAAAAGGCGCCAAAAAAGAGCGGGATCTTTTATCCGGTCGAGCTCAGCCTCTGCAACGGAAAGGCAAGACTGAGTCAATAATTGAAGGTGATGATCCAGAATCCTCACGAAAGATTCTCGAACCGGTAAGTTTTCGATTTCTGCTCCCGATAGTGAAATCCAATAACATTTCCGTACTTCTTGAAGCGATTCGATGGCTTTGATGTAAAGCGTTAACTTTCTTTCTTTCGAAAAATCGGGGAGGATCCTTTCGAGACGAAAAGAAAAGTCATCGGCGTTTTTTTCTGCATCTGCGCAAGAGCAGACGGCCAAAAACAAGCTGCGAAAAAAATTGACTCGTATCGAATCGTCTAGCTGCCCGGAAATTTTGGCATAAGCGGGGGCAATACGATCGAATAGGTCCAACAATTTGCGGTCTCCGGAATTCGCGTGAGGAAATTCCCGAAAAAAACCGATCAGCAGATTCCATGCCGCGGGGTAAAAGGGCTCAACCAAAATCATCGTCTCTATGAAGTGATCGATGAACAGAGGGTTATATTGAAAGGAATGGACGAGGCAATAAGTCGCGAGCGCAATCCATTTCTTATCGAATTCATGGGAGCGTTTCAACGCGTGAAGCATCATCAGGTGGAGCCAATCCCATACCATTGAGCGAAACTCTTTGTCCAACGCCTCCCATTGTTTGTCGGGAACCTCTGCCAGCATCAGCGTTACATCTTTAAAGATGTCGGCCGTAGGGAGACGATCGATTTCATTCATGCGAACAAGGCACGCGCAACACTGCATTAAGAGTTTGACCCTTTCAAAGTCCATCTTTTTGAGGTCGAGAAAAAGAGTGACGACCGCAATTAACTCTTCTTTCGGCATGAAAGACGCATGCAGCCTTATATTCATCAGTTCGTAGGCAAAGTTCTCGGACTCCGGATATTTGAGGGCGATTTTGACCACGTCCACTGTCTTAATGAGTGCGAGATCAAAAAACAGACCCCTCACCACATCGCGCATCTTGAGCAGGCACTCGAGTTGCTGGCTTGAGCCTAAAAAAGGAAGAGCGTCAACTAAAATGCCCCAATAGACTGAAAGAAATTTTCGCTTCGCCATTTCAATCAAGACATTAGTGTCTTTTAAAGGAGCGGTAACAAGCATTGGATCGACCTTGACAACACGGTAAAATGCCGCGCATAAACCGAGATAATCTTTTGCTGTCTTAGCAACAAAATGCCCTTTCAGGCAAAATTTTAAAAAGGCGCCATGGAGCTTTTCTTGAGACTTTCCGGAAACAGGCTGCTTGCCTATTGACATCGAAAGCCACTGAATCACAACATCTTCAAATAAACTTGCCTCGTCGCAAAGCCGAATGAGATCCAGTAGCGCTGTCGATGATTGCGCGACGCTTTCCGCATTCAATGAAGTCAGCACAAGATGGGCGATCTCTTCTTTACGAGCGCCTTCAAAAAATCCGCTGGCCACCATCGCAATCGCAGGCAGGAACTTCTCTTCTTCGATCAAGCGGTTGAAAAGCTGTTTTTTCATTGTCTCGCTGTCGGAGCCGTTCAAGAGCTGTTTGAGCTCGGCGAGACCTTCAAACTGAAGAAAAGTCGAGTAAAGGGCGGCCAAGTCACCTAAAACCTCCTTTCCGATCTTGCATATTCGAAGTGCCTGAGAACGATTTCCCTCGCTTATTCTTTTTTTGAGCGACAAAGTCACAACTTTTGATTGCTGGGAAACCGAAAGACTTTTCAACGCGCCCAAAAGATAAGTCTCTGTCGGCTCATTCATTGTCTTTTCGTAAACGTCGGCAATCAGAGGAGCCGCTTCTGCGTTCGGAGTGACATAGTGTAACGTGCGCTCCCAATAAGAAAGCATGGCAGCGGGGTCGTGGTCATGCAGGGATCTGACAAAAAGGGGAAAGACCGCCATCCAAGCGTCTGCCAAAGTCCCCTTTCCTTTTTTTTCACAAACTATAAGAGCATTTTCT
This sequence comes from uncultured bacterium, assembly GCA_964629645.1. Taxonomy (GTDB): domain Bacteria; phylum Chlamydiota; class Chlamydiia; order Chlamydiales; family SLFE01; genus JAAKFL01. The sequence goes on along the minus strand of CAZVSU010000037.1, from coordinate 3,769 downwards.
GCTGCCCATACCAAGGCCTCATACTCGATGTTTTCTTCCTTGTTGACGATACGGAGCATTTTGACGACAAGCTTGATATACAACGGCAACAATGTGGGGACCTTGAGCAAGCGATCCGCTAATATCATGATGTTTTGGGGCGTCAGATGATCATCGAAGAGGATGAAAACGTGTTCTAAAACCGCCTTGTATTTTTTGTCGTAAAACGAGTCGTTGCCCTTAAGCTCCTCAAAGGTCCATCGAAGAAAGTCGCTCTGTTTGACGGTTTTTAATCGATCGACCCATTTTTTCGGCGCTTTGGTGAATGAGCGGCTGCAGTAACTCTTGCACTGCTTTTTGCAGGGATATTCGAGCCACTGCAAGCCTTCTGCTGCCAAAGGAAGCCACTTGGCGTCGCTTTCTTTGTCTAAATGTTCGGTCAAAAAATAAGAGGCAAATTTTCGAAAGAGTGCTTCATCTTTTCTGATAAGCTGGATAAGGTCGTAAGTCGCGCTTGGATCGACTTTCCACCCTTCGCGAATGAAAGTGTCCAGGATGTCACCGCGGAGCTGAAAGATTTTTTTTCCCTGCTTCAAAAGACGTATGAGATCTCTTTTCGGCAATGCGATCTTTTGGCGCGCACTGATGGTCAAAGCCAATTCAAGCGCTTCCCATTCCATCACTTTAAACCGAGACGAAAGAGTGCAAAGGAGCATGACCATTGTTTTTGGATCCATACTTTGGGCCGTTTGCCGCATGAGGCTTAACGCGATCTCCTTTTTCTTTTCCTTGAGCAGCTTTGGCACGAGCTTGGGAAGGAGCTCTGTTTTCTCCTCGTTGGACATTTCTGCCCAAGTTTGATACGCCCAAGCCTTTAGCGATGGATGGCGGCTGATCAATCGCGGAAACAAAAACTGCTCTTTTGCTCCTTGTTTGGGATGGTAATTCACCTCTTCTAAATGAAGAGAATGGACCATTTTCCAGACTTTTTCTCGTTGCTTGGGCTCTGCTTGATCGAGGAGGCTCGGAAGCGAAAGAATCGGCCCGAGCGTTTGCGAAGGATCGATCGCTTTTCCTGTCATCAAGAGCGCAAGGGCAGCGCAAGGCGACGCCCCAACTTCCAGCCACGAGGCGGCAACGGAAATCAACACATCGCGGCTCAAAGGGAGCCGATCAGCAAATGTGACATAAAAAGGGTCGACATCGAAGGCTTCGATCGAAGCGAAAAGCGATTTGTTTTTTTGTTTGACAAGACGGTCGCATTCTCGCAAGGCATCGTCTGTCAACATCGGGAGGACAAGAGTTGCGCCATTGTCAAATTCCCAGAATAAGACGGGGCGATTCATTTCCTTTCGTACCGGGCAGCGAGAAAAAAAAGCCAGCGCTTGGAGCGCGGGCAAGAGTTCAGTAAAAGTAAAACTTTCCTCGTTCAACCACGAAAAGACAAGAGCCAAAGCGGGCGTTTGAATGTCATCTTTTTTCACTGTGTACAGGCAGTCACTCATAAGCTGCATGTAGAGATAGGCATCACCAATGCCTTCTTTCATAAGGGAACAAGCGGCATTCAAAAAAATCGCCAGCTGATGGTCGGCCGAGCCTTTTAAAGATTTTCGGATTTTTTGCGGCAAGCGATGCGACGCTAAAGCTGTCTCCAGCAGTTTTGTCTCAACGCCATCCTCTCCTCCTTCAGGTGGAGCCAAAAGTTTGCCAAAGCTGCGTCCCACAATGAGTTTGCACCACGCGGCATAGTCGGCTTTCTCAACATCCGAAAAGCGCAAAAAACCGCAGTCTGTATCCAGGGCTCCTTGAAAAATGTCACTTTTCTCTCCGGAGCAGAACAGTTTCAATTGAGGTTGATTGAGGTTTGCCAGTTCCCCTTGCAGGCGGTCTTCTGTGCAAAGATGATCGAGAGACAATTTTTGAATGAGAAGCCATTCTGTTGGAAGATCGTCTTTTTCTTGAATCGAGATCACAGCATAGTGGATGTCGTCTGACCGCCACCCTCCGATTTTACCTGTCAAACAGTCTTCGCCCAATCTTTCGGTAAAAAAACGGCGGGCGGCTTCAATGATGGTTCTCATGGCCTCTTTTGAAGAGGAGTCGAAAATGACGCGCACGTCGTAGTCGTGACAAACGTAGCGGCGGCGCGTCACCGAGAGTTGGGAGGTCGAAAGCTTTTGGTGAAACAAGTGAAGATAACCCGACTTATCGATTGTTTCTCTGAATTTAGACCCAATAAAAATAATTTTTTTTATAGGCGGCACTTTTGCGTCAGGATATTCAGGACAGAGCGCGACTTTATCCCCAAAGATCACGCTCCCATATCGATCCTCTGTTTGTTGGTGCCTTAAAAATCGAAAAAAGTCGATCCAACGATAGCTCCCTGCCTTCCACTTCCTCGGTTTTTCAATGATTTCCTGGACAGCTATTCGTTCTTTTTGCCGCGGTTTGGGAAACTTATCCCGCCCCTCGAGGTGAACAAAGCCGTACCGGTCGACCTTGCCCGATTCGACATACTGCGCAAGCCGTTTATCGTGGGGATGGTCTTTGGGGATAAAGTCATCCCATTGACTTTTTTCCGCCTTAAGGTCGGAAGCGGGGACATCGTGAAGCGATTCATCAATCTTTTTTTTAGTGAGTCGCGACTGCGGATCCATTGAGTTTCAGGCTCCAAAAAATGATAACTGCCGAGTATCATAGCACACTTTGCGTCAGAAAGACAACAAGATAAGGGTGGCCACGGTGAGGTAAATCGCCGTTGCGACGACATCGACGAGCATGAGAACAACGGGGCCTGCTGCGACTTTGGGATCCCAGCTGGCCGCATGGAGCAAAACAGGTACGATTGAGCCGAAAATAGCCGAAGCCAGCATTGAGAGGAGGATACTCAAACCGACAGCTGTCAGCGTCAGCTCAGTGGCCTCCTCATAAAGAAAGAAGGTCGCCCCCATTGCAGCAGCGCAGGTCAGGCCGATCACAAAAGCGGTGCGAAAATCGCGGAAGATGCGCCTGACGCAGCGCCTCACCGGCACTCCCTTTTGGTGCAGGTAAGGCAAAATCATGGTCATGGACTGCATGGAGATCGATTCGCTAAGTGTCAGCACGAGAGGAATGAACATAGCGATGATGACAACGCGATCGAGCACTTCGGCGTAAAAGGACGCAATGAACGCGCAGATCAACCCCGAGATGATATTACAGACCAGCCAAGGCATCCGAAAGCGGTACTCTGCCCAAGTCGATGGGATTTTGGCTTGCTCAACTGAGAGTCCAATCAGCTGGAACACGTCGGACTGCGCTTCAGTCTGAATGTGCCGCTTTCCCCACATCTCGTTGTCTTGAAAAACTTCAACGAGCCCGAGAAGGTGGTTGTCATCATCGACGACAGGAGCGGCAAGCAGCCGTTTGCGGCTAAATAAACGAAAGGCTTCCTTCATGGTGGCTTTGTAAGACAGAGAAACGACATCCGTTTCCATAATCTCGGCAATTTGACGCGTGTCATCGTCAAAAATAAGATGGCGAATCGGAACGAAGCCGAGGAGCCGCTCTTCCCTGTCGACGACGTAAATATATGTGATTTTCTGTTTGTAATGCCTTTTTCTTAAGAGTTCGCATGCCTCTGCAATGGTCTGTTCGGGATGCAAAACAGTGTCGACCGGAATCATGAAGTGCTTGACCGAACTGAGCAGCTCATCTTCTGTCAATTCGTCGTGGATATGAACTGCCACGTTAGTCCTTAGTTAATAAAGTTTTTCTACAAATTCGAATTCTAAGCCGCCGGGATGAGCCG
>CAZVSU010000036.1:0-25694 GCA_964629645.1 uncultured bacterium | reverse complement strand
CTAGAAAAGAAAAGAAAAGCCGATCATCAACTCGAAGGTGGTCAACCTCCAGAAAAAAAATCGCCAAAAGCAAACTCAGCTCAATTAACCAAAGACGTTTACGAGAACGTGTTGCTTGATAAAAACATTCCCGCTGACATACGTCAAAGGGTTGATGAAGAATTGATCAAGCTAAAAAACGAAAGTCCGATCTCGGATCTTCCCTTGGAAATGTTAGCCTCGATTTTTTCTTTCGCGCCTGATGAGGCCAGGAGCCTTCGACTTGTCAATTCTACATTTAATTCTGTGACAAAGAATCACGAGTTTTTAGATGCTTACCATTTACGATGTTTAGACGTTCTCAAGAAACGCTTCATTGAAACAGGACTATCAGAAGTGAGGTTCAGGTCGTTTATCAAAATAGCCATTCATCGACTGAAGGCTGCTGATAAAAAAACATCAAACGACAACTGTCTGCGCGAGCTCATCGACTTCCAAAAAGAAAGGCTTCCGAGCGAGCTGTTTACCGAAGCGTCAGTACCGGTCACTCTAGAGGAGTTTGTTGATAGAGAACAAATCATCAAACAATACAATACCTTTCTTATTGCTAAAAAGTTATTTGGTAGTATTTCTTCTGTGAAAATTCCTTATGAAAATCCTTGTAATAGAAGGCAATTAGAAAATAATTACGACTATATCCTTAATCATTTAGAGGGTTTAAGATCAATAGGAAATGTTGATCTTGAGAATTTAGGGATCACCGAGTTTCCAGAAGAAATCGCGTCTCACCTCACAAATGCTCGCGTGTTGAAAATCTCAAATAATCGCCTATCGTTCATCTCTAAAAAGTGTTTGAGCAAACTCCCAAGTTTGTTGCAGCTTTGGCTCAATGGCAACCAACTGATCGAATTGGACAATGACACCTTCTCTGGGTTGACAAATCTCCAAGTGCTTGCCCTCAATCGCAACCAATTGACTGCGCTGGACACAGGCATCTTCTCCGGGCTGACAAAGCTGAGGGGGCTGGCGCTAAGTCGCAACCAACTGACCACATTGGATAGAGGCATTTTCTCCGGGCTGACACGTCTGACTGAGCTCTATCTGCATGGCAACCAACTGACTGCGCTGGATGAAGGCATCTTCTCCGGGCTCACACGTCTGCAAACGCTTCAGCTCAATCACAACCAGCTGGCCGCGCTGCACAAAGGCATTTTCTCCGGGCTCACACGTCTGGCGGAACTTTATCTGAATGGCAACCAACTGAATACGCTGGATGAAGGCATCTTCTCCGGGCTCACACGTCTGCAAAAGCTTGCGCTCGCCAGCAACCATCTGACCGCTCTGAACAAAGGCACCTTCTCCGGCCTCATGAATTTGCAAGCGCTTGCGCTGAATGGCAACCACCTGACCGCTCTGGACAAAGGTCCCTTCTCCGGGCTCACAAATCTGCAAAGGCTTAGGCTTGATGGCAACTTTTTAACCGCGCTGCACGGAGACACCTTCTCTGAGTTAATCAACCTGCAAAAGCTTTGGCTCTATGACAACCAACTGACAGTCTTGGATAAAGGCACCTTCTCTCAGTTGACAAATCTGCGAGGACTTTCGCTCAATGGTAACCGATTGACTGCGCTGGATGATGGCATTTTCTCTGGGTTGACAAACCTGCAAATACTTGAACTCAAAGATAACCAACTGACTGCACTGGACAAAGGCATCTTCTTGGGGCTGACAAATCTTAAAGAACTTCGGCTCTTTGGCAATCAGGTGATCAGGCTCGACGGAGACACCCTCTCTGAGCTGACGCATCTGCAGTCTCTCTGCTGATACAGTTGCAAGCGCCTTGCGCTGATTGGCAACCGACTGACTGAGCGGTGTCAAGATACCATTTTAGGGCGCACCGGTATTCCGGAGACCGGGTGTATTTGCGATCGGATTAGGGGACGTCTTCAAATTAAGTCATTCGAAATTTGAAGACGTCCCCTGAAACAAATCAGCGGTTATTTATCCGGTCCGATCCACATGATCCCTTTTTCGAGCCAGCGATAGTCATTGTCGATCACCCGTTTACCGAGGTGGTTTTGGCTGCGGTCATCGTTGTCTTTAAGCGCTTTGAAGTTCTCCTCGACCCGTCTTCTTGCGACGCGGCAGAAGTGGTCAGCAAGGTCGATCGGGGAATTATTATTGCGCTCTTTTGTCTGCTGAATCGCGTAAGAGCATGTGGCCGTCATGACGAACAGATCGGTTCCGACGTCAATCAAACGACCGAGCAGGTTTTGCTTTCTTTCAAGCTTCTGTTGGTACTTAGCCATATTGAAGAAAATATGGCGGGCCAGCTTGTGCGAGGTTTTCTCTATAAATCGGTAATGTGTTTCGAGGCTGCGAAGTTCGGGATAAGACTTGGTGAAGAACGACTTAAAGAGTTGCCGGGTGTACCAAACGGAGTAATGTCCGGCAAGCTTAAGGATATACGTGAATTTCGAAAACCCTTTGACTTCCCCTTTAATCAGCGGCAAAATTCTCCTGAGATGGGGATCCATCGCCTCCCTTGTCAAGAAAAGCCGCATAATTTCAGAAGAGCCCTCTAAAATGGTGTTGATTCTGCAATCTCGCATGGCCCTTTCAATAGGGTAGGGGGGCTCGCCTCGAGCCTTTAAAGAGCGGGCTGTTTCGTAGCCTCTGCCTCCTCTGAGCTGAAGCGTTTGATCGGTGATCTCCCAAAGGACTTCGGTGGAAAACATCTTGGCCATAGCGGCCTCGATCCGGATGTCGATATTCCCCTCATCCTGCCACTGGCTGGTGAGCCACGAGATCGCTTCAATGGCAAATGTATTGGACGCGATAAATGAAAGTTTGGCTCTGCCGGCTTCGTGGAGGCCGATCGGCATGCCCCACTGCACGCGCTCGGCTCCCCATCGCCGCGCGATAGAGAGGCATTGCTTTGCAACGCCGGCGCTTGCTGCCGGAAGGGTCAACCGTCCGACATTGATTGTCTCGAGCGCCATTGCCAGCCCCCGTCCTTCGTCGCCGATGCGGTTTTCTTTGGGGATTTTGACGTCGGTGAACCGCAAGAGGCCGTTGTAGATGCCGTGCAGCCCCATAAATTCGCATCGATGAACAATTTCCACTCCGGGCGTGTCCATATCGAGGATAAAGGCTGTGATTTGCTGTTTCTCTTTGCCCTTCACAACCTTAGACGCTGTCCGAGCGACGACGACGATCACATCGGCAATCGTTCCGTTTGTGCACCAGAGCTTTTCTCCGTTGAGGATATAGTGTTCACCATCATCGGATAATTTTGCTTCGGTCTGCATCCTCGCCGGATCGGATCCGACACCTGTCTCTGTCAGGGCGAAGGCAGAAATTTTTCCCTGCCGAAAGAGGGGAAAGTATTTTTGTTTTTGCGCTTCAGTCCCGTAAAACTTCAAGGGTTGCGGAACGCCGATGGATTGGTGTGCCGAGAGGAGCACTGCTGTTGCCCCGCAGTAAGACGAGACTTTCATCACGACGCGATTATAGTTCATTTGCGAGAGGCCAAGGCCATTGTATTTGGCGGGCACCTTCATGGCAAAAAGTCCCATTTTTGCCATTTCGTCGATTAGCTCTTTGGGGATTTCGTAATTTTTATCGACCTCGTCCGGGTCAAGTTTTTCTTGAAGCAGCTTTTCAACACGGGCGATCAGCTCATCTCCAATCTGCTTGTCGCTCGGATCTTGGGTCGGAAACGGGAAGACCATGGAGGCGTCGAATTTTCCCATAAAGAGTTGGCTTCCAAAGCTTGGATGCTTGTACTCGAAGTCGCGCGCCTCTTCAGCGATCTCTTTGGTTTCATCTGCTGCCTGCTCTTCTAAGGCATCTGTTTCCATAGTCTCCCCCTTTTGTTTCTTTCATAAACGAGAAAAGGTTTCTTTGTAAAACAGAAAAGATTTGATAGACTGCGGACAAAAAGGGATGATCTATGCCGACAAACTTGCCTCGCATCTTGCTATCTTTGCGCCTTTCGATCTTTCTTGTGATGCTGATGTGGGTGCTGAACAAATTTGCCCGCCCGCTCCGGGCCAGCCTTATCTATGAAAACGTGTACCACGTCCCCGGATTGACAGAAGCGCTCTCATACTTTATCGGGACCGTTGTCTTTGTGACGATCATCGCATTTGTCTTCGGGATCAAAAAGATTCTTTCATATGGCGCCGTGTTCATTTTGCATTTGATTTCGACTCTTTCGCTCTTTCCCCAATATCTAGAGCCATTCCAAGCAGACAACGAGCTTTTGTTTGCTGCCTGGCCCATGCTTGCTGCCTGTTACGCGCTTTGGGCCCTGCGAGATTATGATACCCTTTACGTTATGGAGACAAGGAGATGAAAGTGTTAGCCATTCTTATTTTAACGAGTCTTTTCGCGCTCTCTCTGATCGCCGAAGAGACAAACAATTTAAAAACAGCGACTTTTGGAGGGGGATGTTTTTGGTGTTTGGAGCCCCCTTTCGACAAAATTGAGGGTGTGGTTGCGACCCGATCCGGTTATGCGGGAGGCTCTGTCGAGTCTCCTTCCTACGAACAAGTGTCGGCAGGATCAACGGGCCATGCTGAAGTGGTTCAGGTGGTCTACGACCCGACGAAAGTGACCTACCAAGAGCTTCTCGATATTTTTTGGGTGAATATTGATCCCACTGTGAAAGACCAACAGTTTTGCGACAGGGGAAGTCAATACCGTTCGGCTATTTTCTACGAAGATGACGAGCAGAAAAAGTTGGCGGAAGCCTCAAAGCAAAAGCTTGTGGACAGCGGACGCTTTTCCGATGTCTATACGGAAATTGTCCCTCTGGATGTCTTTTGGCCGGCAGAGGACTATCACCAAAACTACTACCAAAAAAATCCCCTCCGCTACAAGTTTTACCGCTTCACATGTGGACGGGACCAGCGTTTGAAAGAGCTCTGGGGCGATCAGGCGAAAAAGTGACCTCGACGGATTGAGAGACTGCGTCTGCTTTCCTTTTCGCATCTTCGAGGGAAGTCCCAAAAGCGAGAGCAACGCCCATTCGCCTGGTTCCATTGACCTCCGGCTTTCCAAAGAGGCGAAGGGTGGTCCCTTCCTCTTTTAGCGCGTCTTGCAAGTTGCGATAAGAGATAGCGTGAGCGCAGAAGAGGCGGCGGATCCCCTTTGCTCTATCGAAATCGAAGGGGGCCCAATCGCCGTGAGTGTAGGAGTGCCGTTTTGCTTTGTGATGGAAACCGACATTGTTATGAGAGAATGGCTTTCTGTTCGTCGCTGAGAAGATCGCCTGCTTTCGTCACAAATCGCTTGAGAGAATGTTTTGCTTTATCGAAAAGAGAGCTGGCATCGCTGAGTTGTTCGGGATTAAGGGCAGAACTACTGTCGAGCGCTTTTTTGAGCTCGATCAAACTATCCACTCTCATCAGAAGTTTGAATTCTTTGTAGAACCGTTTTCCCATCAGATCCTTCATCACGAAATTCACACTTCGGATTGTGTCAAGGTCGGCTTCAGGGGTCTTGATCGTCGGCATCCTGCTTGAGAACGTCACATTATCGTGCTGCTTTTCAAAATTGGTCACATAGGTGAAAAATCGCTCTCCCTGATCGCGCTCGGCAAAAGTCCCGAAGTCGATCAGTGCGCTTAAAAAGGAAAGATCTGTCGCTTGTTCCGGGGTCAAATGCTTGAGTCTTATCCCTGGCACTCGATTATTGGCAAACCACTTGTTCGTGACGACCCCTTCTGAACCGACGTGTGCGCGGTAGATTTTCCAGTCGAAGGTCCCTTTACCATCCGGAGCGAGGCTCGTGATCACAGTTCGGTACCCTTTCGACGGACAGAAAAAGGTTAAGGGAATCAAATAAGGTTCATGGTCCTGAAGTCTGAGCAGGTCGTCTTTTATATCTTTGGCGAGGTCGCTCTTGTACGAAGAGGGGTCAAGCAGCCAGGAGACGTGAAAGAGCCTGGCCAGCATAAGGGGGATCATTTTTCGCGACGTACTGTCTAAACTTTTTAAAGCGGTAAAAGAGCGGCGGCACGCTTCGGAAAAGTCGGTCGGCTCGTTGGTGTAGGGGATCAGCTTCTCCTTGATCACCTCAGCTATAGGCAGGGGAAGGCCTCCGTCGTATTTGCCCGGCGAGAAGACTTTGATGATTTTTTGCCCCTGTATCTGCATGGCGGCGGCGACTTGATCGAGTTTTGCTGTCCGCATGAAAAGGCGGACGGCCGTCCGAGAAATCAGGCTGTCGCCGATTCTGGGGCGTAATAGATAGGCATCTGATTCGGATCGATCGAGGTATCGTTTCAGAACGCCCTTGTGCTTTTCGTCGAAATGCTTGATGCCGTAAGCACCGATCAACAAAGGGGCTCCTAAAATCGAGAGGACGACAGAGGCGACCTTGAGGGCGCTGCTTTGCCCGCCACTTTCATCTGGGCGCGATTCAAAAAAGGCGGCCTCTTCTTCGTCCAGCCGGTAGCAATCCACTGTTTTTCCCCCGAACACATAGCGGGCGGGAGTGAGTATCAGGTCAGCAGAATCTAAAATGCGGCTTTTGCCGTCGTAGTTGAGCCGATGGAACATACTTTACCCTATAATCCGTCGGAAAACTTCGTGCAACAGTTTGGTTAAGTTGCTGGCAAGGAGTGTTTTGGCTTGGCTTCGACCAAACTTTTCGCGCTTGTTGTCTGATAGGTCCGGGTCACCTGAAAGCCGGCCTCCTCTAAAAGAGTTTCGATCTCTTTGAAGGAGCGCTCTTTTCCCCCGGGGGTGAGCGTGAACATCGCGAGGTCGGAAAATCGTCCAAGACGGCTTGTGGAATTTTTTTGGTAAAAGGTTTCGAAAATCAATAACGTGCTTTGGTTGCCGCACGCTTTGTGTATGGATTGCAGTAGAGACAGCGCTTTTAAGTCAGACCAGTCGTGTAAGATATTTCTCATGATGTAAGCGTCATAACCCTTTGGCACCGCCTCGAAGAAATTACCGGCGATGAACGTGATGTCCCCATTTTGTGTTGTCTTCACAACAGAAGGAAGATCGAATACGGCCCCCTTGAGGTGAGGGGCTCTTTCTACTAACAGTTTGGCAAAAGCGCCGCTTCCTCCCCCCACATCAAGAAAGCGGCGGAAAGGGGAAAAATCATACAGATCCAAAATTTTTGTGCTGCTCTCTTCAACATAGCGCGTCATTGCATTTTGAAAATAGGTCATGGCCTCTTCGTTTTCGGCAAGATAAGCAAAAAAATCTTGTCCGAAAGCGAGCTCGAAAGGCGACTGTCCGAGGCGAACGCCGTCGCATAGGGCTCCTAAAGCGCCCCAAACAGCAGGCGACCCCTTATAAACTGCCAAAGCGTGCACGCTGCTGGGATCGCTTTTCCTTAAATGAAGCCCTTCATCGGTCAAACGGAGCTTTTCCTCTTTTTCTTCCAATAGATGGAGCGCCGCCAAAGAAGAGAGCAAACGCTTGAGCGCTTCACAGTCGACACTTATCTTCGTTGCCAATTCTTCCGGAGTGAGAGGCGACTCGTCCAAATGGTCGGCGATTTCGAGTCGCGCAGCAGTCGAGACGATTTGGCAGACCTGCCCGCCGTGTATTTTTTTTAGGATCTCTGCTTTTGTTTTTTTCATATCGGCCCTATGATAGCAAATTGACGTGAATTTTGTGAGCGCGATGAAGGGACTTTTTCTTTTTTTTCTTTCTGTTTTGTGGACAAGCGCACTTGGAGCGGTTCCTGAATTTGTCGTGATGGCCCCGCCTCATTCCGGCAATCACCTGATCGTTCCTCTCCTTGAAGAATTGACCGGTAAAGAAGGGGTCTGGCCAAGAGCATTTTTTGAACCTTATGACGAATGCGATGAAGCCACATTCCATTTTTTCGCTTCCGATCCGAACTATTTGGCTGTTCTTTGGAATAAAAAGCCGATCGCTCAAAGACGGGTCAAAGAGGCCATGGATACGCTTAAGAGGAAGGGGAGGTTTATGTTTTTGAACACCCCTTATACCGAGCGGATGGAGTCGTTTTTAGACAATCGGCAAACCGTTGTTTTTACGCTGGACCGCGACCCCCGCGATACAGCCATCACAGCGCTTTTTCACATTGACAAATTCGGGACGGGGCTGATCGAGGCGCCATGGTTTCGACGGCTTGAATTTAGCGAGCAGCTATCGCTCATTATCTCAGGGTCTGAGTGGCACAATTCCATCTGTTACATCGCCCGCGCCTTTGAGGGGTGGAAACACTCTTCGGTTGCGGTGACAATCAGCTTTGAACGGCTGATGGGGCCTTGGGGCGGCGGGGGGACAGAGCAAGAGCAGATCGCAGAACTCAGAAAAATTGCCGACGCTCTCGGTCGTGCACTATCCGACCAGAAGCTCATCGAAATATTCAAAAAGGTTTACGCTTCAGGCTACACCTTCCATAAAGGAAAAGTGGGGATGTGGAAAGACTATTTCGATCGCGAGCATATTGAGTTATACGACCAAAAAATGAAGGAGTGGTCTCTTGAAGTCGATGGTATTTGATCAATTTGGTGGAAATGACGTGCTTTATCTGACCGATCTGCCTGTGCCGGAACCAAAGCCGGGCGAAATCTTAATGAAAATTGCCTATGCGGGAACCAATCCTGTTGATTGGAAGATTTGCGCCGGCTGGCTCAAGAAACGTATCAAGACAGAATTTCCGGCAACCCCCGGCTTTGATGCCGCAGGCGTTGTCGAAGCGCTTGGCGATGGGGTTGATCAGTTTCAGGTCGGCGATCGCGTTTACACAGATTGTCTTGATATCTCTCATACCGGGATCGGCACCTATGCCGAATTTCTTAGCGCCCCGGCGGGGCATATGGCAAAAATGCCTCAATCTCTCAATTTCAAAGAGGCTGCAGCGGTCCCGCTCGTCGCTTTGACAGCGTGGCAGGCGCTTTTTGACAAGGCGAAGTTAAAAAAAGGGGAGACTATTTTGATTCAAGCAGGGGCAGGGGGTGTGGGAAGCATTGCCATTCAGCTAGCCAAATGGGCCGGCGCCACTGTTTACTCGACCGCAAGTCCCAGCAATCACGACTACGTCCGCTCCTTAGGCGCTGACGTTCCCATCGACTACCATTCTGAGAGGATTCAGGATGTGATCGACAAAGATGTCAAAGGAGGTTTTGATGTTGTCTTGGATTGTGTGGGGGAAAACGTCTTTGATGAAAGCTTAAAAGTTGTCCGCAAAGGGGGATGGCTCGTGACGATTTGCAAGTTTTTTATCGAAGAGTCGCTCTCTGAGAAGTATGGCATCCGTACAGGTTTTGTCTTTGTTCAGCCGAGTGGGAAGCAGCTGCAAACGATCTCCAAAATGTTTGACGAAGGGGTTTTGATCCCCCCTGAGCTGACCGAATATCCTCTTGAGGAAGCCGCAAAAGCGTGGGACCAGCTAAGGACAGGGCATACACGGGGAAAAGTCGTTCTCAAAATCAATGAAAAGGATGAGGACGTTTAATATCCAAGCTTTTCAATTGATACTAACGGGGGTTTTATGCGTGTCGATAAATTCACAGGACTGCTGATCTTCTTATTTATCGTCCTGGCGATCAGTTTTTTAGGCTATCTTGCCACATCGATGTCTGTCGACAATTGGTATGCCGAGCTCAAAAAACCGTACTGGACCCCTTCAAATTGGGTGTTCGGCCCTGTTTGGCTTGTCCTTTATATCATGATTGCGCTTTCCGGCTGGCTCGTTTGGTGTCAGCTAGGAGGGCATCTCAACAACACCCCAATGAAAATTTATGGCGCGCAGCTCCTTTGCAACGCCCTTTGGCCTTGGCTTTTTTTCGCCTCGCAAAACCCTCTCCTTGGCTTTCTTAACATCACGCTTCTTCTCATCTTGATCCTTTTTAACATGGCTTACTTTTGGAACACCTCTCCTTTGGCTTCACTGCTCCTTTTTCCTTATTTGATTTGGATCAGCTTCGCCATGTCGATCAATTTTGTCATCGCCTTGTTTGAAGTGATCGAAGTGATGGCTAAATGATAAAAAAAGCCTTTTCTCTTCTCGTCTTTTTTGCCGTTGTGTTTTTCTTTATTCTGATCGGCGGCTATGCTACCGGCCTCAGCTACACGGCGGCAACGCGCTTTTTCTCTGAATCGCTTTGGGGGCAGCCAACATGGATGGTTCCCCCTTCGTGGGCTTTTGTTTATGGACTCGTCGCCATTTCCGGGTGGCTTGTTTGGATCAACACGCGTGGTCCTGAAAGACTGTTTCCCATGATGCTTTTTAGCGCCATTTTAGTCTGCAACGCGGCCTGGTGGTGGATCTTTTTCGAATGGCAAGACCCAAAACTTGCCCTTATGAATCTTTGTCTTTTGTGGGGCCTTCTCTTTTTTGCGATGGCCGTCTTTTTTCTTCACAGCAAAATCGCTTCGGGTTTGCTGATCCCTTACATGGCATGGATCAGCTACGCGATCGTCTTTAACTATTTCAAGTTCATTTATCAATGACAAGGACAGCAGAGCCGTCGAACCGCCCTTTTCGAAGATCTTCGAGCGCTTCACCGGCCTTTTCAAGAGGGTACTTTGTTACCTGAGTGACGATGGGGATTTTGGGGGCTAATGCTAAAAGCTCGCGGGCGTCTTGCCTTGTGAGGTTGGCAACGGATCGAATGACCCTTTCTTCCCAAAGATCGGCATAAGGAAAACCCGGAATATCGCTCATGTGGATGCCGGCGCAGACCACCGAACCTCCTTTCACCACCGCTTTTAGCGCTTTGGGAACCAGCGAGCCGACCGGAGCAAAAATAAGTGCGCCGTCGAGCCGCTCCGGAGGCAAGTCTTCTGAGCTTCCCGCCCACTTTGCCCCGAGCTTGCGGGCAAATTTTTGCGTTTTTGTATCGCCGGGCCGCGTGAAGGCAAAGATCTCTTTGTTTTCATACAGCGCCACCTGCGTCACAATATGGGCCGCTGCGCCAAATCCGTATAACCCGATTTTTTTCGCGTCGCCGGCCATGCGATAGGAGCGGTAGCCAATGAGTCCGGCGCAAAGGAGGGGAGCCGCTTGGATGTCGTCGTAACTTTGGTCTATGGGGAAGCAAAAAGACTCGTTGGCAACGCAAAACTCAGCGTATCCTCCGTTCACCTGATAACCTGTATAAAGAGCGTGGTCGCAAAGGTTTTCTTTGTCTGAAAGGCAATAGCGGCATGAGCCGCATGTTTGAAAAAGCCAGGGGACGCCGACGCGGTCCCCTTGAGAAAAGTTTCGAACGCCCTTGCCACACTCAGCCACCGTTCCGACCACCTGATGCCCCGGGATCAAAGGGAGCTTTGGCTCTGAGAGCTCCCCATCGATGATATGGAGGTCGGTACGGCAGACGCCGCACGCATGCACCCGAATCAGCACTTGCCCAGAGCCCGGCTCCGGTCTGGGCACCTCTTCCATTGAAAGAGGTTTCTTTGCTTGTTTTAAAACCATCGCCCGCATAGCTTTTATATTGCGGATCACAGAAAATAATGGAAGGCTTTCGCTATGCTCCCTTCGATCAAACGATTCTCACTCGAAATTTTAAAAGCCATTGTCATTGTCTGCGTCGCCGTCTTGCTGATCGGCTGGGTCTACGAGCGTTTCTCCTCGTCCCGTGACCAACGAAAGTACCCGCCTCCCGGACGCCTCGTCGATGTGCAGGGAAGGAAAATGCACATAAACGCGACAGGAAGCGGCCCCACTACGCTGGTCTTTGATTCTGACCACGGGGTCAACTCGACAGAATGGCATGCCATCCAAGAGCAGCTCAAAGGGGACTTCCGCGTCGTCGCTTACGACCGCTTCGGCTACGGGTGGAGTGAGCCTGCGTTAGGCTCCCGCACTGCCTTTGACGCTGCGTACGAGCTGAAACAGCTGCTCACGAGCGCTGGGGAGAAGCCTCCCTACATCCTAGTCGGGCATGGCTACGGCGCCCTCACCATGCAGTTTTTCCAGTCGCTTTATCCAGATGATGTGCGGGCGCTTGTGCTTCTCGATCCGCTTCATGAAGATCTCGCAGACTCCTTGCCCGCACCGAGACTCGCAGCACCGGCGCGGCTTTGGGATCACACAACCCTTTTTTTTGCTCAAGCAGGCCTTCATCGCCTCATGAACCGAGGAAAACTTGCCAAAACATTCGGAGACCTTCCAGCTGCTGCTTTCGACCCTTTGGAGGCGCACTATCTAAGACCGCAGACTCTCATCACAGCATATCACGAAAGTCTGTCGTTGCAAGAGAGTCTGCGCCTCATGCGGGACGTGAGACGATCCGACCAAACACTTCCCCTCATCGTGGTGTCATCGGGTGAGACTCCGTTTCTACAAAAAAGCCCCGGTCAAAAAGAGCTCTACAACACGATCAGAGACTCACACCAAAAGCTTGCTTCCCTTTCATCAAACGGACAGCATCGCGTTATCGAGTCGTCCGGGCATTTCATCCAGCACGAACAGCCGGAATTCATCATTCAAACCCTCCGCGCCTTCAAGTAAGGCGCTCGTGCATTTTCACACGGAAAAAGTCCTTGATAAGACCCTCAATCCACCTTCTGCGGTCTTGAGTGAAACTTTCTTAATAAAATATTAATGTTTTATTAATATAATATAATAGACTTGGCAGTCGTACTTGGTTAATAAAGTTTTTGATCAAATTCGGCATGATAAGCGCCTTGATGAGCCGATCTTAATCGGCTCTATATTGTTAATATTGAGCTGATTAAGATCGGCTCATCCCGGCGGCTTAGAATTCGAATTTGTAGAAAAACTTTATTAACTAAGTACTAGCCGATTCTTAAAAATTGAAAGAGTATCAATTGGAGTTGATTATGATCCACAGCCTCTGCAGTTTCATCCCATGGTTAGGGAAAGTTCCCCCGCAAAAGAGCCCTAGTCAAGTTGTTCCTTTGGAAGTTTGGAGCATAATTGCGGGTCAATGCGACAGCCGAAGCCTCTTAAGCTGCGCCCTAACAAATAAGGAATTGACCAAAATTTTCTTGCAAGAGGCCTTTTGCCGTCAATTCCCCGAAGCTCTTATTAAGGGGATTGGGAAAGACGTTTTGTATCAGTCCCCACGAATTCATCTCGATTTACCGCCCTCCTATAACGAAATCAGTCAGACAGAAAAAGATCAAATCGTTCGACAGCTTGCCTCTCATCATATAGGAATCGGGTTCTTATCTCAAAATCGTCCCTTTATTTGCATTCGCTATGATCTAGATGAAGACCACCTGCTCGTTCTTCACCGCATCAAAAAGGATTCCTCTAATCCCAATTGGAGGGTTTGCGACACAAAAAGGGAGGAAAAATCGGAAGCTCGTCAGATTTTTAATCTGGGCTGGATCGAAAGGGATCAAAAACGCCCTATGAAATTCATCAAAGAGGTCACAAAAAACCTTATTGTGTGATAAAAACTTAATTTTTTATAATAAATAAAATTATCATTTAAAATAGTAATAATGTTATAATTTAAAATAAATTATTACTATGAACAGCGATTTTAATGATATTATTGATGTAATACATCGTCTAAAATTTTTCAATATTAAACAGGCAGACATTAGTTCTGAACCTGAATGTAAAAACAAAAACATTAGCCTTCTTGCCCTCACAATCATAGAAAAATTTGAAAAAGTCGGCCGGAATTTGAGCCGGCTCTCCATTCAGGAGCTCGAAGAGCTCACCCTGATCGAATCCGCTGCCTCAGATACCTTTACATCCCTTATCAAAACCCATCTCGACGTTTCAGATACTTTCGAGTCATGCCTTGACGAATCGAAGAAAATGGGACGAAAGATCCGAGAGACTCTTATCTCTCAGGAAATTCAGAAGGAGTTGGAAAAAGGTGCGATAACTGCTGAAACAGCCGCCTTTAGGCATGCCCTACTCACAGGAGAGGTAGACATTCTCAAAGCGTTCGGGCAATCAAAAGCGCCATTGGAAAAAGACTTCGAGATCTGCTGCATGGCGCGAAAAAATCAAATGGAGTGTATCGAGTTTCTGTTCGAGATTCTCAATCGACAAACCGAAGAGTCGCCCCGGATTTCTTTTTCGACCATTGAAAGGCAAGCCATCAAGTATGAAAATGCAAATGTGTTGCTTGCCCTGCAAAAACGAGGGCATACACCCCGCTATGACGTCTTGATCAAACTCAATAAAAGAGATTTGATTCAAAAACTCGCAGGATGGTCTGATCAGAATGAATCTCGAGAGATTCTCCACAGGCTCTGTAAGATGATCGACCTTTTTCCCGAGCCTAGAGAAGCTGTTGACGAGATCATCGCCTGCTTGCTGCATCATAACCTGATGATTGACGAGTGGGCGATAATGAATATCGCCCACTTTGTCGGTGACCCCGCACTCATCAGGCAGGCGATTGACAAGGGATTGTCAGAAGGGACGATCAATTACCAGAATTTAGCAGTTGTTTATAGGATTGCCAAAATGGACGGCCTAGATGTCATTGAAAAGCGGCTCGATGAAGCCACCGATGGGGTTTTGAAAACGATCGACCTTTATCAGGTGACCGCCCTTCGTTTTTCGTTAACGGGCCTTGCAACCATAGGGCCTGATGCGATTCCTATTGACCTTGAAGGTTATGCCGACTCACTCGCCTTAGGGGCAATCATCGAGTCCATTCAAAGTTATCGATGGCTTCAGGACTTCCCTTCGACGCTGGAAAGCCTAGCCGTGACAAACTCTAATCCTAATCCAGACGATATGGCAACGAGATTTAATATGGGAAAACCGTGTGCTTTGCTCACGGGTTGGAAGGGTCACGTGACCGGACTGATTCTCAAAAAAATGAATGAGGGACAATCTTTGCTCATCAAATGCGATAAAGGAGAAGGTGCTGAGGGATATCCGGGTTTTAAAATTTATGAAATTAATGCTGTCGATCAAATTAATCCTTCCTTTATGAAGCAGTTTTTAGCTGAATTGGTCGACCCCATAACAGGCGGGGTCAAATGGGTCAGTGAGAAGGTAGAGAAATCATATTTTCAAAAGCAGATAGATCGAGAGCTAAAGCTTCGTCCGCTTGCGGCATTCATCACCAAAGAGCAAAAAGCGGATAACTGCCCCTTCGCGACCTCAAAACTTCTGCTTCGGGGGCTCATGTACTTAGAAGAAATTGAACGAGCTCGAAAAATGCCGGGTTGTTCCTATTTTTGGAAGTTCTCGTATATTTCAAAATCTGATCCCTGCCGGGTAAATGTCGATACTGTGTATAAAGGTTGGCGACGCTTCGATTTGATCTCTCACGTCACCACAACTATTAAGAAAATCCAGGATGAAAAACTTTGGTTTGAAGAGGATTTTTTCGCTCGAATCGACCCCAAAATTAAAAGGTTGCTGTTGGATAAACCAAAAACATACCAGATGCTGCAGGAAAGGATCGAAAACATGAAGCGGCCATGACCCCCTCCCTTAAAATCTTGAATGACGAATGGCCTACCTTTGGAATACGGTTTGATGAATGGTGCAGCGGTCGTCGCCAATCTGCCGCCAATTAGAGACAATCATCTGCATCATTCATATGAAAATTTACGACTGAAGAGGTTAAATCCAAGACATTTGGAAAAAATTATTCAAGGTGAATATAGGGGCTGGTGAACGTCCATCATTGCTGATAATCTTGCCTGGCCTTCAAAAATTTGTCACGGTTAAGATATCATGTGACAGTTCTGAGACAGCCTGTTGCGTGAATCGATAGGCTGGTCGCTGTCGACACGATGCGATTGATTTGCTTGACCACATTTGGGGAAGACAAAAAGGGGGAAGGGTGGTAGTATTTTGTCAAAATAATGCTGTTTAAGGAGAGTGACCATGAAAAAGTGCGCAATGATATTTGCTGTCTGCTTAGCCGTTTTTGGACATTGCTCGGCGCAAGGGAATGTCTGGATGCGAGAAGAGCCCGGTACCTTTTGCCTCAGGTACAACTTCGACGATAAACTCGTTCTCCCTGTCGGCGAAGAGGCGGCAAATCGGTATGAATTGGCTTTTTCCACCCATCACCCTTTAAGAAAAACGTACGTTCAAGAGTGGATTCCCAAAGATCAAAGTATCGACAAGTGGGACGAGATGATCACAATCGGGATGAACCGCGATAAGCCGATGAATTCTGATCTTTGGTATTCGCGCATGATGAAAATGGGGAGGACAGCCTATTATGGATCTGAGTACAATCTCGAAACGCTCTATAAAACGCCGAGCGAAATTGTCCTCTTCATAGAAGTTCCGAATGGGCACAAAGGCCACCCCCCTTTCACGCAAATTATGCACCATTTTTTTACGAGGACGGGGTATCAGTATGTGACCTATGAAAAAAGATACCGCACCTTAACCGATCACGAAAAAGAAGTTTGGACAAGCCGCATCCGTAATGCCTACATCAGGCGAAAAGATGATCTCGCTAAAATCTCCACTGATGGTCAATGATTGTGCGGCAGACCTCATAGACTTTAGGGTCGGGAACGGTTTCGGCGACCTCTCTTGCTTTTTCAATAAGGCGGCATCGGACAAGTTTTCGCACGACCTCCTTTAAAGCCTCCGAGCGCATCTTAATATCTGAAATGCAGGAGATTATGTTGAGCGCCTCATCAAAGTGTGACTGTTTTAGGTAGTGCTGGGAAATGTACTTGATTTGATGGTACTTCTCGCTCACCTCCGGCATCTCGCGAGTCAGTTTGAATGCGGATTCCAATTTACCGTACTCAATCAAGCGGGAAGACAATTGTCTAAAAGCTTTTGCGCGCAGCAATGGGTCGTCAATTTTTTTTGAAAAAATAAAGGCATAATAAAAGTCTTCTTTTTTGAGGGCGTTAACAAAAGCGAAATAACGTTCCGAAAGGTTCGTTTTTGGTTTGTATTCAAGAATATCTGCGGCGAATGACACATGTCTTGCATCAAGAAGCTTGAGTGCAATATCAAAGTAGGCCTGTTGTTTTTCTTCTTTCCCATCGATTGATCCCGCTACAGAAGCCTGCCACAAGGTGTTGGCGTAGAAGGCGACTTTACCAATAGCGTCTGCGTCCCGTTTTGGACTGTCGTCCAGGACAATCTCGCTTTCAATAGAGACTAAAATAGCGGCCATGTTCCGATAGAGGTCGTCTGCTGCCGCTTCGATGAGCCAAAGGGTTTTTTGATTAAGTCTCGAGGAGAGTTTGAGAGCTTTCGTGAGACAATCGATCTGTTTTTTCTCTTTGACGGGATCCAGCTTGGAAAGAAAAAAGTCTGTCACTCTTTTAAACTGCCCTTTTCCCTCTCTACGAGTCTGTGTGAGGGTGCTAGCATACCAAAGGCGGCTCACTCTGAGAACAATCGCTCTTTGGGGGATAGTCAGGTAGCTCAGGATGTATTGAAAAATCTCTGGAGGGAGGGTCCGGTTAATCAAAGCAGTTCCAGCAGAAGGGGGCTTGAAGGGGGCGTGTCCAACGGAAGTCATTGATCCTCCTACGTTCGATTTGGCTCATCATACAAAGCTTTGCAATTTTAACAAGGAATACGTGTGCTCTCTTGGATTTGAATAAAATTTTTAATCAAGGCACTGTAAAAAATAAAGGAGTCAAACAATGAAACGGTTGGGAATACTTGCATTGGCGTTACTGATGTCCTGCGGCACAGCAGGTAAGGCAAAAACGTATGAAAAGGGGAGAGCAGATATTGTGTCAACGATGGGCGACACGAATATTTCCGGCACTGTTGTCTTTACCGAAACGGCTGAGGGCTTGAAAGTTGAGGCAGTTGTCGAAGGGCTTCCCCCTGGTAAGCACGGCTTTCATGTGCACGAATTTGGGGACATAAGCGACGAAGGAAGAGCTGCAGGCGGTCATTATAACCCGGATAACACAAAGCATGGCGACATCATACGCGATGGATTTGAAAATGCCCATGCAGGAGATTTTGGCAATATTGACATTGACGAAAACGGCAAGGGGCAGCTCAGCCTCGTTGTTCCGAAGCTCCAATTGAACGGTGGTCGTTATAACGTGGCTGGCCGTGCTGTGATCATTCATGAGAAAAAAGATGATTTTGGGCAGCCGACTGGAAACGCCGGAGGACGAATTGCCGGCGGGGCGATCATCATCGTCGGCGAGTGACTTTGACGCGAATCGGCTGTAGACTCATTCTGGGGCGGCGGATTGAGTAAGCGAAAATCGCCCCAAAACAGATCGCCGGAATCAAAAAGGAGAGGTGGATGCCTAAGAGATCGGCTGCAGCCCCCTGAAAAAGAGGGACTAAGGCGCCGCCGGTCGACGCCATGATAAGATATCCTGAGAGCCTCATCTCAGCTCCTGACGACTCTTCTAAGAAAAGAGCGTAGAGGGTCGGAAATAAAACAGACGTTGAAAGTCCTGTCGCAAGCGCGGCTAAGGCAGCAACACCTCCTGTTGTGATGCAGGTGATGAGGAGAAGCAAAAGCCCTGTCCCGGCATGAAAATAGAGAATGAAGCGAGGTGGGATCCCATGAAACAGGAGACCGCTTGCAAAACGTCCCACAGTAAATCCAACCCAGTAGATGAAGACAAGCTGGCTGGCTGTCCCAAAGTTGGTATCGAGAATCGTCCGCTCTGATAAAAAGGGGATGAGATAATGGCCAAGTGCTGTTTCAATACCTATAGCGGCGGCGATGAGGGAAACCCCAAGAATCAGTAACGCTGGCGCGATGGCGTTGCTTTTTCCTGATATTTCTTCGAGGCTTTTTATCTTTTTTAGGGGAAATCTCTCATGAATGGCGAATAGGATCACCCAGGCGATAGCAAGGATAAGATAAGGCGCTGAAATCGGAAACGGAGGGCTTCCCTCTGAAGGGCTCTCGAGAGTAAAGTGAGTGCCGAAATAGAGAGCCAGGAGCATTCCCAGAGCGAAAAACCCCTGGAGAATGCTGAGCCTTGACGCTCCACTTTCTTGATCCCCATAATGAAGACTATAAGGGTTCATGATCACCTGCAAAGCCCAAAGGCCGCATCCCATCGCAAAGACAGAGGGGAGAGCGACAGTGAAGGTGCCCAAACTGCTGCCAGCGTAAATCCCTGCTGATCCCAAGAAGGCAAGCGAAAGAGCGGCCCTCATGCTTGTCGTAATCGGGACCTTATTATAAAATTGTGCCGCTATGGGCGCAGCGATTAAGGTGGCGAGATAAAAGCTGGCAAAGAGGGCTGTCGAAGAAGAGCGGCCAAGCTGAAAAAGATCTTGGCTATGCAGGGCTAAAGTGGTCATGAAAGTGGTACTAAACCCGCAGAGAAAAAATAAAGCCGCGACAAAGAGATAAACATGCATAAATTTGATTATATTCATTTCTTTAAAAGTGCCAACTTTAATGATGATTGAAGGACACTCTGTCAAACGTCAATATCCCGAGCTCACTGAGGCGTGCTCCAAGAAACAGAGGAGACACGGTCGAAGCATCACACTCCCTCCTGAAATTTGGTCCCACATCTTTTCTCATTGCGACGAGAAAACGGCGATGTCTTTGACAGGAGTGTGTCGTCTCTTTTGCCAATTGACTGTTGCCAAAGTCCGCCAAAAGCACCTCGCGGCATCAAAACGCCTTTGTTGTGATCTGAGATCAAAAAAAGTTGACGATTTCATCCAACGTATCCAAAAAGCCGAAAGCCTTTGTGCTCTGAGGAAGGCTGCGGTTGACATCACGGCTCTTTTTGACTCGCATTCTTTTTGCAATCCATCATCCGCACATCACAAATTTTGGCACCCCTATTATTTGGTGAGAGACTCAAGACCCCCTTGTTTAAAAAAGGCGGTCGCTTTTTTTCGCTTGGGATTATTTGACGAAGGGGAAAGGGTCCTCAATCAAATCTCAAGTACTTGCGAGACTAAGCGGCTTCTCGTTGAGGCGTGCACTCTAAGGGGTGATCTCGATCAAGCCGTATCCCTCTACTTGGGAGAAGAGAACATGTCGTTGCCCCCGTCGCTTTTCATTTTGCTGATGAACAAAGGGCGGGAGAATTTGGCCCTTTACCTGCTCGAAAAAAGGGGGAATCATAAGGCGTGTTGGCACGCTTTGATCGAATCGAGCGCCTCTTTTTTGCAGTTGGCAAAAGTGAGCGCCTGGCTTGGCAATAGATCGGAATACTATGCAGTCAAACTCGATCTCCAGAGGGCGAAGTTAGGGGATTTTAGCGCCTTCGACATGAGACACCACATGTTCACATTTGAAGAGTTGCGGGATGTCGCTGTGATTGCGAGTCAGCTTAATCAGCCGGCGCAGGCGGCGCGGGCGCTCTTTATCGCCTTAATAAGAAAGTCTGGCTTTATCGACATCAATGATCAACTTCTGTGGCCTGTGGTCACACACTTCATAACACATAAAAACTTTGAAACCGCCCTTCTCTTTTTGGCGCTGTTGTCAAACAAAGACAAGAGCGCCCCTTTTGTGAGGCATCGATGTATTTTGAAGGGGCGGAAAGAAATTGACTTTAGACTGAATCAAGGCTGTATTGATGACGCTTTTAGACTCCATGATCTTTTTTCTTATTGGGATCTTGCTCCGTTTCATGAAGAAACAGTGAAGGAAAGTGTGCAAAAAATTCTGAGGTCGTTTCTGCTCGCACACCAGTCTGTAAAAGGAAAACGGCTTGCATCCCACATACAAGATCCCCGAGGGAGAGAGGCTGCCACTGCCTGCTACGGGAACATCGAGTTCATCGACGACGACCCTTCATGCGATCATTCAATCAGCGACAGTGACCACTTATCCTACAAAGCTGTCGAGTATGCACGCAAGGGGCTTTTTCCCGATGCCATCGCAGCATTGATCAAAATCACGAGATATGAAGAACGAGAGCGCGCTGTTGCCGATGTCGTCGAATTGATGAACGGGAAGGTCCCAGGAGACGTCGCGTCATCGGTTTCGAGACTCATCCGCCGCCATTTTGTTCAGGCGATGTCTGAATAGAAGATAAACCGCATTGGTCCAGCCAAAACCGGGTTCATTGCTTTCGTATCCGAAATCGAGATGCACATCGGCAGTTCCTTTTATGACGTCATATTTTTCGAATATATGTCCTGTTCGCCGGTACTCTTTTTCGACCAGTGCGCAGAACTTCTCGGCAATTCTTTTTGCCTCTGCTTCATATCCGTAACGCAAAAGACCCATCACAACGATATAGTGAAGAGGGGCCCACCCAAAGGGAGAGTCCCACTGACACCCTGTCTGCTCAGTGCTGGTCACAAGACCCCATTTTCTTTCAAAAAGAGATAAGAGATTGACGAGTGTCGCTGCCTGCTCTTTTGTGGCGATGCCGGCCCACATAGGATAATAAGCGGTCAGAAAAGGGAAGCAATGGTGCTCGCCCCGGTCAAAGTTATAGGAGACATACAGTCCCTTCTTTTCATTCCATAAAAGTGCGTTGACCTGATTTTTTCGCCTGAGCGCACATTCGCGCCATTTTTTCTCTTCCTCTTTTTTTCCGAGTTTTCTGGCCATTTCTTCGAGGTTGACCTCCATCAAATAAAGAAGGGTGTTGAGGCAGACAGGGAGCTGTTTTGTCGTTTCGATTCCGTAAGGTCCAAAGCAGCATGACACATCAAAGCCCGATTCACGCATGGCGCGGTCATCGAGATAATAGGCTTCTGTTAAGCCCGATCTGTAGATCTCTATTGGCACGATGAGAGTGCCGCTCAGAATAAGTCTCTCAATGCGGTCGAAGTGATTCATTCCGGTATGGTCGATTTCTGAGCTGATCACCTCGATTGCAGGGCCTTTAGCATCGTCGTAGTAACGGCAGAGATGATGTTCAGGGACACACCGTTTCCCGGTTGTCCAGAATCGGTAGTATTTTTCGATGAGTGGGTAGGCTCGCTCTAATTTTTGGGGATCATGTTCTGAGCGTCTGAGCACCATTTGCGAGATGAACGGGGGATGGGAGCGGGAAAGGTGGTAGGTCCGATTGCTGTTAAGGACATGCCCGTAATGCTCTATTTGATAAAGCTGGTTGTCGATTAAATGATCGGCCATTTCGGTTTTTCCTTCTTCGATGAGACCGAGAAAAATAAAAAATGAGTCCCATCCATACATCTCGTTAAACCGACCGCCCGGCGTGATGTAGGGTTTCGGAAGGTAAAGCAATCCATGGTGGTCGACAGAGAGGGGGTCATCGGGAAGGACGCGGACTGAGACAGCGCTTAAGATATGTCTGATTTTTTCTAGGTCTTCTTTTTGGCTGATGTACACAACAGGCTTTTGGTCCGGCTGCATTTTAGGGTCCAGGAGTCCCCTTTTTGCGCCGCACCAGCGCTCGAGGTGGCTCCAGGTATCAGAAATATAGGAGGTCGGATCCGGGGGAGCAAGCATCATCGCGGCAGCGAGGATCGGTCTCATCTTTCTTCCAAAAAGGAGTCGATCATGTCCAAGAAAAGCTCCGGTTTTTCCACATGGGGGACATGTGCCATCCCCGGAATCACTTCCAATTTTGAGTTTTTGATTCCTCGGTGAAGCTTTTTTGAATCCTCGACTGTTGTCAGCAGATCCTCTTCTCCCGTTATAATCAATGTTTTGGCTTTTATATTGGGGAGGAGGGGAGTTGTGTCCGAGGTATAGATCGCCTGAAATTGAAGCCAGAAACCTTCCGGTGTTTGGGGAGTCGGGGTGTGTTTGTACATATCTTTTATGATATCGACATTGGGCTGATGGTCGAGAAAGTCATTGGAAAAGCTCCAAGGCAGGATCGCTTCCATGATTCTTTCTCTTGGGACTCCATCTTCCATCAAATGTCCAACGAGGCGAAAGGCATACTCTGATGTTTTATCCGATTGAGTCATGCCGTTGGAAAGAATCAATTTATCGACGCGGCTTGGAAATTCAGCGGCAATGTTTTGAGCGATCGCTGTTCCCATCGACTGGCCGACAATATGAGCTGTCTCAATCCCAATCCGATCCATCATCTTCACGGTATCGTGGGCGAAGTGGCGGATCGATGAGACGCCTTTTGGCGTAGGGCTTTTCCCGACGCCTCTGTTATCGAACGTGACCACCAGGTACTTGTTGGCCAGGTGATCGACAAGAGGCATCCACGTCATGTGGTCTGCGGTCAAGCCCGAGATCAAGATAAGCGGGGGCCCTTCACCCTTGACTTCATAATAAAGCTCAACTGTTTCGATCATGTTGTCTCCTCTTGTTGTAGGCCTCGCGTATCTTCTCTATCCTGCTCCGGTTGACGCCGAGATCGCTGTAACCGACCCGTGAGGCTGATCTCACCTGGATTTCATCTCCTGTCAGATAAAACTCCACATCGTCTCGAAACCGAAAAACCGGGCTTTTGTAGAGAGCGCGTAAGTAGTTGTCTTTCTGTTCGACCACAGTCCCGTAAGGATCGCTTGAGACAATGTCAGCAAGTAATGCGATCGCATCCGGACTCGATTGAAATGGAGACATGAATTGCCCCTTAATCGGGCTCTTGGAGCTCACGCAGTTGGGAGTGCCCGGACAGTCAGACAGCGACCCATCGTGAACGCCTAAGTCAGGTTCCTTGAGGTTTTTCCAAATCAAAAAGCCCAGTACCGCTCCGAGCGCGAGGGCTGCAAAGATGATTCCCTTCATAATTTGATCCTAGCAAAGATTGACTTATTCGGATATGTGCCTTATACAGAGCTTATGCTGAAAGAATTTCGTGAATTTGCCCTCAAGGGAAATGCTTTGGATATGGCGGTCGGTATTGTGATCGGGGCCGCCTTCGGCGCGATTGTGAACTCCCTTGTCAATGACGTTTTGATGCCTCCAATAGGCATTCTTCTCGGGAGCGTCGACTTTAGCGATCTGTTTTTCACGCTCAAAGAGGGCGCTCCTGTAGGTCCGTATTCCACATTAGAAGCCGCTCAATCTGCCGGCGCCGTAACGGTCAATTTTGGAGCCTTTATCAACTCAATCATCTCATTTTTGATTGTGGCGTTTTCTGTCTTCTTGGTCGTCAGAAACTTTAACCGCCTCCGCGAAAAGATGGAAGGACCGAAAGACGACACGACTCGATCCTGTCCTGAATGCTGCTTAAGTATCCCGATTCAGGCGACACGATGCCCCAACTGCACGAGTTCTCTGAAGTGAAACCAAGTCAAAGAAGTGGGTCGCGCCTACAGCGTCGCGAGGGCGGCTGTGATGCCGACGAAATCGGACTGAAAGAGGCGGCACTTGCGAACATGACAGGTTTAGGAAAACGCCTTCATGATTTCGATCACGTCATCATCTGTTGTTTCTGAAAAGTTTTCGTAGAATTGACCGACGGCCTGAAAAGAGGGAGGTGCTGCGATGCAGACAATCTCATCGACCATTTCCGAGACTTCCTCCAAGGTATCGACGGGTGAAACCGGCACGGCTGCGACAATTTTGCCGGCGCCTTCAGCTTTGATCGACTGAATGGCGGCCTTCATCGTCGAACCTGTGGCAAGACCGTCGTCGACGATCAAAACGGTCTTATCTTTGAGATCGCGGGGGGGCATTCCCTTTCTAAAGAGGGCAAGGCGCCTCATCGCTTGCTCTTTTTCTTCTGCGACTTTGCTTTCGATGTAGTCGTCTGTGACGCTCATATACCGTATGGCTTTAAAGTCGAAGATTCCCTCGCCCGTTTCTGTGATAGCCCCGATAGCGAACTCAGGATTGATTGGAGCGCCGATTTTCCTGGGGCAGACAACGTCAAGGGAAAGTGATAGCGCTTTTGCGACTTCAGCAGCCAAAACAACGCCCCCCCGGGGCAGCCCGATCACAATTGCCTTGGGATGGTTTTTGTATGGCGCGAGCCTATGAGCGATCTGAGCTCCAGCTTCTTTTCGATCTTTAAACAGCGTCATCTGAGTGGTCCCCATTTTCCTGAAAGAAAAACTCATAGATCAAGAGTCTGATCCCGAGATTCGCGATGGTCATGATAAGGGCCGGTACAAAAGGCATCCCAAGGCACATTCCAATTGCGAGGGGGGCCAAAATCGTCACGGCATACCGAAAGTAAAGATCTGAGTTTTCTTGGGACCCGTTTGTGATTGCACTTCCCAGAATATCTGCAAAAGAGGCCACCGTGCTGATCATCAGGCCGGTGATAGGATTGAACCCTCCGGTTGCCACCCGGATTGCTTTGAATGCGAAAAAGGCTGTAAATGGTGCTGCGAGATCGGTTTTCCACCAACCCCTATTGTCGGCAGTGATAAAATTTGTCATACGGATCGGCTCCTTTGCTTAGTCATATCCCTTCTATGCTAGTGCTCCCTTTATTTTGTTAAAAGAGAATTAATCTCGGTTGACTTCGCCTTTTCGACGCGATAGGATCAACCTCAGGGAAACAAAAGGAGGGTGTATGTCGGTACAAGGAATGTTTATGAGTTGGGTCTGTGTCTCAAATCTCGATGCGTCCATTGATTTTTACACGAACGTCATCGGCTTGACGTTGAAAGTGCATGATAAAGAACATGGCTGGGCGGAACTTGCGGCACCGGACGGGGCGCGATTAGGACTTGCGATTGAAAATCCCCATGACGGAATGAAAGCCGGCAAAAATGCCGTTGTCTGTCTAACAGTCGATGATATCGAGCAGGCGAAAAAAGATTTAGAGGACTCTGTCGATTTTGTCGGGGAGACAATGACTGTTGCAAACGTAAAACTTCAACTCATGAAAGACCGCGACGGCAATCATTTCCATCTTGTAGAAGAGATCAAGTCTTAAGGGACGTTCTCTAGGGAACGCCTTCAAATTCAGTCATTCGAAATTTGAAGACGTCCCCTAGCACACCTTATAAAAAGTTTTTGA
>CAZVSU010000035.1:0-25707 GCA_964629645.1 uncultured bacterium | reverse complement strand
CGATTAAGATCGGCCCATCCCGGCGGCTTAGAATTCGAATTTGTAGAAAAACTTTATTAACTAAGTACTAGGGGGAGGATTCCGATCACACTTAACGATGAAGTGACTCGATCGCATCCAAGCGAGATTCCAGCTCTTTGATGCGCGCGACATATTGATCAATTTTTCTGACGTGGACAGACATTCTATTTTCGTCCGATAGTTTTTGAGCGGGAAGGCCGCCGTAAGCGCCGGGCTCTTTGATCGATTTGCTGACACCCGAAAAAGCGCGAAGCATAACGCCTGTTGCGATCTCTAAGTGTCCATCGAGAGCGGTCTTTCCCCCAAGCATGACATAGTCGCCAAGTTTAGTGGACCCAGCAATGACAGATTGCCCAACGATCAAGCAATGCTTGCCCGTCTGAACGTTGTGGCCTATTTCCACGAGGCAGTCAATCTTTGTCCCTGCTCCGATCGTCGTTTTATGGAAGCGGGCGCGTGCAATCGTCGTGTTGGCGCCGATTTCAACATCGTCACCGATTTCGACGATGCCGTAGTGTTTCAACTTCACATGTCCCCCTTGAGGGCTTTGCGTATAGCCATAGCCCGACTCTCCGATGACCACACCCGACTGCACAATCACTCGATCTCCAATGACGCATCGCTCTTTGATCACGACATTCGGATGGATCTCGCATTGTTTTCCGATCGCAGCGTCCAGTCCGATCACAACCCCGGCGGCAACGGATGACCCTGCCCCTATTGAGACCCCCTTGTCAATGACAGCCCTTGGACCGATGGTGACACCCTCTCCGATTTCTGCCTCGGGGTGAATGGTAGCGCTCGGATGAATGCCTTCAAATCCTGTCGATTGATCCTGACCCTCGTAAACTAAGTCGATCACCTTCTGAAAGGCCGTGTAGGGATCGTCTGTGATCAGAAAATTATGGGCCGAGGACCGTTTAACATCGGGACGAATAAAAATGGCCCCCGCTTTTGACTCAGGGACCTTTTTTTCGTAGCGGGGGTGTCCGAGGAAGGACGCCTCGCTTTCGCTTGCGCTGCTTAAATCAGCAACCCCCGTGATTTCAACACGAGGGTTCCCAACAAGTTCAGAATTTGTGAGCGCAGCCAACTCTTTGAGTGGAAAACTCTTTTTCATACAACTACTTCGACATATCGAGTTTGATGGGTTGATCGCTTTTCTCCAAGGCGTCTTTCAGTTCCTGTTCTGAAATGACATCCATCTCCGCGATGACCGCTTGCGTGACATCGAGATTCTTTGCATTAAAAAACGCATTGTCATCATTTAAAATGAGATCCAACCGTTTTTGCTCGGCAACTTTCTCTGATGCTTTTGCAACGACGTCGGCAATTTTTTGCAAAATCTTGAAATTTGCTTGCTGAAGCGCCTGGTAGTACTGATTCTGCCCTTGAGCCAATTCTTGTCCGAGTTGGCGGTATTGGTCTTCCAATTTCTTCAAGGACTCCTCGTTTTGACTTTCGCGGAAATCTTCGTCTTCAAGCTTTTTCGCAATTTTGGTGAACTCTTCTTGTTTTTCGGTCAGTATCGACTCGATCTGCTTTTTCATGTTGTCATACATATCCTGCTCTTGCTTGCCCACTTTGGAGTCTTCAATCACAGTTTTAAAGTTGACAAGGCCAATGCGGACGTTGTTCTCTGCTGCAGAGGCTGAAGCCGCAGAGACGACTGCCAGCGGGAGAATCAGCCCAAGACAGGCAGCTGCCGCGTGGCGCGATAAAAATGACGTCATTTTTCTCATGTGTACACTCCTTTATACTAAAAGTTTCCTCCTAAAGAGAAGAAAAATCGTTTTGTTGGCGAATTGTCCGGGTTGTTGATCGGATACCCGAGCCCTAATGTTAGCGGAGGACTGCCCGGCATCAGATAGGCTCTGAGACCGAATCCGGCGGAAGTGGTCAAGCGGCCGAAGCTCAAAGTTCCGTCACTCAAATGTCCAGCGTCAAAGAAGGCAAACGGCTCGACTTTGCACCAGTAGCGGTAGGTGTACTCGAGAGAGAGAAGATTCATCGAAATACCACCTGTTGGGTCGTCGGTGATGTAATTTTGGGTCACTTCTTGCCCCGTCTCGTTTTTCACTTTTCTTTGCCCAACAAACCGTGTTCCAAGGGAGAAGTCCCGGTAACCTCTGACAGAGCAAATGCCCCCGAGAAAGAGTCGTTCATCCAAGGGGATATCAACAAATCGAGTTCCAAAGGCGGGAATGATGAATTTGGCATCGGCCCGCATTTTGAAGACACCGTATCGACCGGAAGGAACGTAGATGCTGTTCAGGTAGCCGACAGTGAAGAAATTTTGGTCGCCTCCGATTCCGGCAAACTCTGTTTCAAAAAGGGAGCGGATTCCCCAGGTTGGCATAATGGGGTGGTCGGTGGTGTCGTAACAGAAGGAAAATCCTGCAGCTGAAACGAGGCCGCTGTTCATTTTTGCCCTTTCCAGCTCTTTTGACTCCTCGGGGCCTGTCAGCTGAACAGATGAGTTTCTGATGCGGTAGTGAAGCCCTAAGGTCTGGTAGATATTGAGCGGGTAACGGCCATAAGGTCTGACTCCCCAAGAGCTCAATGTGTAATCGTTTGAGATATAACGGATCCAGCTTCTATCGACATCGACGCCGAAAATCCATTCGGTGTCCATGAAATAGGGTTTGGCCCAGGACGCTTTGTATTGAAGGTTTTTGGCACCGATCGTCGCGTTGAAGTAGGCGTATTCACCGCCCCCCCTTAAAACAGTCGGCCCGTACTTGAGTATTGATCCAAGACCTTTGATATTGAAGTTTTTTTCACAGACGCTTATGCCTCCGAAGACACTTTCAAAACTGCTCAAGCCGAGAAAGGCAGAAAAGTTTCCCGTCGACGTTTCGACAACCTCAATATGCACATCGCGAACATTGTCTCCGAGGCAGGAGTCTTCTTCTGGTCTGACAGCGTAGACATTGACGCAGCTGAAATAGCCGACTGTTTGCAACTTTCTTTCGGTCGCCCTTAATTTTGCTAAGTTGAACGTTTCTCCCGGCACCAAGAGACATTCCCTTAAAATCACGTTCGCCTGCGTCGTGATGTTGCCCAGGACTCGGATTAAGCCGACGCGGTATTGCTCTCCCTCTTCGATGATGAAATCGATATCGTAGATCGGGCGCTCGAGATCAAGAGTGGGTTCGAATTCAACATAGGCATCGATGTAGCCGCAGTTTCCGTAGCGGTTTTTCACGTTATCGATTGCATTTTGGAGCCTCTCAGGAGAAAAAACGTCACCTTCTCGAATGCGCAAGATGTGAGCAAGTTCTTCTGTTTCGAAAATTTCGTTGCCTTCAATCGAGATCTTACCGAAATGATACTGCTCGCCTCTGTCAGCTGTGATCACAATCACAATGCGCCCTTCTTGCTGCGAAGGAGCTGGTTCGATGGTGACTTTTGCATCTGCATAGCCGCGGTTTTGTAAAAAGTTGACGATGACAAACTGATCTTGCAACATGGCTTCTTCGCTGTAGCAGCCGATATCGCTAAAAAAACTGTAAAAGAAATTCCAGCTTTGTGTGACCAGCATTCCTTGAAGCTCGGAAACCTCTTCGGGATCGAAATCGACAAATTTTACACTCCTGATCTTTCCCGACCGACCTTCAACAATCGTGATCACGATATCCACTTCATTTGTGTCGCAGTCAAAATGGACCGTGTAGTCGATATCGGCCTCAAAATACCCCTGCTTGACGTAAAACTTCCTCACTTCAAATAAGGCTTTGTTGAATTCAGACTGGTTGAAGATCTGGCCGGCGGTCAAACCGAGCTCCTTTTGGAGCCTGCCCGGAGAGACGGCTTTATTGCCGCACCATTGAAAAGAGCGGATAAAGGGGCGTAAAGAGACATTCAACGTGATCGAAAGGCCGCCGTCGACGATGGTCAAAACAGGTTCTACGTCGGCGTAGCTTTGCGCGAGACTTTTCAGGTCTTCGTCAAACTCTCCTTGAGAAAATAATTTTCCCGGCGCGCTTTGGAGGCCGGCAAGAATGGAATTCGACTGCATGGCCGACCCGTCCGGGGCATTGACGATGTTCACATGCATCTCTTGGATCACAAGTGACTCGTAGATATCGGTTTGAGAAAATAGAGGCGTTGTTGTGATTAATAAAAGGGAAGCGAGAAGGTGGAAGATCCGATTCATAGGTCAATCCTGGTATTTTATGACAAGTATTACGCGCGATTTTGGTACGGTCACGAATGGCGTATGAAAATCGCACTGGTCCTAAAAACTATTCGATGATAGGCGATTCGAAGCATTTATGCAAGTTTACGAAAATTAAAAACCGTGTCGGCCGGAAAATGCTTTTGCAAGCGTCCCTCCGTCGACATAATCGAGAGCGCTTCCAAGAGGAAGGCCGAATGCGAGCCGCGAGACCACAACGTCGAAGGATGCGAGCTGCTCCTTGATAAAAAGAGAGGTGGCGTCTCCTTCCAATGTGGAATCGAGCGCGATGATCAATTCTTTTACGCCGCGCGTTTCGATTCTTGTTTTGAGAGGTTCGATCGAGAGTGTTTCCGGTCCCTTGCCCTCCAGCGGCGAAAGGACGCCGCCGAGAACATGGTAGATGCCCTGATACTCGTGGGTTTGTTCGATGGCAAAGATGTCTTTAAAATGAGACACGACGCACAAGACGCGCTGCGTCCGCGCCTCACTATTGCAAAATGCGCACTCTTCATCTTTCATCAGAGCGCCGCACTCGCGGCAAAACTTCAGCTCACTCTTCAAGGACGCCAGCACCTTGGCAAACTGCTGCAGGTCCCCTTCGCTCCATTCGATCAACTGGAAGGCGTAGCGTTCGGCACTTTTTTGTCCGACCCCCGGAAATTTTTTCAGCTGGTCGATCAATGTTTTCAATATCTGCGGATAGGGGAGCATGGATCTGCCTTTTTCAATTAAGTATATCACCGCTGCCATTTGCTTCCAAATGCGCCCCTTTTGTGCTATCGCAAAAAAAAATGTGACCTTGTTTCAAAAAATATTTGACCACGATCATCGAGACAGAGTGTTCTCCACCCTCACCCATGAATGCTCAAGACGAATCACTTTAGCTAAGAGTCAATGAAAACTGTCATGATGACGATTTGCTAGGGACAGTCCCTAGCCCTTAAGTCGGTATCGTTGATCTCTCTGCATAGACTTATTTTGTCTGAAAAGGGGTTAGACCTGCCTTAAAAAGAATTTGGTGCGTGTCGTTTTTTGTGATTTTGACCTCTAAAGGCCTCCAAATAGACGATTTTTCCCCATTTTTTCAAAAGATTCTTCCGTTGTGGCAGATTTCCTACTTGGTCTTTTGATCATTTAGATTGTTTGTTATCGCGATTGATTAAAGAATTTATTTTTACACTCTTTATACTGAAAAATAAGAATTATTGAGGATATAACGATATTTAATAAAGATTTAATTTTTTAATTTTTTTTTGCAATTTTACAATATTTTGTTCTATAATAATTAGAAAAGATGTTGATAAAAAAGGTTTATGTTATGGATCCAAAAAATATTTCCGACCCAAATCCTATCAATAAAGCCGATCGCCAAAATAGTTCGGATTTCAATCAACAAAACGATCAGCAAGCGAGCTCGATTTTTGGTCGCACTTATGTTTGGGTCAAAAATATCTTAGCACTTCCTATAGAATACTTGTACGTGAACGAGGAGCAAACCGAGAACCCGAGCACAAAACAAGCCAAACCAAGAAAAAATGTCGACAATGACTCGTTTCAAACCAGCGCAAATCGAGTCGAAAATGTGGCCAAAGAAATCAATGTCTCATCCTTAGAGGATGAAATAATCTTGGAGTCTCCTGATCCCGTCGCGATGATGATTCATTCTTTGATCAAGGATGTGACAGGCTATACGAACGCATACCGTGAGCAAATATTGGAAAATGCCCCTGACCTATTGAAGAAAAAATATCTGGAAAGCACCGCTGCCACAATAACATCTCAAGAAAGTAACGACTCACTCGCATCTGACTTTTCGAATGAGGCGAACGAAAGCAACGAAATCATGAAGTTAGACACTACTGACCTTTTGATTCAAGCAGCCGAGGATCTCGAAATTTTACTGGAAATTAACGAAACAACTAAAGCTATCGATTCAAATTTGATGAGAAGAAAGGCAAACGAGGTCGCTCTTTTTTTGAAAAAGCAAATGCTCGAGTCTGATTCTTATGGACTTGAAATTCCCCCAAACTTAAAAAAAAGCGAACGCGTTTACAGTCGCTTGTTGCTTAAGCTCGCAAAATTTGAGACAAGTCTTTTCTGTCGTGAAATTGATTTCTTGATGTCAGACTCCACTGTAAATAATAAAAAAGAGATCGCCCTGGCGCTGGCTCAAAGTAATAGAGGGGCAGCTGCACTTGTTGAAAACATCAAAAAATTTTCTTCTGAGGATAAAACCTGCCTAAAAGACATCGCATTTGCGATAGCCGAGAATGAAGCGGGTGCAGAAATTCTGGCTGAAAATATTGATAAATTTTCTATTCACAATGAAGAAGATCGAAGCAAAATAGCGCTCGCGATAGCAAGACATGGACAGGGGGCTGCACGTCTGGCTGAAAATATTGATAAATTTTCTATTCACAATGAAGAAGATCGAAGCAAAATAGCGCTCGCGATAGCAAGACATGGACAGGGGGCTGCACGTCTGGCGGAAAATATCAAAAAAATTTCAATTGAGGACGAAGCGTGTCGTTACACGATAGCTCTTGCGATAGCCAAGCAAAAAAAAGGGGCAGCTGCACTTGCTGCGAATATAAAAGATTTTTCGATTGAGGACAAAACGCACCGCAAAGACATCGCGCTTGCGATAGCCGATAATTATTTTGACGCACTAGCGTTCATCGGCACTATCAAGGAGTTCTCAATTGAGGATGATGCGGATCTAAAACAGATCGCTCTAAAGTTGATCAGAATGAGTAACTATCGTGCAGAGAAACTCGACAAAATTATCGGAATTATCCAAGAGTTTTCTTTTGAAGATGAAACTTACCTAAAGCAGATAACGGCTGCAATTACTAGAAATAGAGGTGGAGCGGAATATCTGGCAGATAAATTTGATAAGTTGCCTATTGAAAAAGAAGAAAACCGAAAAGAGATAGCGCTTGAGATAGCCCTGTATGCAAAAGCGGCGTCGATACTTCTTAGAAATATTGAAAAAGACCCAATCAAGGATGAAGCAGCCTTAAAAGAAGTGCTACTTGCTGTTGCGGAGCATAGAGATTGTGCAGACTATTTGGCGCAAAATATCGATAAATTTTTTCTTCAGAATGAGGACTACAGAACAGAGATCGCTCTTACAATAGCAAAGCATTTTCGCGTTGTTGATAAACTTATTAAAAACTTAAGATTGTTCTCTATTGCCAAAATAGACAATCAAAAAAAGATAGCACTTGCGTTAACCGATTATTCGTTTGGCGCTGAAACACTGGGTAATAATATTGATAAGTTTTCTCTTAACAAAGATGACTGGTACCAGATAGCGCTTGTGATGGCCGAGCATAAGACGACACTAAAAGCACTTGTTGAGAATATCGGCCAGTTTTCTCTGAAAGGAGAGGAATTGCTGGCGGTTGCTTTAGAGGTAGCTAAGACTGAAAAAGGAGCAAAAGTACTTGCTGAGAATATCGGTCAGTTTTCTCTGTCAGGAGATGACTTAAAAAAGATCGCTTTTGAGATAGCCAAGCATGAAAGGGGAGCAAAAGTACTTGCTGAGAATATCGGTCAGTTTTCTCTGTCAGGAGATGACTTAAAAAAAATCGCTTTTGAGATAGCCAAGCATGAATGGGGAGCCAAACAACTCGCTAAGACTATCGATCAGTTTTCTCTGTCAGGAGATGACTTAAAAAAAATCGCTTTTGAGATAGCCAAGCATGAATGGGGAGCAGAAGAACTGGCGACTAATATCGGCGCGTTTTCGATTGAAGATGAAGCTGACCGACACAACTTAGCAATTGAAATAATGAAGCAAGGGAGTGGGCCTAAAATTCTGGCAGCGAATGTCGAACGGTTTTCGTTTGAGGAGGAATCGCGCCGAAAAGATTTAGCGATAGCGATAGCTGCATCTCCTTCGGGAGCAGAAGTACTGGCTCACAATATCAGAGCATTTGCTATACATGATGAAAAAACCCGTTACAAGATTGCGCTTGCCCTAGCGCATCATCAAGAAGCTGCGCCTATTCTAGCAGACAAACTCAAAGTGTTTTCATTGACTCAAGCGCACCAAAATGAGGTTGCGCTTGCGTTAGCCGAGTCTCCTAAGGGAGCAGCAGTTCTAGCTAAAAATATGGGGGCATTTGCTTTTAATGATGAGGTGACCCGTTACAAGATGGCGCTTACTTTAGCGCATCATCGAGAAGCTGCGCCTACTTTAGCAGATAAAGTTGAAGAGATTTCATTGAGTGACGCGCATCGAAAAGATTTAGCGCTTGAGATAGCGCGGTGGCCACAGGGAGCAGGAAGGCTTGTTATAAATATCAATGGATTTAACATTCATGATGAAGAGTCCCGATACAGGATTGCGCTTGCGATAGCTGAGTCGTCTTGGGGAGCTGAAGATTTAGCTCAAAATATCAATCAGTTTTCTTTGAGTGATGCGCACAAAAATAAGATTGCGCTTGCCATTGCCAAGCATAAAAAAGGAGCAAAATACCTGATTAGAAATTTTGAGTCGTTTTTTTCTAAAGATGAGAAAGATAGAAAAGATATTCTAGTTGCAATCGCCCATCACGAAAAGAGGGCAGTCGAACTCGTTCATAAAATCGAAGAATTTTCTCTTGAAGAAGAAGGACACCGAAAAGAGATTGCCCTTGTGATAGCAAGACATGGGCAAGGGGCGGTGCATCTAGCCCCTAAAATCAATAAATTTTCGATAAAAAATCAGGCGGATCTAAATGAGATAGCGCATGTCATGACTGAGCATGAATTAGGAACAAGCTATCTGATATCTTATTTCGATAAATTTTCTATTTTGAAAAAAAGCAATCGAAAAGCGATCGCACTTGAGATAGCAGAGAGCGGAAATAATCTTGGAATGCTCATCGCCAATATCGATAAGTTTCGACTGGAAAAAGAGTCGGACCGCAAGGAGATAGCCCTCGCCGTCTTGGAGCACAAAGAGGGGGCTATAAAGCTCATGGAAAAATATGGATATAAAAAGTTACGCATCGACGATACGGATTTTGAGCGGGAGGTTGTTCGCCTCGCTTCCAGATGGCCCGATTTGTTGCCATTGGTGAAAGAATATCTCAAAAATTCGGAGATTCTTGAAGATGATTCTTCTTTTGATGCGATCAGACAGTTTCCGACACGGCCTGCTTTCAAAGAGATTCAAGATGTCAACGAAAAAAGACAATTGCTGTTTCGTCCCTTTGATTTAGCCGAAGTCAAACTCGAGGAGGTCAAAAAAAGAATTGAGGAAAAAATGGCACCGCTGAGCGAGAATTTTCCCGATGATCCCAATCTTGAGATAATAAAAAACTATTACAGTTTGGAGCCCAAGGGGCGGCCAAGTTTGAAAGACCATCAAGCTGCCTGCAAGGCATTTCGAAAAAAGATTAGAAAACATAAGGACGTCAAAAGGTTGAATCCGCTCATATTAAATTTGGAACAAGAAGGGACGTTTTGGGCTCCCATCTACGATTGTGTAGAGGCTATTTTAGAAATCGATGGTGATCTGCAGTACGAGC
This sequence comes from uncultured bacterium, assembly GCA_964629645.1. Lineage (GTDB taxonomy): Bacteria > Chlamydiota > Chlamydiia > Chlamydiales > SLFE01 > JAAKFL01. The sequence goes on along the minus strand of CAZVSU010000035.1, from coordinate 15,981 downwards.
TGACACATTGGATGAACTATTCCTTATTTCGATTGTTGGAGACAAGAGAAAAAAGCAAGATAGGACCCCCATTTGAATCACAGCTTCTTAAGAAGATCTACAATGTTCGGGACGGCGCGTTAAGGTTCCATCTGGTGACTCTCTTTGCCGAACAGATGTCCCGAACAGATTGGAAAGAGACGATCTCGCCTTCTTATGCCTTCATGACTAAAATTTTACTCAATGATCTAAAAAAATCGCACCCAGAAATCAATACTGATTGCTTGACTCAAACTCTTGGCAAAAGAGCAGGTATTTTCAAAGATGGCGAAAAGGCTAAAATTCTCTACAACGCACTTTGGGGCCTCAAAAAATCAGTCAGGGTGAACACAGACACAATTAATGCGATATTCGATCACCTTTCCCGGTCCGAAAAAAAATCCCTTCCCGAGGGGGGTGAAACTAAGTCCCTTGTTTTGGATGACACAACTTTTCTTCTAGAGCTTAAGGCTCTCAATGCCCTCGTGGGTCTCAAAAAGGAATCCAGCATCACTTTTGACTCAAGCGATATCAATAAAGAGCAACTTATAAAAAACTTGTCTCAAGTATTTGATGAGCCCATGCCGGGCTTAGTCATATCAGATTCCACTCGTTTTTCTGAGTATTTTTTCGGAGATCGACAGCCGGGGGCTTTGGCTATCTATGTAGCCGGCCTGTTAAAGCTTTCCCCGTCGGATTCTGAAGCTCTATTAAGAACGGTAAAAACGTTTATCGAAGAAGTAGATGCCGACACGTTCCAGTCGTCACGTTATCAGAAATCCGAGACTTTAGATCGTATTGCCGAAACAAGCCCACAGGTTCTTGAGAAGTGGAAAAAGGAAAAAAGCGGCGCTCTTGCTGATTATCTTCAAGCAGATGTTGGCCAAGATATCGCCCGGCAGATTATCGAAAGTATTGAGACTAAAATTGTGGCTGACAGCCACCTTCCTTTAAACAAGCTCCCTAAAGTGGCCGAATTCTATGCTATAAAGATCGACCCTTCAGAGAGTTTTGACGATTTGGACACTCTACTATTAAATCTGATTCAAAAGCCCGATCTGTTGACGGTTGACTATTTAGAGGAGATTCTGGAGGCGCTTAGGGAACTGCCAGAGAATGAAGTTGGAGAATTTATCAATGATGTGATGTCCTTTAAAGAAGGGCTCAAACCAACAGTGCCAAAAAGAATAGAGACGTGGACAATCGTCGACAGCGATGATCCCCTCGATCTTTTTCTTGCAGGAACCGAAGTGGGCGGAAGTTGTCAAAGAGTCGACGGAAATCCCAAGTTGAATAAAGCGTTGATGGGTTATGTGATGGACGGCAAGCATCGGATCCTCGCTGTAAAAGATAGTCGGGGTCAGATCCTCGAGCGTTTCATTCTTCGTCTTCTGATAGATAAAGAGACGAACAAACCGGTGCTCTTTTTTGAACGGATCTATCCTGCAACAGCAAAATACAGAAGCGCCCTTCTGAATTTCGCAAAAGAGAGAGCTAAGGAGCTCGGTGTGCCCCTTGTCTCAAAAGAAACGGTAGCAAAAGGAAAATACAAGGGATCGCTGGTTTCCTACCCCTCTAAAGCCCCTTATGAGTACTCCGACGCGGCGCGCGGAATTCAAACAAGAGGGTTTGAGCTCTCGGGTTGTTATCAGCATGCCCCATAAGACGTTCCTCGGAAGGTATTCCGCTCCCAAGGAGTAAATAAGCGGAGGGTATGGCGATTCATGAACAGAAAAGCCGAAAAATGCGCCAGGTTCAAGAAAAGGGGCTTGACCGTTGTAGAGAAATTGAAAAGACCAAAATTTAGGGGACGTCTTCAAATTAAGTCATTCGAAATTTGAAGACGTCCCCTAGCTTATCTGAGTTTTTATAGGAGGAATCTCCTATTTGTGGTAAGATTGTCCTTTAAAACGACATGAACTGACGTTATGCGCCCCCAAGCGAAAATCATAGGCATCGGATCCTACCTTCCTGAGAAAGTGCTGGCTAACAGAGACTTGGAGAGGATGGTCGACACAACGGATGAGTGGATTGTCAGCCGAACAGGCATTTATGAAAGGCGTATCGCTAGTCCTTTTGAAACTCCGTCAATGATGGGCGTGCGTGCCGCGGAATCAGCACTTGCGGGTCTCGATGTTTCAAAAATTGATTTGATCATCGCCGCAACTATGACCCCTGATCATCACTGCTGCCCCTCCACTGCCGCTCTTGTCCAGGCCGGCCTGAAAATAAAAGGTGTTCCGGTCTTCGATGTCCAAGCAGCCTGCACAGGCTATCTTTACGGCCTTTCGACTGCTAAAGCCTTTGTCGAATCGGGCATGTATCAAAATGTCTTGCTTGTGGCGACGGAAAAGATGTCGTCTGTGATCGATTTTACCGATCGCTCGACCTGTGTGCTTTTCGGAGACGGCGCCTCAGCAGCCTTTATATCGTCTAAAGGACCAGGTCTTGCGATCGGTCCGATTGATTTGGCGGGCGAGGGAGACAAGGCAGATCTCATAGAGGTGCCGGTCGATAAGCCCTACCTGATGATGAAGGGGAGGGAAGTCTTCAAACACGCGGTCAGGCTGATGGCCGCTTCTTGCAACGCCTGCCTCGAGAGGGCCGGGCTTGAGCAGTCAGAGATCTCTTGGCTGGTTCCACATCAAGCCAATGGAAGAATTATGGACGCTCTGGGACGCTATCTCGACGTGCCGGACGATAAAGTGTTCCGTGTGATTCACAAATATGGCAACACCTCTGCATCGAGCATCGGCATCGCCCTCGATGAGCTCATGCAGTCCAACAAGACCCGAAATGGCGATCACTTTCTCCTAGCAGCTTTTGGTGCGGGATTGACGTGGGGCGCCGGATTATTGACAAGGAGTGATGATCGTGAATAAATCGTTGGCTTTCATTTTTCCGGGACAAGGGGCTCAGTTTGTCGGCATGGGGCGTGATGTTTACGAAGCCTATCCTTCTGCCCGCGAGATATTTGAGCAAGCAGACGATCTGCTGAAACGCAACCTGGCAAAGGTCATCTTTCAGGGCCCTGAATCTGAGTTGACACGCACCGATTGCAGTCAGCTCGCCATCTTTGTCACGAGTGTCGCACTCTTAAAATCTTTAGAGGCGCTGACCCCTGAACTTCGCCCTGCTTTTTCTGCAGGCCTAAGTCTTGGTGAATACACGGCTCTTTATCAATCGGAAAGGCTCGATTTTCCCTCGGCTCTTGCTCTCGTCGAAAAACGGGGCCGCTTTATGAGCGAAGCTTGCGATAAAACCAAGGGAACAATGGCCGTTGTGATGGGAATGGACTCTAGCGATGTTGAAGCGCTTGTCGACGAGCTCAATTTGCCCCGGGATCTTTGGGCGGCTAATTTCAACTGCCCCGGGCAGGTGGTCATCTCCGGGACAGAAAAGGGGATCGAAGCTGCGACTCGCGAAGCCAAAATAAGAGGGGCCCGCAGGGTCTTACCGCTGCCGGTTCATGGGGCATTTCACAGCGGGCTGATGGCCGCAGCAAAAGAAAAATTGGCTCCATTCATCGAATCGATTTCCCTCAAGGAGGGGTCGTCACAGCTCGTCATGAACGTTTCGGGCCGGGTTGAGGCAGAGCCAGCGCGAATCAAACAAAATCTGATTGATCAAGTGACCTCTCCCGTCCGGTGGCAGCAATGCATCGAGACCATGCAGAAGGAAGGGGCGCTGCGATTTGTGGAGATAGGGCCCGGCAAAACGTTAAGTGGAATGAATAAAAGAATAGGCGTTTTGGAACGCACGATTAATATCGAAAAAATAGCAGACTTAAGTTATTGGGAAGAGGAGGTCAAGGCGTGGAGCCGTTGTTAAAAAACAAAGTCGCAATCGTCACGGGAGGATCAGCCGGGATTGGTAAAGCGATCAGCCGCTCATTTGCCCGCCATGGTGCAAAGGTCGTGATGGTAGGACGCAACCTTGAAAGAGGAGAGAAGGCGCTTGCGGAAATCGCCCAAGAAATGCCGGAAGCTTCGGTCGTCTTCTATCAGGCGGACGTTTCTCAAGAGGAAGAGGCTGTAGGCCTCGTCCAAGAGATTGTCAAACAGGAGGGGCGCCTCGACATTTTGGTGAATAACGCAGGCATCACTCGCGACAATCTGCTTTTGAGACTGACACCGGAAGACTGGGATGAGGTTTTGGACGTAAATGTCAAATCGTGCTACTATCTTTGCCGTGCTGCCACAAGACCGATGATGAAGGCCCGCTCGGGCAATATCATCAATATGAGTTCCATTGTCGGCTTGACAGGAAATGCGGGGCAAGTCAATTATTCTGCTTCGAAAGCTGCCGTCATAGGGCTGACAAAGGCGTTGGCAAGAGAGCTGGCCTCCCGTAATATTCGGGTTAACTGCATCGCTCCGGGTTTTATCAAAACAGAGATGACTGATAAGCTGCCCGTAGAGACGCAACAAGAGTTTCAAAAAAAGATCCCACTGCAGCGGCTCGGCTTGCCCGATGATGTTGCCAGCGTGGCACTGTTTTTAGCGAGTGACATGTCACGATATGTGACCGCTCAAACCGTGACCGTTGACGGTGGATTCATGTAAACGGAAAAAAGGGGACACTATGTCTTTAGAAAAAGAAGTCATCGAAATTGTTGTGGAACAGCTTGGCATCGATGAAAGCCAAGTCAATCCCGACGTTTCATTCGTAGAAGACCTCAATGCAGATTCGCTCGACTTAACCGAGCTGATCATGACATTCGAAGAGCGTTTCGGCACTGAAATTCCGGACGAAGACGCAGAAAAAATCCGCACCGTGGGCGATGCGATTGAGTACATCAAGGCGCATCAGAAACAGGGTGCACAGTAATTTCCCTGAGGCGTAAGAGGAGCGCTCTTACGCCTTTACTTTTAAGATATCGCTCCACTTCGTTGTATAGGCGGGCGACCTGAGATTTCTTTTCATTCCCCAATGGGGAACCGGTTTTCCCTCAGCAGCCGAACGTAGAATCTTTTTGCCATATTCCGCATTCAACGCATCGAGCACCTTCATTGCTTTTTCCTGTTTCCCTTTGTGGATATTTTCGGCCTCAAAAAGATCGAGCTGGGCACTTCCTTTCGGGACGAGGCCGCTCAGCATCACGCCGGTCTTTCTGTAGGAAACACCCTCTCTAAAAAGTGCCTTAAGCAGCTGCTTCGCTTCTGTGATCAAAAGCGGCGTGTACGCTGTTGGTTCGGCAAGAGATGCGCCGGCTTGCGTGGAGGGGTAATAATTGTCGCTCCGTTTGTGTTCGACGACAAACACGGAGAGATAAGAGGCGCAAGACCCTTGGCTTCGAATTTTTTCAGCGGCCCGCGCCACATACGTGGCGGTCGCTTCGGAAAGATCGTCGAAATGATCGATGGGATGGCCAAATGATTTAGAGCTGATCACAGCTTTTTTCGCGGCGGGCAGCTCGTCAATAGGAAGACACGAGACCCCTCTTAGCTCCCAAATCAGGCGAAGGCCGACAACGGTCAGATGCTTTTTTGCCCAAGCATCTTCCACTTTGATTAAGTCTGCGGCGGTTCTAATTCCTTTGGAGCGCAGAAAGCGGCTGTACTGTCTCCCGATGCCCCAGACATCCTCAATAGGAAAGTGGTTGAGCGCCTGGGTTGTCTCTTCCTCTGAATGCAGGATAACAACACCGCTTTTTTCCTTTTTGGCTTTATGATTGGCAAGCTTGGCTAAAGTTTTAGAGCGCCCCATTCCAATTGAGACCGGAATGCCGGTCCACCTTTTGACGCGATTTCTGATGGCATGCAGCTCTTCGGCAGTTTTTACGCTTGGAAAATAGAGAAAGGCTTCATCGACGGAGTAAATTTCAATATCGGGAGTGAATGTTTTGAGGGTGTCCATGACGCGATTCGACATATCGCCGTATAACGTATAGTTTGACGAGAAGATGGTCACGCGATGCCGTTCAAGCAGTTCCTTATTTTGGAAATAGGGAGCGCCCATGGGCACACCCAAATCTTTGACCTCTTGCGATCGGGCAACGATGCAGCCGTCATTATTGGATAAAACGGCCACAGGCCCTTTGAGTTTTGGGTTGAAGACCCGTTCGCAGGAGACGTAAAAGTTATTGCAGTCGACAAGGGCAAACATAGCTTAAGCCTTGTGAATGACGAACGTGACGACGCCCCACACTTCAAAATCGGCCTCAGGATCAACGGGGATATCGGCATATTTGGCGTTTTCAGGGGAGAGCATCACTCGTCCCCCCTTTTGCCTCAGTCTCTTGACGGTAAATTCGCCATTTAATGCGGCAACAACGATTTTGCCGTCGGTCGGTTCGATCGAACGGTCGACGACTAGGGTGTCGCCCGATCGAATGCCCGCATCAATCATCGAATCCCCATCGACCCGGACAAAAAACGTGGCGGCGGGGTGCTGGATCATCATCTCATTTAAGTCGAGTTGCTTTTCGACGTAGTCGTCGGCAGGGGAGGGAAAACCGGCCTGAACTAAAGAGTCGGCGACGGGAATCGGATCCGACACCGTTATTGAAGGTGAAAAAATTTTTATGACTTGTTTTGTCATGTGTGTGCCTTTCTTTTACAAAAATAAATGAAAAATTAACAAACCATTAATACTGAGTCGTTACCATTGAGAGTACTGGTGGTTACCACTATAATAAACCTGGAGGTAATAAAATGGCAGGTCATGAAGGAATTTCTTTTGAAGAACTCGTCTCTATCGTTGATGAGAAGACAGAAATGGTGAAGGGTAAAATACGGGACCTTCGCGATGCCGGAGATGATATCAGCATCGGCGAGATGTTTGAAATGCAGAGAATGATGAATATGCTGGCTCAGCTTTCGGAAATGGCGACGCAGGTGGTGGGAGCCACCCACGGAGCGTTAATCGCAGTTGCGCGGAATGTAAAGTAAAAAATAAATTTTTTTTGCGCCCGATAAAAAGGGCGTTTTTTTTCTTGACCCCCTTTTTTAATGACCTTTATGATGGAAGGGTTAACAGGAGGTTAAGATGGCTCACGAATCCATTCAGACACAAGTCCTTGCCCAAATCGTGGACGAGGAAACCCAAAAAGTGCGCGAAAAAATCCAAACCCTTCGCTCGAAGGGAGACGAGATCAGCATTGCCGACATGTTCGAACTTCAGCGGGCCATGAATCGCTTGGCGCAGCTCTCGGAAATGTCGACTCAAGTTGTGGGTGCGACACATGGGGCGCTCATTGCGATGGCGCGCAACGTCAAATAAAAGCGTAAGAAAAGGCTTGACCCTCAGTTGGGCAGTCTTTATTATTGGGCTGTTAGGATTCTATTTATGGCTCAAAAAAAAATCAAAGTCGCCCCTTCAATTCTTGCCGGAGATTTCGGCTGTCTTGCCGACGAAGCGCATAGAATTGAAGAGTCGGGCGCCGATGCCATCCATTTCGATGTGATGGATGGACATTTCGTTCCTAATTTGACCCTCGGGCCTAAAGCTCTCGCTGCGATTAACAAATCCTCCGATCTCTTTCTCGACGTTCATCTTATGATTTATAATCCCTTTGATTATATCGAACGCTTTGTCGAGGCGGGTGCTGACAGGATCACGTTTCACTTCGAAGCGACAGAAGATGTCGAGGATACGATCAGTTTCATCAAGAAGTGCGGCATAGAAGCAGGCCTTGCTTTCTGTCCTGAAACATCAGAGTCCATGATTCCGAAATATATCAGTCAGTGCGACCTTCTTCTGCTTATGACCGTTCATCCCGGTTTCGGCGGACAAGGTTTCATTCACGATGTTCTCCCTAAAATTGAATTTTCTCGAGAGCTTTGCGACAAGCAAGCACTTGATCTTGACATTCAGGTTGACGGCGGAATTGATGCCGAAACATCTAAACTCTGCGTCGAAGCGGGCGCGAATGTCTTGGTCGCAGGAACTTACTGCTTTACAGCCAAAGAGGGCATGAAAGCAGCTGTTGAATCACTAAGAGGATAGCATGGCGATCAGCAACCATTTACAAGCAGGCATGATCATTGCGATCAAAAACGATGTGTTTCGTGTCGAATCCTGCATGAAGGTGACCACTCCTAAGGGGGCTCCTTTCATGAAAACAAAATTAAAAAACCTCAGCACCAACCGCATTTCCGAAAAGAATTTCAAGTTGGACCAAACCATTAAAGAAGTGGCGTTAACGCAAAAGCCAATGGAATTTCTTTACATGGAAGGAAAAGACTATCTTTTCCTCGACACCGGCAGCTTTGAGCAAGTTTTGATCCCGAAATCTGTCGTCGATTCGAAATCCAATTACTTGAAAGAAGGAGTCGAGGTCAATGCGGCCTTTTACGGGGATCAGGTGTTCACAGTCGACCTCCCGCAATTTCTTGAGCTTATGGTTTCGAAAGTTGAAGACGAAGAGGGAGCGGCGGCCATTGCAGGAGGAAACCGGATGGCTTTACTGGAGACGGGAGCAAAGGTCGAGGTCCCCTCGTTTGTCGAAGTCGGGGACATCATTAAAGTCGATACGCAAACAAACGAATACATTCAACGCGTTTAGACCGCGGGATAAAAAGTTTTTTATACCCTGTATTTTCGAGCCTTGGAACCGCTCTTTTTTGCTGCCGGCTATGTGAAGTCAAGGTGATGGGTTCCCCGCAATCGTCAACACCCAAATTTTGCGAAAAACTTTTAAACCGGTTTACGAGGAGGCCTGAAGGGTGGAACTGAAAAAGATTCAAGAGCTGATCAACTTGATGCAGCAAACCGATACAAAGCGGTTGGCCATCAAACAAGGAGAATTTGAAATTGAACTCGAGCGGGAACCAAAACGCGATCATTTTACCCATCACGGCACTCCTGGAGCGATCAATCCTATGCGGGAAGAGCTTGACCAGCACCGCGCTCAGGCCTCTCCTTCCCATCGAGAAGATGAGCCGGATCGTCAGGGCCAGTATGTCGCCTCTCCGATGGTCGGCACCTATTATAGTTCATCATCGCCGGATGATCCTCCTTTCGTTTCTGAAGGAGATACTGTCAAAAAAGGCGACGTTCTTTGTATCGTGGAAGCAATGAAGGTGATGAATGAAGTGAAGGCCGAAGTAGAGGGGACAGTCTCGAAAATACTGATCGAAAATGGTCATCCGGTTGAATTTGGGACACGACTTTTCGAAATCAATTGATGTGGCCGCATGCATAAAGTTTTAATCGCCAATAGGGGGGAAATCGCGGTTCGCATCATCCGGGCTTGCCATGAGCTGGGATTGCAAACCGTGGCCGTTTATTCTGAGGCGGACAAAGAAGCGCTCCACGTTCTTCATGCCGATGAAGCGATCTGCATCGGAGAAGCTCCTTCGGCCAAATCTTATTTGCGGATACCCAACATTCTTTCCGCATGTGAGATCACAGGAGCCGACGCCATTCATCCCGGCTATGGATTTCTCGCCGAAAACGCGAATTTCGCCTCCATTTGCCAAAGCTGCGGACTCAATTTCATCGGTCCATCGCCCAAAACAATTGCAACTCTTGGCGATAAGGCCAAAGCGAAAATGATCGCCTGGCAAGCCGGCTGCCCCGTTATTCCCGGAACCAACGGCCCTGTCCATGATCTTGATGTGGCACTCAAGGAAGCGGAGCGGATCGGCTTTCCTCTGTTCATTAAGGCTTCGGCGGGAGGCGGCGGACGAGGCATCCGGATAGCAGAAACAGCCGAACAATTCCCAAGGCAGTTTGCAGCGGCAAGAGCAGAAGCGGAAGTGAGTTTCGGCAACCCGGAAATTTATCTTGAAAAAATGATTGTCGATCCCCGCCACATTGAAGTGCAGATCCTCGCCGATAAACAAGGACACACCATTCATCTCGGTGAAAGGGACTGCACCATTCAAAGGCGTCGTCAAAAATTGATCGAGGAAGCGCCAAGTCCTACCCTCAATCCAAGACTGAGAAAAAAGATCGGAAAAGCGGCGGTTCGAGCGGTCGAGGCAGCCGATTACTATTCAGCGGGAACGGTTGAATTTCTCGTCGATCGCCATCAAAATTTTTATTTTATGGAGGTGAACACCCGCATTCAAGTGGAACATACCGTGACAGAAGAATTGACCGGCATCGACATCGTCAAAGAGCAAATCCGCATTGCTATGGGAGAATCGCTAAAACACCGGCAGCGCGATGTTTCTTTTGATGGTCATGTGATCGAATTTCGGGTGAATGCGGAAGATCCGGCTAAACACTTCATGCCCTCGCCAGGGAGACTGGAATACTACCTTCCTCCCGGCGGGCCGTCGGTGAGAGTCGACAGCGCCTGCTATTCGGGATACACGATTCCTCCTTACTATGACGCGATGATTGCGAAATTAATTGTGAAAGGCACCGATCGCGAGGAGGCGCTAGCCATTGGAAAAAGGGCCTTGCAAGAGTTTCATATCGGAGGCATTAAGACAACGATACCCTTTCATCTTTCGATGATCGGCCGCGACTGGTTTGCCTCCGGCGATTATCACATCAATACCATCGATACGATGATGGCTGAGGATTCTTTTTTGCTCGTTTAATCAATTTTTATTTTCTCTTTAACATTTCTTAACAGGGTTTTTCCATTATAGGCCCTTATCGCAAACACCCAATTTACGGAGGTATTATGAAAATGAAAACTGTCAAGACTCTCGCAAGCGCATTTCTGATCTGCTTATCAATCGGATCTCTTGGAGCCATGCAAACGACAGAAACTGTGACAAAAAGAATTGAAATGAAGGTGATGCCTGAAGAATTGACACAGATTCTTGAAGAGCGAGCCAAGGAATTAGAAGAGCTTCCTCCTATCAAAAGCGAAGAGCTCATTAAAGAATCGTACGAGCTCTACCCTTACGATTTTTCAAGACACTTCGTCGAAAAAATGGGCTATCAAGGACAGTCCATTGAACTCAATGACGGTTCCGTGTGGGTGGTAAAGCCTCACGACGCCTACCGGGTTCAAGACTGGCCCGACGCTTCTTCTGCCTACTACTACGGAATCCCGCAAGCAAAAGTGTGCATCACAACCAATAATAGCTGGTTTTCCAACCGGGACTACGAGTTTATGATCATGAACTTAGAAACCGGCGAACAGGTTCCTGCAAAAATGAGCGTGGCGCAGCGACCGGAAGTACAAGGATTCATTTCACGATTTTTTGACACTGTCAATCAAATTGAACTGGGAGACCCCGAGGGTAATTTTTTGGCGATTCGCGTCAATAGCTGGGATCAGGACATCACGCGGTATTGGAATGAAGGAGACCGTATTTATTTAGGGCGCAACAACCGCTGGGATCACGGCCGCTTTCCCTATATTCTGATCAATCTCGACCAAAACTTTTCCTACGTCCGTGCGGCGCTCTAACAAAAAAACTAAAAGGAGTTCAATATGAACAGTCAGCAACCAGTAATAACGGGTGCCGCGCGTTCAGAGCGGCCCCATCTAGAAAATAGGCGCATGAATCCTGTGACTAAAGTCGCGCTGGCAGCCCTTGCTGCTCTCGCCCTTGGGGCGACTGCAATCGCATTTCCTCCAGCGGCTCCGATCGTCGGAGTCTCGCTTCTCGTCATGCTCTTTATGAGCTGCCTTCGAGGTGAAAATCGTCCCCGCGAAACGCCTCATAGGAGCGTTTCACGGCCTAGACAGACGACAACGAGACGTGTTTATCATCGAGAAGCCGGAGCCTTTAATCCGGGCATTGCCCGAACCTCCGTGCCGAGCGCGCCCTCTTCAACCCCAGCAGGTCCTCCTGCTGCACGACCAAAAGCGATTCCACTTCCTTTGGGAGTTTTTCCCGGAACATCGCCGGTTGCTAAAGCATCCGCGGCACTCAATCAGAATGCCGCCCGAACGCCCGTGCCGAGCGCGCTTTCTTCAACCTCAGCAGGTCCTCCTGCTGCACGACCAAAAGCGATTCCACTTCCTTTGGGCGCTTTTCCAGGAACATCGCCGGTTGCTAAAGCAGCGGCACTCAATGTCACTGCTGCTAAGACGTCTCCAAGTCGAAGCAACGCCGCACCGGAAAGATTATTAAATTCTTCCGTGAGCAGCTCATCTAAGGGCGTTTCTCGAAGAAAAAAAACACCGCCGCCAGCTACACGATCAGGAGGAAGCGGAGCCTTGAGTCTGGACAATGCCGCGACGGGAGGGTCTTCAACTTTTTCCATGAGCAGGCCGTCGAGAGGTGCTCCGCGAAGAGATGAAGCTCCGCGAAAAAAAGAGGGACCGCCAGCATGGAGTGGGTCGGTCTCTTCTGGGAGCGGAGCTTTGAGTCGAGACAATGCCGCGACGGGAGGATTATCAAGTTCTTCCGTGAGCAGTTCATCGACAAGTTTTTTTCAAAGAGAAAAAGCTCAACCAAAACAAGAGGGACCGCCGCCAGCCCCACGGTCAGAAGGAAGCGGAGCCTTTAGTCTAAGCAATGCCGCGTCGGGAGGATTTTCAAGTTTTTCCGTGAGCAATTCATCGACAAGTTTTTTTCAAAGAGAAAAAGCTCGGCCTAGAAATGACGGACCACCGCCAGCGGCTCCACGATCAGGAGGAGGCGGAGCCTTTAGCCTGGGCAATGCCGCGTCGGGAGGATCTTCAAATTCGAGAGGTGCTCGACGAAGAGACGAAGCTCGGCCAAGCAATGGCGGACCGCCGCCAGCGGCTCCACGATCAGGAGGAGGCGGAGCCTTTAGCCGGGGCAACGCGCGGACGGGACGTTAAAAATTGCGTTCGGTTGACGATATTTTGTAATGATGTTCGATCCCGTCGGCGACGACGGCGGGATCGTCTGTTATGGTGAAAAGGTCTAAATCTTCAGGACTGATCAGTTTTTGCTTGAGCATCGCCGCTTTCAGCCACTCAATAAGGCCGTCCCAAAAGCTCCCCCCCATAAGATAAATGGGAAACGGGGTCACTTTTTTTGTTTGGATCAAAGTCAACGCTTCAAAGAGCTCATCGCAGGTGCCGACGCCGCCCGGTAAAAACACAACCCCTTGCGCATATCGGACAAACATCACTTTTCGGACGAAAAAGTAGCGAAAGTTGAGTCTGTACCTGTCGTCAATGTAGGGATTGGGTTTGGCTTCAAACGGAAGATCGATGACAAGGCCGCAGGAGTTTCCTTTCGCATTTTGAGCTCCTTTATTGGCCGCTTCCATGATCCCCGGTCCGCCGCCGGTGATAATGGAAAAGCCTTTTCTGATGATCGCTGCTGATACCTCTTCCGCCATTTTGTAGTGAGGACTGTCCGGAGCGAGCCGCGCCGATCCGAAAATGGAAACGGAAGGACCAATTCGTGTCATCGTTTCAAATCCGTCGACAAATTCAGAGATAATGCGAAAGACACGCCATGCATCTGAAGTGGGAAAAGAGTCGTCTTGCATGACCTACTGATCGCATTCCCCGTATTTTCCTTCAACAAAATTGATTTGTTTAAAAAAACCGGGGCTGGTCGTTTCCGCGTCATGGAAGCATTACCTAACCCTTTGTGCGATGGAGAGACAGTTGAGTTGTCTCGCTCAGAGTTGTCGACGTATGATTTCGGCAGGCGCGTCATTCGGGTAAGTTTTGGAGCGGCAGCCATGATCAACGCGGCGGGTTGGGTGCTTTTTGCCTACGGGACCGCAATCTTTATCGAGTCTGCCCTGCAAAAGTCAGATCATGTCCTCGCACTCCCGATTCCCTTTGCTCTATCAGGGGCTCTTGTGGGATTTTGCGTCGTTGACGGAACGGAAGATAGGTCGTTTGACGACTGAGACGTTGCATCCGAGGAGGACTGCGGCAGCGGCGTTTGCGTTGCTTTGGAACATGCGGACCGGATCTTTTATGAAAGAGTGGCTGCTGAGGCGAAGCGATCCGCTTTTCGACGATTCCTGCCGCCTGATCGTAATCATGATTCCTTTTTTGGCCATGTGGTCACTTTTGGGACGTGAAACGGCCGATGTGGTGCCATTCATCAATTTAAAGGACCGGCAAATGGGGCGCGAGGCGCTGTCTTAAGAGCGCTGAAGGGCAGATCGCTATGCCGCCGGTTTTGTTCTTGAAATAATGTCTGACAGTTATTTTTAAGACCGTTTAACCCTCTTCGTTTGAGCGGGGTGCCGTTGAGTTTTTCGGGAAATTGCTCGATCTCTTCAAGTAATGAGAGGTCAAGGTAGGAGCCCACTCCCTTTTGTGGCGAGAAGTCGGGGCTGTCGCTGACAGAGGGTCTGACATTATGGGGGCAGACGTCTTGGCAAATATCGCACCCAAACGCGTATCCGGGATTTTGGGCTTGGACATCGGCGGGGACCTCTGATTGTGACTCGATCAAGTGATAGGAGAGGCATTTTGCGGCATCGATCTCAAACGGAGAGAGCGCTTTGGTCGGGCAGGCGTCGAGGCATTTTGTGCACGTGCCGCACCGAGAGCGCCTTTCATAGGCTTCTGTCCCTTCGATTTCAAGAGTTGTGAGGAGCCCCGAAAGGAGGGTGAACGTCCCGAATTTTCTATGGATGAGCAGCGTGTTCTTTCCGATCCATCCGAGGCCCGCTTTGACGGCAAGGGCGCGCTCCATCACAGGGGCTGAGTCGCTGAACCCTTTCGCTATCCCTTTTTCACCTGCTTTTTCTTCAAGCCAGCGGACCATTTTTTTGAGTCGCTTGCGGTGGACGTTGTGATAGTCGCGCCCTCTTGCGTAGGAAGCAATCAGCCCTTTTCCTTGTTCAAATGGCTCTTTTGGCTGCTTGTAGTGGGTGACAAAAATGAGGGCCGTCTTCGCGCCGGGAAAAAGGCTGTCGGGATTGGTGCGCATCTGGTTTTCCATGTAGTGAAGGGCGCCGTGTTTGCCTTCTTTAAGCCAGGCTTGGTAGGCGCTGATGTCCTGTTCGGGTATGCGAGCCGATGTGATCCCGACGTCGTCGTATCCCAGCTTTTTTGCGTAAGCGGCAATCTCTTCAGGTTTGATATTAGGCATGGAGGTGGCCAGGCTTTGTCAAAATTTTCTTGACGATCTCTTCGACCCGGTTTCTTTTGCCCGCGACTCCTTGCATGCCGTTGGCGACTTCGTGCAAATTTTCAATGGCAATGAAGGCTTTGGGGTCTTCGCGGAAGATAAGCTGTTTGAGGTCATGAATCTGTAAGCGTTCGACAATGACGTATAAAATGTCTTGGTCTTCACCGGAAAATCCTCCGCGCCCATACATCACAGTCAGGCCAAGGCCTAGCTCGTGAATGATGCAATCGGCGATCTTTCGCGATTTTTGTGAAATGATCAGGCACGACTTTGTCTCCTCGAGCCCGACGATCACCGCGTCCATGACTTTAATGGCGACCATATAGGTGATCAAAGAGAGAAGAGGGGGGTGCCAATCCTGAAAGACAAGGCCCGCAGCACCGAATACGAATATATTCACAAAAAGAACAATCTGGCCGACGGTAAATCCGGTGCGTCGGTTCAAAATGATTCCGAGGATTTCTGTGCCGTCGAGGCAGCCCCCGGATCGTATGATCAGTCCAAGGCCAATGCCCAAGATGGCGCCTCCGATGACGACAACTTCTAGAGGATCTCCTATGAATTCAAAATGTAAGACATTTGCAATCAATACCATAGAGCATGCAAAGAGCACGAGGGCAACCATCATATGGATCAAAAACGTTTTCCCGATCGATTTGAGCGCCAAGTAGAGGAAAGGGAGGTTGAAGACAATTAACAACAACGGAATGAGCCATGTACCAAAAATCTGGCCGAAAATCATTGAGACACCGACGATGCCGCCGTCGATCAATTTATTTGGAATAAAAAAGACTTCGATCGCGAAGGCTGCAAGAAAAGCGCCGAGTGTCATCCAAAAATAAAGGAGAATCGAGGATAATAATGATTTTTTTGATGTCTCAGTTTGTTTTATCATACATAATAATCGTTGTTATACTTTTCTTATCGCAAATACTCTTTAAATGCAAGGGAATTTGTTCGCATTTGAATTTAATATGATGGTGAAAAAATTAAAGAAAGTTCGCGAGAGACGGGACTCGAA
>CAZVSU010000034.1:0-26129 GCA_964629645.1 uncultured bacterium | reverse complement strand
ACGTAGGCGACTACCTGACGTTGTATATACACACGTTTAGATAGACTTACTATGATCTTAATATCTACTAAAATCACTTACTATGCTGGAAATAGATTTACTATGCGACTATTTGTTTCATAATTTGATGTACTATATAAGGTTGACAATATACTTACTATATAGTATAGATTTACTATATTGCTAATCGGGACTGTATCATGCCTGCACTTGGACAAGAACAACAGCGTGAGTTATTCGAGTTTATCAGAAAGCATGATACAGATGAACAGTCATCTAAATCGGCTGCTGTAGAAATTGCTCGGCTAGCTGTGCGCGCTGAATTTGCAGAAAAGTATATTGAAGACAACACAGCACGATTAGAAACTCTAGAGACAGAAGTTAGAAGCATTAACAAACACATAAACAGTTTGGTTACTAGTCTTGAAGCAGTCGCATCGAGTGTAAAGCAATTCAATACAGTAATTAAATGGGTTGCTATCGCACTATCGGGAGGGGTAATTGCATACTTTCAACGTAACCACATAGACAAGTGGTTAGATATGTTGTTTAATACTGTGTAATACTTGACGAATACTTAAATGTAAAAAATATATTGATCGGGGCTTGTCCTACTGAACAAATTGTGCGACAGCTATCGGCACGCCCGGCGATGGTGTCGGGCTAAGCGATATAGGACATTCGACCCATGGCAACACGCACTGTCGCCCGTAAGGGGCAGACCAATTCCCGCAGCCGCGCAAAGAAGACGGAGACGGCTCCCGAGCCGGTGGTGTCCGACACGGAAACCAATCTCATGCAGGTGGACGACGACACGACTAACGTGGACGAATTTGACGCCCCCTCCGAAGTCCCCGTGTCGGAAGAAGACCAGACGCTTGCCGACAAAATCGACCGCGCCAAGGAGCGCGGGCGCACGCTCAAAAGCAAGATCGTGGCGACGGAACAGGCCAGCGCCGCCGAACTCCGCGAAACGTGGTACGATTACGGCGCAGTCATGCTGGACCTCCGCAAGCTCATCACCAGCCCCAAGATGTTTGGACAGGCTGCCGAAGAACTGGACTTCCGATCGGCGGACGGCAAGCCGGATCGCATGACGCGCAACGCGGCCATGCGTTATGCATCGTTGCCGGTGTCCATGCGTGACTTGCTGGCAGACAACTACCCTGACACGAGCAACCCCCGCGCGGTCATGCGGCGCTATGACATGGACATGGGCGAACTTGCCAGCTTGGCGCGCGGGCTGCTGGCAGAAGAAGGGCATGACTTGACCAAGAGCAAGACCCTTTCGCATAAGCCCAACAGTCAGCAGAAGTTGACGAAGCCGAAGACTTTTTCGGAAGAAGGCAACAAGTATTCGCCGCTCATTCAGAAGGGACTCGAAAGCATGAAAGCGTCGGCCTATCGCGACAAGATGCTTGCCTTGCTGCAAGCGTCTGTGCCGGCCGATGTTGCTCTTGCTATCGCTACGCATCAGCCCCCGCCCCCCTCGACAAAGTTTGTCGATGTGGGACCGGAGGAAGCCGCTTCGCGTCTACTGACCATGATCGGCAAGCACCCCTACGCGCTTGCGGTTTGGGAAGCGATCAAGGCCGCTGTGCCGGACGAGCAGGAGGAAAGCAAGTTTTCCTATGTGGACCCGCGCGACCCGTCCTTGCAGGACATGGAAGGCGACGAGGACGGCGAGGACGATGAAGGCCCGGAAGTGACTGAGGACGACGATTTCGAGACCGAGGACTGACCCCCAAACCACCGGCTAGCTCAAGGCTACTGCACAAATTTGTGCAGTAGCCTAATCATTTTCTGAAAGGTTCCTGACATGCCGTCGAAGTCTGACAAAGCCAAAGACCCGAACGCCGCTCCCAAGCACGCTTCCCCCCTTGTCCACGATCCTAAGAACCGCGATGTGTTGCGGTACTGGCTGGGCAGCGAATATACCAAAGCCCCCACACATGCAGTTAAGGCCGCTATAGCTGCGCATAAGCTGCGCACAAATAGCCGCCTCGAATGGTCAGTATATTTGGACATTCTCAAATATCTGAGGTACGGGGTTTGGTATGATACTGGGCTAGGCTCTGAGAAGATAAAGAGGTTTAACCGCCGTTGGATCGTATACTCCTACAAAAGTCCATATTCGATTTTTAACAGCCAAGAAACCATGCAGTTTTCGGCAGTGTGCGCATATAACCAAAATAACTTGGAAGCCGCGACCAAGATTTGTGGGACAGTTGTTGGAAACAATCCCGCACTTCCCCCCAATCTAATTACTTGTCTGCCAACCCTTGAAACTATCCCAAGCCCGCGATTTCTTATCTCTTTTGCGGCAGGCAACATTCCGGCCAATCGGGCACTGGTCAACAACGTCTGTGCAGCGGCGGGTGTACGAGGATATTTCTACAATTACGACAATAACTTGTATGCCATTTGGGCACAGGAGGACAAACTCCTTCGCGCCCCCTTGATGGACAGGGACTTGACATGGTGCAACCCCTGATCTATGATCTCTTGGCGTCCTAATAGGGCGTCCGACTTACTGGATTTAGACCTCTTGTATAGGTCTTCTAACTGAAAGGTACGGCACATGACCGACAACCCTAATTCTCCCAATCCTGACGGGCACGATAAGCAGCGCACCGACTATGACCGGCGCGAGTGGGAGGATATTGCCAAAACTTCCACGCTGCATGACTTCGGGATGCTCAAAAGCGTTTTGAACGAGGTTCGCAAGCACGAGAGCGCCGGGGCTGACTACATGGAAATTATTCTGTGTTTGCAGATGGCGCTCGCGTCTTTGGTCGCGCAAGATGTGCGCGACAAGTGGGGCAACGCGCTGCCTGCCCACATTATCACGTCGAGCATCTATAACGATGTGTTCAAGACTTCTTTGCGCGATGCCATGGTGGTTTGCAGTCACCCCATGGGACGCAACAAGAGCTTTCTGACCATCCTTGTTGAGACCATCGACAAGATGGAGACCACAGGGACACACGCTTCTGACGCGCTTATGGAGCAACTTCTGAACGAAAAGAAAAAGAATTCGTAAAGCTAGACTATCTGATAAGATAGTGGGGAATGGTTCCCCACTATTTCATTTTCTGTAAACTAAGGACGCGACAAATGACTATCAAAGAGACCATTCGCGAAAAGCACGTTCGCCTCGCCAAGCACCACCGGGATGCGGACATGCTCATCGACGGCGTTTATTGGGATGGTGGTCGGGGCTGTTCTGTCGGTTGCCTTGCGCACGACCTCGGCACCCGGCCCGGCGACCAAAAGGCGCTGGCAGATGCGTTGGACGTACCTGAGTGGCTAATCCGTTTGGCCGACGGCGTGTTTGAGGGCCTGCCAGCAGCCTTGCGGCGGGACTGGCATGTGCGCTGGGCCGAAGCGTGCGCAGCGCGGCATCGTGACTGGCAGACCGTCCACCATGACGTGATGGTAGGCATTCTTCGCATTGCCGAACGCCACGCAGGCGACGCGCTACCGGCCGTGGTCACAGTGCGACGGCTGCACGAGGACCGCGCGCCGGCTGACGATCCGCAGTGGGCTGCGGCATGGCGTGCGGTACGGGCTGCGGCACGGGATGCGACATGGGCTGCGGTATGGGCTGCGGCACGGGCCGCGGAATGGGGTGCGTCACGGGGTGCGGCAAAGGATGCGGCAAAGGATGCGGCGTCGGGTGCGGCATTGGCATCGGCATCGGCTGCGGCAAAGGACGCGGCAAAAAACGCGGCAGGGGATGCGGCACGAGGTGCGGCACGGAGTGCAGCAGGGGGTGCGGCATGGACCATGATTGTTGACCTGACCATTGCGGCCATCGTGGCGCCAGCACTGGAAGGTGAAGACCAGCCATGATTATGTGGACGCAAGTTGATAACGGTTCAAACACTTCCCGCGCAATCGCGCGGGAAGGTACTTATTACAAGGGAAAGAAGCCGGTCGGCGTCCCCGTACCAAGTCAACCAGATATTACAAGCCTGCAAGAACAAGACGCCCGGTTTTTGGTTAAGCAAAAATACGCGGCACTATTCAACGTGCCCGGTACTGGCAAGACCTACACGGCACTTCGGGCTTTGCAGTTTATTGACCCGTCCCCAACACTCATTAAAAGCCATGGAGGTAGGCGCGTTCGCTGTATGCTACTAATCCCAAAAAACTTGGTGACGAGTTGGGTAGGACATGCTTTGGCTCTTTGTCCAGACTGGAAGATTGTCCACATCTATTCTGGATCATGCAAAATACCTGACGACTTTAATATTCTTATTGTCAGTTATTCGCTGCTCTCGACGCAGAGCAGCATGGTAGACAAGCTGCGTAACCTTCAGGTCGATTGTGTCATTCTTGATGAAATGCATTACCTTGCCAACAAGGATGCCAACCGGACCCAAGTAGTTTACGGAAATCAGTGCTGTGGTGAGGGGGCTATAATTTCTGAAGTGCCTTACGTTTGGGGACTTACGGGCACGCCCACCCCTTCCCATGCAGATGGGCTATGGCCGCACCTACATGCGCTGGCGCCTGACTTGCTGACAGCTTATCGGGCTTTGAAATACTCCGATTTTATTGCACAATTTTGTACAGTAAAAACCGAACTGATTACGACGCCTCGTGGCTACAAAAAGCGCGTGTCTCGTGTGGTCGGCAGTCGAAATCACCGTATCCTTAAAGAGTTGCTATATAAAGGAAGGTTCGCTGTGCGTAGGACAAATGTTGTAGGTATGCCCACGACGAGACATTTGACGGTCGATATTGAAGTTAATCGTCCTAGCGAATTGTATAAACACGCGCTTCGAGAGTTGGCACAAGTTGAAGCAAGCACCGGCGAGCACGATGGTAGGCTAAGCGCAGCGCACCGGCTTTTAGGTTTGGAGAAAGCTGCCCATATGGCTGATCTACTGCACAAACTTGTGCAGGAGGGCAAGTCCGTCTTTGTGCCATATCAGCACGTCGCAGTCATGAGAAACATTTTAGGAGAGCTTAAAGCTAGCGGCATACGGGCGGATTACATTGGTGGCGATACGTCTTCTAAAGTACGTGATACACTGATCCAAGAATTTAACACCGGCGAGTTGCAGGTGTTGCTAGGGCAGTTTCAAGCAATTTGTACTGGCGCCAACCTACAAGGCTTCGCCTCAACGGTGCTTATGGCTGAACGCACGTTTTCAAACGCTACCAATGAGCAGGCGTTTAAGCGCGTGGCTAGGCTAGGACAATCGAACCGAGTTGACGTGATTTGGCCTAGACTGCCTGACGATCTGGTTGAAGAAATCTTGGATCGCGTTACTGCGAGAAAGATGGAACTACAAGTCACGGCGATAGACTGACTTACTAGCACTAACCTACAAACTCAATTCAGGAGCTAAAACGATGGGTGCTTTCTCTAATCTGCGTCAGTTGGTAGGACGTGAAGTTATTCGTCCTATGCGTAAAGAGTTTGTCCGTACTAGCATTAGCGGAAAAGTGTTTAATAATGCTAAGCTTGTCAGTGCGTCTGAAGCATATAACTGCTACCGCCGCATCGCGTTCGATAAGCAGGAATATCTAAATGTTCCTGAACCGATGCACGAAGACGATTTGCAAGACGATATTGACAACTATCTCGATAAAAACAAGCAAGTTAAAGAGGGCCATTTCTGGCGCGGTAACGTGTCTGAAGCTGCGGTCGGCGAAATGATATGCAAAGCATATGACCACATGATTTGCCTTATTGACCACACCAATCAAATAACTTTTTCCGACGACTCCGCAGCGCGTCCTTCGCACTCGACCATCGCCGGTACGCCTGATATGCTATTTTATGACCCGGTGTTGAACTGCGTTTATGTGTTGGAGCTTAAGAGCGTCAACAGCATGGTAGGTAGCGCAAAACCTAGCCATAAGTTGCAGGTACTTATTAATTCACAGTTGGTCACGCTAAACCTCGCTAATATATACGCTAAATTTTCCTCTAAATTGTCTAGAAATAACAGCGTATCTTTTGAAAAATTTGAAAAAAGTGCGATATATCCCGTATTGGTTTATACACATGCTGGAAATATGCTTGACATGAAGGTGTTTGAATATCCTGAGGTGCCTCGTATGGATCAAGTAAAGGTTGCCCCCCAGGAGTGGATTATATATTATGATGCAATGGCGCCCCTTTCAAGGTTTGCACGTTATCTGAAAGAGGCGATGCATCACGATGTATCTATACAGAAACTACTAAACATTAACCCTGAAAACGGGATCAAGACAAACCAGTGCGGGCTATGTCCGTACAAGGCTACATGCAAACAAGAGGAAGCTATTGCCGCAATTCCTGACGACTTGAAGAACAAATTCAGTGAACTGACAGGAGGCGGTCGGGTAACTGACCATACCTTTCCAGAAATCTCTAAAGAACAGGCCAAAGAAGCCAAAAACTTGATTGTCGATTTTGTGGAGTTAGTAGCTGAAATCAAGGCGCTAGAAGGTAAAAAGAAGTCTATGGAACCGCTTATTCGAGACTATGTAATCTCGTGCTATCCAGACGACTTTCAGGTTTATCTTAACCATGTGTCGGATTATGTCGGGGTGTCGGTGACGCCGGTGAAAGGGCGCAAGTCTGTGGATATGAAAGCACTACAAGAAGATAATCCAGAAGTTGCGGAATTGATGGAAAAATACACGACTTATGGAATTGGGACATGGAGAATAAACTATGCATGGCCCGACAACATGCTCGACGATACATCTGACGAATAGGAGAGTTGGCAGTGCCTAAATCTTCCAGCAAAACTAACCTTGGCAAGTATAACCGAGCTTGGGAGCACGAACACGCTACGTTTGGAACTTATAGCGGGCTAAAAACGCACGTTCATACCCTGATCCAACGGGCATATACTATGGAGCTCGACGCCGCTATAGCTGCATATAAGGATCAAGACGCCACTAAGCTGCCTCTATTTACTGCTGTAACTTCAAACAGCAAATCATCGGTAAACGTCTATAATATTCACGATGTGTTAGAGGTTAATATACACGCTTTCAGGGTGTTTTCTAATCTGTTTGAAAAGATACAACTACGCATTTCAGAAGCTATGGGCGCTTACGGGTATATTTACTATAAAGGCGCCCCCCTTCATCCCAAGTATGACGCTTGTCCGGTCGCGCCCCCCTATTACGGAAGTAAATACTCGTATAAAGTTTATATGAATGTAGCGGACTATTCGATGAATTTAGTCTTTACTGACAACAAAAACTACTTGACAATGTTTGATAGGTTAGGTATTGTAAGTAGAGATTACACCGATTATCTGTGGCTAAGTCTCAAGGGTGTTCACGCGATGGGCGACTTCCTCAACAAAGATGTTTTGCGTGCCCCGGTGAACGTGGAGCCTACTGAACAATTTGTGCAGCACGCGGAAGAAAGCTGGACCGAATTTTGCTCACGAGCTACGATAATCCGCAGTCCTGAAGACCTGCACACAGAAGACCCCCGCATTGGCTCTGATATTGTCATGGCGAGAGTCTTTCTAAAGATACTTAGCGAGCTTGATACTAGGATGGCTATTCTAGCTCGCAGATATTACCTGCAATTCCTCGAAGCTGGGAAAATTGACGAACAATTTTCTGGCTCTGTGGCAGTTAATAACCATGTAACGCTTACGAGAAGTCATAGGCGTTGCTGGCCCGTCAGCAGCAAATACATGATATTTGATGATGACACCAAGAATGTGCTACGAGGGCGCCTAACTTTGTCTCCCCCGATGCACTACGCCCGGTTATCAGAACCGGCCTAGACCCCGGACGACAAACTAACTCAAAACAGGAGACCGAACAAAATGGCGAACAATCTGCAAGTTTTCGGAGGCTTTAACTCCGTCCGCATGAAAGACAACACCGAGCGCGTAGACGCTTTGCGCCAGACTATCGCGGACGATCCTCGCGGTAGTATGGAAGGCGTTCTGTACGCTAACTTCTCCGGTAAACGGGGAGTGTATGAGATCGGCCCTGATAAGGACGATGTAGACGATCAAGACTATTGGCTGGTCAACTCTTATGGAGTGTTTTCTGGCTGGAAGTGCTGGAAGGGGGGTACGGTGATTGAAGACCGTATGGCGAATATCTATGAACGCAGTGTCCCCACCCCCGACATGAGTGAACACGGGCCGTTTGCTCCGAATAAGAGTGAAGGTTGGCACTTGGCGAAGGGTGTTATTCTCCGCAACCTACATTCGGGAACCATTATCAACTTCTCCACCAACTCGAAGTCTGGCGTCAACTCTATCACCAAGCTGTGTCAGGCAATCGCAGATCAAATGGAGGCAGGAGAGCCAGAATTTCCGATTGTGCGCCTGAAGCGAGAGAAGTTTACTGCACAAGGCAACACCAACTATAAGCCGGTGTTTGACATTATGGGCTGGTTTGGTCCAGAAGAAGTTGAGTACTCTGGGCGCAAGGAAATCCTTTCCGGCGATGACGTTGAGGCCATGTTGGATGGCGAGGTTCCCGAGGATTACGACGAGCCGGAAGTGCTCGACCTCGATCCGGTCGAAGGTGAAGAAGTGGAGTACGAGGAAGTTGAGGAAGTGGGAGATGAAGATGAGGAACCGGTGACTGTGGCCCCTACGCCTCGCACTGTCCCGAAGCCGACTACTCCCCGCACCGCCCCGCCCCGCAACGCGCCTGCGAAACAGGAGCCGAAAAAGATCCTTCGCCGCCAGCGTGAGGCCCGCAAGTAGTACCACCATTTAATGAGAAGGGCGGCGGCGCATAGCTGCCGCTCTTGCTCCCCTTCGCAGATGATTTTCTAACCTTTATAGGAGCTACTATGACCCTCCGCACATCGCCATCTGAATTTGGTCCTTCTTACCAAGGCCCGTACAGTATTACTTTGAAAAAATCGTTTTTGATTGATTTTGCTCCGCACGAAAAGTTTACAAACTATCCTTATAGTAGCAGACTTACAATTCGGGTTATCCGTTCTTATCAAGCAGCCGTACACGCTGTTGAAGAACTCCGCATAGCAAAACAAGATGATCCTAGCCTCGTAGTCGCACTAGACTTTGAGACTTATCGACTTCCTGACAATCTGTTTGTGGAAAATCCTGACGATGTAGTGCGGATTACGTCTATAAGTTATGGCGACAAAGTTTTTGTGTTTGACCACAAGTATTGCGGGACATTCAAATGGTGGGCTAGTACTTTCATCGACGCTTGCAACACTTATTATGTATTTTATTCAGGTTTTGAAGGACGATGCATCGAAGCCGCCAATCCAAAATATGACTATACTTTGCTTGACGTAGGTATTATGCGCAAAGCCGCACTGGGTGGCGGTCACTTGTCTTTGGCGCTACAGATTAAGTACGACCTAGGAATTGAAATTAGTAAAGAGCTTCAAATGTCAGACTGGTCTGCCGACGATCTGACCCAAGATCAATATATTTATGCTGGTATGGACGCCTTTTTTACTATGAAGTTGGGCAGGAAGTGGGAGCGGGATTTAACGCCTGACCAGTATAGAGGCTTCTTGATTATCAATAACTCATGGCGTGCGGTCGCAGAAAGTGAAGATGCTGGCTTTCTGCTTGATGTACCGTACCACGAAACTCTTGTCCGTATGTGGGAGCGTCGCCAGAAGACCGCTCTCAATACTTTGCGCAAGTATACCCCGCCGTCTGTGATAGCTAACCTACAATCCAAAAAACAACTTTCCGATTTTATCAAGTCTGTGCTTGGCAAGGAAATCATTGAACACTGGCCAAAGACCGAAAAAACTAAGCAGCTCGACTTAACGCGCGGAACGTTGCGGGTCTTCAGCTATAAGTTAACCTATCCGTTTAGCCGTTGGCTGGCGGCTTTGATGGTATACAACAAAGCCAATAAGTATCTTTCTACTTATGGACAAAAGTTGATCGACAAACAGCAGTTGTCGGCAGATGGACGTATCCACGTTCGGTTTAATATCGCGCAAGCGATCACAGGACGGTTATCATCGTCGGGTGACATGAACGCTCAAAACCTGCCTAACGCGCCGGTAGTACGTCGCAGTTTTATTTCCCGTCCTGACACTGTTCTAGGCATAGCAGACTATAAAGGCATCGAGCTTCGAGTGCTGGCAGAAATGTCTGGCGATACTCGCATGTTGGCAGATATTCTTGAAGGAGACTTACACACAGAAAGTGCGATCAGCTTGTTCAAGTTTGATCCAACAAGTTTTCGCCTGAGTGTGACTAACAAAGACCCTAAAGCTTTGGAATACCGACGCAGGGCAAAAGGCTTTTCGTTCCAGCTTACTTATGGGGCGGGACCACCTGCTCTTAGCGTTGTCATGCGATGCTCCACCGGAGAAGCAGAAGACTTTATTAGAAGGTGGTCGCAGAGGTACCCCCATGCAGCGGAATTTCGTCACGTTATGATGAACCAGCTTCAGCGCACATCGCTTCTGACTTGCCAAAGCGGTAGAACCATCTATGTGCCTAAATATAAGCAAAGCCTTCCTGTCGCATCTAACTACCCTATTCAGGGTAGCGCGGCAGACGTACTATATTCTGCAATGGAAATTCTGCATAGACGGCTTACTGCACAAGGTTGTGCAGTAGACGGCAGGATTTTGGGCAATGTTCACGATGAGCTAATTCTAGAGCTTGTCGCAGATGAAAGCAATATCGCAGCAGGTAAAAACTTGCTTGTGGGGTCTATGGAAGCCGGATGGCTCAACATTTTTCCCGGTACGGACACTAGAAAACTGGTTGATTTTGCTTATGGCAATAGCTGGGCAGCAAAGTCTTAAATAGGTGAGTAGCATGGACTATTTTGTTGGGTTCGACCCCGGTTCTCCCCCATATGCCGCTGTGGTGCGGAGTGATGGAGAGCTTATGACCGTATCACGTCCTGAACATATGGGCGAGTTTGAGCACATGCCTAACGGGCAAAAGCCTAAATTCAACATCTATGTTGATGATATGTGCGAGACCTTGGAGACTTATGTTCGGCTGTACGGTCGCGGAGATAATAACTTGTGGTTGGTGTGCGAGCAAGTGTGGGTGAGGAATAATCAAGGATCGGTTTCAACTTTGAAGTACGTTAGCAGCGCGAAATTCGTTGAAGCCTTGGCCTGCGCACTGCGTATTCCGTTTAGAACAGTAGGCGCTAAGAAATGGAAGTATGATCTAGGATTTAGTGTTGGCGCCTCGAAGCAAGAGGCGCTAAACAAAGCCCAAGAAATCTTCCCCACACAAGCCAGTCGGTTTCGACTTCTAAAAAATCACAATGAAGCCGAGGCTGCTCTAATTGGGTATTGGGGAGCGTTGTACACAACTTCGGGGGATTGGTAAATGGAAGAATTTGCCAACTTTCTAACTAGACTGGTTATAGCATATATGGCGGTCGCTGCTATGACCTATGCCATTATCTGCCTGTGTGCGGGTATCCGAGAAGAACTCAACAAGCGTAACAAGCGGAGAGACAAGAAATGATTACAATTCTGTTTATGGTGGCTCTGGTCATTTTCGGGATATTAGCGTGGAAGGACGTTAATTCCGTGGACTAGACAAAACCGCGTCTATCTGATATGCTGGACTTTCCGGCATAATTATCTGACCCACCTACAACTGTGAGCACCTAATGGTCCGAGAAACTAAGTTAGGGCGGCTGGCATGGGAGCATTGGGCAAAGCATGGCTATCCAGTGTTTCCATGTTCTGCGAGTAAGAAACCATGTACGAAAAACGGGTTCTATGACGCGGTTCTAGGAGAAGAAGAAGTATTGAGTCTCTTTGCTCAATACCCTAACGCCAAGTGTATTGGTATCCCTACAGGAGATTTGTCTAACTTTGGAAGCCCCGTCGATGGTCTATTAGTCGTAGACTATGACGCCTATAAACAAGAGGATGAAAATGTCCGACCTATCCTTGATCTTGTTAAGTCTTGCAGTTGGGTTCAGCGTACTAAGTCAGGCGGCTACCATTACATATTTGCTGTTGACAAGGAGACTGCATCGAAGATTGCTTCAAAGTCTATTGGCGCGACAATTGACGTTAAGTGTAGGGGAGGATACATCATCGGCGCCCCCTCGCCCGGTTACAGCACAGAAAACATCAACAACGGTAAACTTGACGCCGGAAGAAGTAGAGAAATTGCAGAGGAACGTATCCCGCTCGTTGAACGATCAGAGAAACTTGTCAGACATATACTATCGCTACAATCACCTACCTCTAGAACAAAATCATCAACCCTTGAAGAACAGATTATTTTAGCTGAAGACTTTCACAACGCAATTACTGTATTAGCGGCTCGCCGACAAAATACCGGGGAGCCGCTGGCTGATACTGTGCGCCACATCCGTAGGCTTATGGCGTCAAGTCTGGCCGCCGATCCTAAACATCCTCGACATGAACGATGGTCCGCCTTAACGTCTGATAAAGGCGCTGAAATTAGCCGAATAGTGAAATCGGCCCACAGAAAATTTAATCCAGAAAGCCCGGCAACTCGACTGCGCGAAATGATGAAAGACGCGCCTAGTGACCAGACGCCGTACCCCCCCAACAAAAGCCAAAGCGATCAAACATTTGCGCCGCAAGAGGCGCCAGACGATGATTTGGACTTAGAAGACTTTACCAGAGCGTACTTCGCACATGAGGCAGAAACTCTAGACATAGATAGGAGGTTCATAGTTTACCCATTAATTATGGACAGTGACGTGGTACTAATCAGCGCCGATCCTAAAGCTGGCAAGACTATGTTCGGGCTAAATCTAGCGATGCATATGGCCGCAGGTAACCCTTGGGGAGATATGGTGCCTATGGACAGTGAAGGCAACACGTCGCGGTTGCCCGTCATGTATTTCGCTTTAGAGGGGCAAGGGGCCGTTAGACAACGTGTCCGGGCGTGGCTCAAAGAGCACCCTGAATACGCGGACGACCTAGATTTAGTGGTAGTAGAAAACAGCGTCAACTTAACTTCTATACTGGATAGAAAAAAGGTGGTGAAGTACGTTCAAAAGATAAATGACATACTTAAAGACTACGGTCGCCCTCCTATAGCACTCGTGATTTTCGATACACTAACTAAAGCCATGCCGGGGAAGGATCAAAACAGCGTCGAAGATACTTCAGAAGTATTCAAAGTAAAAGCGGACTTAGACGATGCAGGGCTGGACTGCGCACTGATGTATATCCACCACAACAGTAAAGCGGGAGCTATGCGAGGAAGCACGAACATTGCTGCGGAACCAGACACTATTATGTCTCTGTCTCAAAGTGTCAAATCAGTAGACGGGCAGCCCATGACCACAGTTAACGTCGCCGTCACTATGGCTAGATCGGTCGATGACGGATTTAATCAGGATTACATATTCAAGCAAGTGGAAGTTGGCAAAAATAAACAAGGTCTTACTTTGTATAGTGCGGTGCTAGAGCACGTGAAAGCAGAAAAAGACGATCATGTTAGGGAACGCAGCCACCAGCAAGATAGAAGCCTCCACTTCTATAACTGGCTATGTGCCGAGTGCCTTACCTTGAATGAGCCTATGACTTTGGACGATGTAGAGCGGCGGATCAGGGCGGCAGATAAGGACGTGCGAAGCTATTTTGCTAGCAAAAAACCTATGAATTACACTAGAGACTTGCAGGCAGATGTGTGGGATGCTATTGCACAAAGTTGTGCAATAGATGGATTAGTTTTGGAAATCAAGACAGGAAAAAGCCGCGCTAGCGTCGTGCTAGTCGCGGCTTCTAAACCAGAAAGTCAGACAAAAAAGCAGGCTTAGCGAGAAGCGTTCTCGTATTCCGTAGCGTAGCCTGATCCAGAGGCGGCAGCACTTCCCCGAAGCATCCCCATCAACGACGATGTGCTGCCCCGACTGCTAGGCTTTCCGCTGGCTCGCTCCAACAACCGGCGGGCAGCGCGAGCAGATGAAGACTGGCCTTTAGGACCACCTTCCGACATAAGCATCTGTAAGAGGCTCATATCAGCGGCGTTAGGAGCCGCGCCAGTGAACGTGCGTCGCACTGTACTACCCAAGGCCCCTCGAATAGAGCCTAGGCTAACTCCTGCGGCTAGAGGGCTACCAACCGTTGCCACGTCTAGAGTGTCATAAATCGGTCTAGCAAACTCGCTGGTATCTGTCCTAGTAAGCGTCTGTGTCTGGCGCCCTTTTCTAGCGTCCTGCATGTACATATCGGCAGCTAGCTCTTTGGCGCCCTTGTTAACTTGCTTTAAGAACGCATTAACTCTAGCCGCGTTGGCTACGACTTTCAGCTTTTGCGTAATGTCATCTTGGGTTGCTTTAGAAGCAATGTCAGAGATATTACCGCTTTCAAACATATCTTGAGCGCTGGCAAGGGCGCCTTTACGAAACGCCTCTTTTTCCTGATCCGTCTTTAAGGATGCAAGCCGTTTACGCAAGTTACTAGGAGACATTTCGTTAAAGGATTTCAAACCGTCCGTGTAAGCGGTCTCTTTAGCGAAAGTGTCGCTAAACTGTGCGCTAACTTTAGAGTAGTTAGGCATACTATCACCAATAATGGAGTTAAGCTCTCGGCGATATTCTCCGAAAAGCTCATTCCAGTCTCGGTTAGCGATAGGCAGGTCTTCTGTGCCTCGCTGCATTGTAGTATACAAGTCAGTTACTACGTTGGATTTGAACTCGTGCAAATCTCGGTATGTCGGCTGCTGATTTTTAGACGTAGACGTGTATCGGTCGATGGCATCCGAAATCCGGTCATACAACGCATCGCCTTTCTCACTCAACCTTTGGGCTTTATCGCTTCTAAACAGCCGACGTGTGGCTTCGCGCCACCGCTCCATATCGGCAGGAGCAACAGGCTTGTCTTTAGACCAGATGGTCTCGTACCTGCGGCCTAACGCCTTGCGTTCTCGTTCAATCATGGCCGCAGTATTTTCAGACCGCAAGTCAACTCGGGGTGCAGTAGACCCTTTGGCCGGCTTTTTGCCAAAGGTTGGCTGAATGACTTTATCTTGAAACGCGGATGCGATTTCGTTCTTGCTTTCAGGCACCCTAGCAGACAGCATAGACATACCGTCATCGGTTACGTCACGGCTGTTTGGAAAAGTTGAAAGCTGTACGGCAGCGTTAGTAGCGTTTGCCTGCGGTACTGCTTCGTCAATGTCTTCAAAAGCTAGTCGATTAGGCTTAGTGCCTGCTACGCGGTCTAGAAACGATTGCGTGTCCGGAATAGAATTAGTTTCCGCATTTAGAGCGTTTTCTAGACGCGAGGATTTGCCGCCTTCGCGCTGTCCTGCCGTGATTAGGTCTTGCGCGCCGACCCTCGCAACGTCTGGATTAGCGATGTTAGACGACCCCGGACGCACAAGGTTATCCATAAACTCATTATACAACTTACCTACTGCCGGAATTGCAACTCCTGGCGCTGCCCCCGCAGCCGCAGTCAATGCTACGTCCTGCATAGTATTATCTAGCCGCCCGGCACCCGCTTCCGTGGCTAGAGCCGATCCGGCACCGATCGCGCCAAGCTGGGCCATTTCTCCAGTAAGACTTTTTGCTGGAACGGACGAATTGAGGGCTTCTCGAACAAGGTTTCCAGTCTGGTTTCCTTTTCCAGCAACAGCGGCGGCGCTTTGTCTTGTGGCGTTAGCGGTCTGCTGCACACTTTGTGCAGTAGATGGCGTTCGTCCTGCAATGCGGTTAAACAGGTTTCGCCCTGCGGTTTTAGCGACTTGGGTGCCAGTGTTAATTAGTGTAGAGCCACCCATAGTAGCAAGCATAGGCGCCGTCATACCGACTACAGACGACGCAGTATTGCCTGCAATACCTAGATCATCACGATTAGCTTCTGTGTATCCGCGATACCGCTCAACCCCCTTGTTAAACGCTTCTCCTACAGGCTCGCCGCGAGCAAATGCGCCGGCAGCACTACCTGCTCCTGCTAGACCTTGGCTCAACATGCCTGACAACCCAAAAGTGGCGTCATTGGTTGCGTCGCCAATAAACGTGGCGGCATTAGTTAGAAAGTTAGTATCAGGCTTTTGAGGCTCACCAGAAGCTGCCGCAGGTTCGCCAGATTGGCGCATTTTGCCGGAAGCGATTTCCGACATGATTTCGTTATAGCGAGCAATCTTAGCCGCGCGTTCTTCTTCAGTCATGTCAACTAATTCCTTTCAGCTTGCCCGTAGACTTCATCGTAAATTTTAGCAGCCTCAACAAGTGCTGTTCGTTCTTGTAGAGAGAGAGCCTCGGTTTTGCCTCCATTAAAGATAGTGAGTTTTTTAGGATCAAGCCGAGACCCTTGCGAGTTGATGTAATC
Organism: uncultured bacterium; assembly: GCA_964629645.1. Taxonomy (GTDB): domain Bacteria; phylum Chlamydiota; class Chlamydiia; order Chlamydiales; family SLFE01; genus JAAKFL01. The sequence goes on along the minus strand of CAZVSU010000034.1, from coordinate 9,880 downwards.
AAACAAATTCGCAGTAGCTTCATCAACATCTGTAATATCCGTTGCCGAAGGATCAATGATGAAGAAGTCCTGCCCGGTCTTTTTCCAGTCGTTATTTTCGGTGTCTTGTCGGTATCTATCAGCTAGCTCGTTTACTCCCAACACCCGGTTGTCTTCGATGCCATACTTTTCAATGTACCTACCATACCTGCGAGCATCTTTAAGCTGGTTGCGGATTAGCAAAGCCATGCGTCGGGCCGCGCCTGCTTCATTATTCTCGAAATCACCGATAGCGATAGCGTTTCTAAGAGCTTCGTAGTCAGAAGTTGAGCCCGATCCTTCCACACGCAGGCGAGGGGCTACAAACGATACTAGACCAAGCATAGAGTTAAAGTCTGACAGACTTGCAGTGTCTTCAGGGCTAAGCATCCCAAAGTCTTGGAGAAAGTTTTGTAGCGGCCTGACCACAGCACTTTCAAATGGACCGCCCAACTTCGGGCTTTTTTCTCCAAGGCGGATAATCTCGTCTAGTGCATCTTCGAGACCTCTAGGGACAGACAAACCCGTTACGCGCTTCAACACTTCGTCCTGCGCATTAAGCCGACGCGAAGTAACTTCGTCATTCAATTTATCTTCTGCGCTAGGGATTACTCGGCTAGACTGGCGAAGACGCGCGTCAGCATCAATCCTGCGCTGAGCAAGTGGCACTCCTTGAGCGGCTTGGGCTGCCCGTTCGTCGCCTGCGAGTAGAGTTGCATCAGTATAGGTGGACGATGCTTCAGGCGGGATTACAATGCCTCGCATGGCCTCGAATGTATCCTTGGACACATTGTCTGCCTGTTGAGCACGCCGCAAAGCATCCAGCTTGGTAGGATCATCCGTAAGGTATTCTAAAGATTTAATAGCGTCTTTATAGGCGTCACTTTGACTTTTGCCTTGCTGCATCGCAGTTTCGGCTTCAGCAATTGCAAGCGCGACCTCGGTTTCCCGTGCCCGAACATTACGCTCATCTAGTGCATAACTCTTGTTTTGCTGACGCATTTCTGCAATATCGTCTGCATCCAGAATACCGATGTACGCGGTCGGATCGTCCAACCTACCTTCTGCGGCAAGTTGTCGAAGCATAGCAGCTTTTCGATTACCTTCCATAACTTCGTTGTTTGTAGTTATCATGTCCTGTACTAGACCACTATAACTGTTACCACCATTCTGGATAAGGGCGCGGATTTGATCGGGAGAATAGGGCAACGGTCGGTCAACGTCGATCATGTCGGCAAAAGTATTTGTCTGTGGCTCTTGCGGCGAGGGGGCGGGCGCTTGGGAGGCAGGCGTGCCCTCTACTGCACTAGGTTGTGCAGTAGCTCCAAGAGGTTGCGGAGCGGGCTGTTGCGGAGCGGGCTGTTGCGGAGCGGGCTGTTGGGGCGTCGTTTGCACACCACTACCCATAGCTTGCTCATATGGTCCGGTCAGACTGTCGGCAAGTCGCTGACGATCTAACCGCTCTTGCGCGGCTTCAATACGTTTTTGTAGAATAGCCATATTAGCACGCCTGCGCTTTTCAAGCAATTCAGCTTCGCGCTGTTTAGACTGCCCGCTTCCAATAGGAGAGGCTGTACTTCCCCCATACGCGGCAGACAGGCTATTTCCCATAGCCTGAAGACCGCCGCCTAGATTGTACTTTTGCCTAATAGGGTTACTTTCTCCAATCAAGTTATTGAGAAGCCCCCAATTATATGCGGAATTTTGCTCGCCGCCGTTCTGTGCTAGAAGCGCGTTGAGGGCTTGCATGTCGTTCTGCAAAGCATCTTCATCAGTCATAGGGTCTCCGGCCCCTCGACCACCACCTTTATCTAGCATTTTAAGCAGGTTTCCGCCGCCTGTACTATTGGGCGTGTCTGGCGTAGCATCGGCGCGGGGGTTAGGCTGCTGATTAAAGGAGTTTACTATGCGCTGCATACCTCCCCCAATACCTTCAGCCATGCGGTTGCCTAGGTTATTTACTTGCGCTCCCAAACCTTCTGACTGGTTCAAAGGAGTGGTGTTATTCATCCCTTCGGATGGCGGAACAGGCTTTCCGCCCACCGCCATACTATAGGCCATTTCATAAGGACTTAGCCGAGACGTGGTACTATCAAGACCCATTTTTTCTCTATGCCTATTAGGAAAATGCTGGCTCATAGACTTAAGTGCTGGATTGGGATTTTGGGTCGGTGTAGGCACCGGCTGCTGCACCATTTGTGTAGTAGTCGATACCGCGCTCTGCGGAGTCTGCGGCGTTTGCGTCATTTGGGGTGTAGGTGCGAGGTTAAGAGGACCGGGGGTTTCCGGTTCGGCAGGCCCTATATTGTTGCTGCCTGCCGGATTAGGCGGGCGGTATGGGTTCATAGATGCGGAGTTAGGCCCAAACCTAGTATCTTGACCAGACTGAGGCTCACCTTGTAGAAACTGAGGATTAGATACTCGACTTACAAGGCTGTCTCCTAATACGCCTACAGGATCGGCAGACGCAAGCATCGTAGTAGCAGTATTTGGGTTTCGTGTCGGTGTTGGGGCAGTCCCAATAAGATTTCGACGCTCCCCCGGAGTAAATGCTGCGGGCCGGTCAGGCGCAAAGTTAGCGACATTATCAACAATGTCGTAGCCGTTATTGACCCAAATCTGGCGCTGTTGCGGATATAAGCCTGTATCCCAAGAGCCGCCGGCCATACCTTCTTCGGCGTCAATGTCCCAATGCATAGTGTCTAGAGAGCCGTATTTAGTCGGGGGTCCGCTAAAATATCCTCCCCAGCGCAACTTGGCTCTAGGATACAATTCTTCTTGTACCGCTTTAGTTGCATGGGCGAATTGCTGATACGCTCCAAAGCCCGCTGCCGCTCCGCGCCGGCTATTAGAGTTGTTACCGCCGGCTCCGTGTGGGATTGGGTTGCCGTCTTTGTCCAGCAAGTAAATATCAATAGCTTTACCGGCGGGATGGTATCCTCTATTGTTTTTACGCTTCTCTTTACCTGACCGAATAAGTACGTTGACACCCATACGGTTTGCAGTTTCATCAATGATGTGCCGCAACCGATCATCGACACCAGTAAATTCTGTGTCGTCTACTTTAACATCCATCAATGCAAGGCGGCTAGATACCGGAGTGTACGACATTATGCTTTCAAGCCTCCAAGGCCAGACAGAATGGAGCCAGTAACCGCACCTTTGCCGGGATTGGTCTTAGTGACGCTGTTCTGCGTCGTTGTGCCAGTGTTAATGCCGGGATTGGCCCCCAAAGACTGCACACGCAAGTTTAGTCGATCTGTAGGCTGGTTAATGTACTCTTGCAGCATTTGAGCACTTTGACCAAGTAGAGAGTTGGCAAACTGCTGGTTTTGAGCACCAGAAGCCGCTTGACCGCCGGTAATTTGCTGACCAAAGTTAAAGCCCTGTTGCGCTAAATTAGAAAGAAGCTGGGCTGCTTGTGCCTGTTGTCCGCTAACAAATTCCTCGGTTCTCAAAGCATTATTGGAATTTAACTGGTTAACTTGGTTGCGATAATTGGCTTCAGTCAAAAACTTGTTGTTGATGTTATCGGCATTAAACTGTCGGTTCTGCTGCACCTGCTGAGCATTTTGTGCATTAGCCGCTTGCTGCTGTTGGGCGGTAAGTACGTTCGCCTGCTGTCGGTTAGCAACATCCTGCTGCTCAAACATATTAGCAGCATCAGCATTAGTCAGATTAGCTTGCTGCCTCTGCTGGGCATCAAGCATATTCGCTTGCTGAGAGTTGTTCAAATTAAGCTGATTAAACAGATTTCGGGCATCTGTGTTAGCCAAGTTTACTTGCTGACGCTGCTGAGAAAAGCGGTCGCGTGCTGCATTTACTGCCGCAGCATTAGTCAGATTAGCCTGCTGCTGATTAGCAGCGTTAAATGTGCTGCGGGCGTTTCGAGCGTCCATGTTAACGGCTTCTGCCTGCTGGCGCCGTTGCGTATTTGCTTCTCTAGCAATGTTGCTAGCCTGTGCGTTGTTTCCAAGCACTTGCTGCTGCCTAGACAAATCATTCGAGGCTAAACCTGCGGCAGTATCAAACATCTGTGCTCGAAGCGCGGCCGAGGTATCTCCTACTTGTTCTAGGGCGTTTCGGTTGTTTTCTGCTTCCACTAAACCTTGCCTAGACCCACCGAAGGCGCCTGCTGCACCGGCTGCTGACGCGGCTTCGTTATTCATAATGCGTCGATTACGATTTATGTCCCCAACAGCATTATTGATAACTTCACTAGTGTAGGGGTTATAGTATTTACCCATACTTCCTTTAATGTTTCCGGCGTAGTCCTCTCGTGTAATTCCTCCCGTGCTTTGGGCAGCCATAGTCGCAATGCGCCCGATAAGGCCGGGATCAGCTTTCGATACTGCGACTTGAGGGTTAACTTGTGTCTGAGCAATTTGTTCAGTACCGATTTGAGCCGCATTAACAGCGGCAGGGTCGGCATAATTGACATTTCCAGCGTTTGCGGCGTTTACACGAGTAAACGGCATCCTCGATGCTTCAGACTTGGCAACATATTTAACATCAGACACAGGTGCGCGGTAACTGCCTACGCGGTTAGCACCTCTAGGAGAATAAATCTGGTCCCCTTGTGCGAACTGTCCTGCGTTTGCAAGCGCGGCTGAATATGCACCGGACGCTTGATTATAAACATTAGGAGGTACGGTAGCCTGCTGGCTTCCTTGCCCACCTTTGGAACCGCCGGGAGTCGCGGTCGGGCTAGAACTACCACCCATACATCACCTATCTATTAAGTTAAAGTTACCGTCCGCTTCGGTACGGGACGCCGTAGCGATTATAGGAGGCTTGCTTTGTGGAAGTTACTACACGAGGGTCTACAGGCTTCACTGGTTCTGGTGCATGGGGTTCGTAGTAGCTGTATCCCATCCGATCTCCAGGGTCGGGCATATAGGGCTGCCGCACTCCGGTACCATTGTGCATATAATACGGGTCTTCAGCTTTTTCTTGTTTAGGCTGCATAGCGTCAAGGCGCTGTTTTGCCTCATTTTCAGCAATAGCGCGTCGGTAGCCTACAGGGTCTTGCATATAAGCACGGGCATCAAACTGCGGCATAGGTACGGCCGGATTAAGCGGCCCCACACCAGTTTGAGGGTCTACGACCATACTTTCAATACCAGCCGCCGCCGCAGGCATAGCACCCCTAAACTCTTCCAAGTCAAGGAGATACTGCTCATACGGAGAATACGCTGCAATACCGTAGTTATTACGGTTTGCGGTGGGGACGTTCATGCCTGTAAGAGCACGATAACTTTCTTCATAGCTCTGATTAGGAGAGTAGCCGACATTAGGCATACCAAATGCCTGCGCCGCTTGATCTACGCCGGCCATCGAATTAAGTTGCTGGGGAGACATTCCAGCAACGTAATTTGCTGTGTTAGGAGTATAGCCAATCGCCGCCACTTCATCAGCAATGGCAAGGTTTTCTTTAGCCACGTCCTCAACCCAAGGAGGCAGCTTAACTTCTGTCGTGCTGTTGGTGCTCTGAGAACCGCCTTTACCGCCGCCACCCATAATCGACTATTCCTCGTCATCATCTACTGCACAATCTTGTGCAGTAGCTTGGTACGGTTGATCGTCTTCCCAATCGTACTTTTCCTGACCAACAGTCAAGTTAAGCACTACGTTGGTTTCTTCCCACCCCATGGGAGCCAACGCTTTTGACCAGCCGCGCCGTCCATTGATGCTTATGTTGGAATAGCCGCGATTACGAGCATAATACATTACCTGCGGATGAATGTCAAGTAGCTCTTTTAAAGACCCCCCAGCTAAAAACACATGAAGATTTGCAGTCCTTGGATACTGCTGTTCTTCAGTCAACAACACGCCATTAGGCATGAGCCAACATAAGAGCTTTCGGTCCAGAACCATTTGAACAATATCGTCAAAAGTATGGGTGCCCCGCGTATATAGCAGGGCTTTTTCAATTTCGTGTTGGTGTTTCAATAGCGCACCAAGCACGCAAAACATATATTCGCCTAGTTTATGGTTGGACACCACCATACACTCCTATAGCATCTTCTAGCGCGGTCAAACGATCATCTATATCAGATAAATCGTCTGCTGTTAGTAGTCGCACCCATTTAGAGCTTGTTGCGACCATCACATAATTGTCGGACAAGTCAAACGCAAGAGTACCTTGAATTGGAAGCTTAAAAGAAGACGAATATTCCGCTAAAGTTATGTATTCGGGCACCAACTCAGAAGTGATGCCTTTGGCTTCAGCGTCGTTAATTTGACGCACAAATTCTATCGCCCATGCGGTCAAATTGGGATATTCGTTAGGAGACGCATATCTTCTCACCGCTGCCCCCTACTTCTTGCCTCGATAAACAGGCTACCGACTTTCCAAGGCGTGTTACCGCTTTCATACCTAAATTTGAATAACCGACCTTTTGCTTTAACTGGCCTAATACCAGTTACTTCATAAGGTCCATAAATTCTAGCAGATCGCGAAGAAGGAAAGTCATAGCCTTTTATAGTAAGTGTAAAAGGGGCCGAGCCTTCGTCATCAAAAATATATTCAAAATCGGGATAAATTCTATGGATGTCAGTAACCGCCCCTGGTTGTGCAAACGCGAACGCTCCGCTTTCACAGAATGTATTATCTGGATCACTGACAGTGCCTACAATTTCGTGGTTGTAGAGTATCCCTCCACTGTCAATCATTATGGGGGCCGTAAGCTGGCCCGACGATACCCCATGTGTGCGGTCAATACTACCAAAAGACCATAAGTCTTCCGCTGTGTTATATATGACATACTTATCGGGCTCACCAGTAGGACTATCGACAGACTGGTAATGCCACCAAATTTCGTTGTGTTCGGTAATTAAATGACAAGTAGTCTTGAACTGATTAACAGTATCCAAGTCTTTAGTCAAATAGTCAATGATAGGGCAATCGAGCTTGACAACCGTCCCGCTGCTATATTCCCAAAAACAGTTGTCTCCCCACCAGATAACTCGGTTACTGGCGTAAATGGCGCAATTTGCAGAAATAATGCTAGTGTCCAAAGCTACGGCTCTAGGAGAAAATACAAATGGAGCCCCGATATAAGTGAACAACGTCACATCGTTTTCACCGATCACGAGCACATCGCGGCCGATCTTAACTGCACAGATAAGATAGCCCGCCCCACTTAGAGTAACATCGCCCGCCAAATTGTCGACTGCCGGTGCCCACAAGTTATTATTCTCGGCTGCTGACCATTCGACAAGTCGAATGTTGTTGCTGCTTCCAATACTCATCAATATACGCTGTTCGGTAGTTACAACATACCGGCTATTACTAGGAGCATTAGACAACGCAGCGGCACGAACGTCTCCGGGCGCCCATTCGTAAATTGGTTGGGTTGGGCCGATTACGGTAGCAATCAAGTTTTCGCCGTAAGCCTCAAAGCACCAAGTCTGGCTATAGTCAGTAGCGATAGACACGTTAGTACGTTCAGTGCTGTATTCTTCGGTATTGTAGCTGCCGATACCATAACCGGTATCAGTAGACGGGTCGAGCAAAGAAGTAAAAGAAGTCGGGGTTATGTCGGATACAGTACCTTGCTCCACGTCAATGACGTAAAGTTTTGAGTTAGTACCAACAGCCACATAAGTTGCACCAGAATTGGAGCGCCACTTGAACATACCCCGACATTTTTCTGTTGAGGGACTATCAAAGACGGTCCCCAGCACGTCTTCAGCATCAGAACTATAAAAAGAAGACCATCCGCCAATAGGACGCATGGCTCCTTTGGTCCAACGCACCAAATTACAATCTACCCAACGCATAGCAGACTGAAAGTCAGTACCATTTTTGAACATGCCGGGAGGGATTTTTACTTCCTGAAGCCCCGGAGGAATACCTGCGAGCATTTACTTCTCCAAAAATTCAGCTAGGCCAAAATCCTCGTAATACTTTTTAGCTGCTGAGAGCTTAAGGTCTCGCATAGTGATAATAATGGTATCGAGGTTTTCTCTCGCACGATATTGAGGCTGCTGGTCAAACTGATTACTTCCAAATCGACGCACCCAAGCATCCATTGCAGTATGGGTGCGAGGACCAAAGTCACCGTCCACAGTCAAACCGGCTTGAGTAACAACATTAAGTGCTCTCTGAAGACGGACAACCAAGGGTCCGAAGTCTCCAAATTTAATCTGTACTGCCGCATTATACCAAGGATCGCCAGATCCTAGAGGGGTAGGCTTCTTTTCTTCTAGGCTGTAGTGGTGCAGGTCTTTGAAATCAGTCGGAAATTTATCGGCAACTTTGAAAGACGGACATGCTTTGTTAGAAAATTCGTTATGTCCCGCGATGCGTTTCAAAGTCGGAAACTTGGTCTTCAAAGTCAAAAGAAGCTCCAACATGGCTTTTGCCTGACCGTCAGTCAACGTATCTTTAGGGGCGGTCATTTTGGCGTCCATACCGCCAACATAGCAAATACCAATAGTGTCATTGTTAAAGCCAAACGTGTGAGCACCGTCTTTTTCGATAGAGCGGCCTTCGATAATGCGATTGTCTAAATCAATGATGTAATGATACCCAATATCAGCCCACCCCCGCTCGATAACATGCCAGCGATAAAAATCTTCGACTGTATGATTGCGACCTTCAGGAGTAGCAGAACAATGGATCACGACCATTGTAGGATTTTGAAGCAGCCCCATAACAAAATCTCCAAACTTTACTGCACAACTTTGTGCAATAGGGTTGATTGTTAGCCCAAGCTAATTTTTAGATCAGTACCGTCTCGCCATACCTGACCGTTGACCCCCGGGTCAGAAGTCGCAAGACCAAACATAGTCATATCTGCCCCACTAGGAAGGCGCACGCCGCCGTTAGCGATATATAGTCCTTCAAGGGTTAGTTTACCATCAGCCGTCAATAGAACAGTATTTGAACCTGCATTGGAAACGATTAGCACGTTACCAGTACCGGATACTTGGTTGATATACACCTGACCAGACGAATTGACCTGTGCAGCATTTTCAACAGCACCTTGGGACGTGTAGCCGCCAATACGAGCGCCTTCTCCGACAAACTCTCCATCAGTCACGAAATTAGCGATCATTTCAATACGGCCACCGGCGGTAAGCTCAAAAACTTTTACTCCACCAGAATAAACTTCATAGACTACGCCGCCTGTAGAATTTTGAACTACTCGACCTTGGCTATTGATGCGGATACTATCCTCACCAGTCGCTCCGGCAGAAGTAAAATCTGCGCTAGTTACAGTACCGCTGTACGAATAAGACGTACCATCCAACGCACCGGTCAAAGTACCACCGGTAAGCGGCAAAAATGTTCCCGATGCTCCACCTGTAGTGTTAAGAAGATCGTCTAGAACATCTAGATTATCGTTGAGTTTGGTGCCCCAAGAATTTTTAGAGCCGCCGGGTTCAGGCTTCACCAATTCATGATTGGTAGTCAACGTGTCGGCCATGATAAAGCCCTTTACTGGCTATCGGGCATTGCCCGGAATTGGCATGGAAATAGCGTCCTGCCCATAATACAGGTACGCTTCGTATCTCTCAACACTGCCCAACTCGGCAGTGTATTGCTGCTCCAAAATTGTAGCTTCTTCGTACTCTCGAAGATATTTTTTCATACACTCGGCTTGCGCGGCAGTCAGATAAAAATGTGGATGCCTAGACTGAAAACCGATGTTTGGACCGCTGTCGAAAAATGGCTCTAAAGCAGGGTAGTAGTACACTTCGACTTGGGATGGAGGCCGCACACCGTCGATAGTATGAAATCGAAGAGTGTTGGCAATACGAGTGTAACTCTCGTTCTCTACATTTTTAAGGAAATAAGGCACATTACGAAACTCAAACAGTCTACGGTCATTGTCCAACGACAAGACTGCCA
>CAZVSU010000033.1:0-26236 GCA_964629645.1 uncultured bacterium | reverse complement strand
GTCGCAGATTTGCTGCATTTGGTAGTGGCTGTCAAAGTCGGCAAAGACGTTCCACGCGGCATCGGCAGGATAAACTCCCCTTTGGATGCCCGCGGCCAGCAACTTCGATGAGTTGACAGCGTTGATGTGCTCGACTCGTTCAACTTCTTCGACATATTTGTCTTTTGATAGCCGGTTGCTTCTCGCCATGGCGAACAAACGGTCGAACTCGCGGTCGCTTTTCGCATTGTGAAACTCCATCATCAGAGTGTTCACCCTTTGACCGACTGTTCTGTTGGCAGTCGGCGACACGACAATCGCGCGTCGTCCCGAATCCCACATTCCTTCAAAACCGCCTGAACGGCGACCGGAACTTTCAACGCGAATGGGGCCGTTCTCGAGGGCCTTGTCAACGACAGCTTTTGCTTCGGGAAGTTGAATCAATGTTTGATACGCTGGCATCATGTCTCTTGTGCAGGTGACTTGATGGGCTCCGTGTGCGTGACACACGGCAAACAATGACCATGCGGCCATCAAAACAATGAATCGTTTCATCATAATTCTCTCCTTTGTGAGAATAAGCCCTTCTATCATACAGGAGGTCAGCCATTTAGTCAAAATTTGGAGAGACATGCATAATTGATTGAAAAATAAATTTTGATCTTGAAATATAGAGGCACCGTTCATTCAGTCATTCAGATAAAGGAGTGTTCCATGAGTGTTTCCACAGATCACAGAAGTTGTTTTATTACCCTCATTGAAAATCCCGATTATTCTGCTGTTTCACACTACATCGAGCCCGAATGGGGCCTTCAAATGACGGATAACGGCATCATTTGCCATGTGGACCCAAAAAAGCTGCGAAAAATTCAACAGCTCTTTGTGGTCAATGTCCTCGGCCAGATTATCGTCAAAGACTGAATCCCTGATGGCCTCTTCTTGATCGGATGACGGCCTCAATCAAGGGTTGAAAGTAATATTAATTTGCTTAATTAGTTTTTTTTTTCTTCTTGATAAGAAAAATCAGTCTTGTTAAAAAAATTGAAATTTGTTTCACCTTATTATTCGGACTCGCCTTATGGAACCCATCGAAATGCCCCGCCTCAAAGTCCCTGAACGGCCGGAAGCGCCTTGCAAACAAACAAGAACCAGAGCGCGCACATCTTCAGGGTCAATAGATCAAATCAGCAGGGTCATCTCGAGTGAAACGACCAACACCACCTCTGAAGGCATTAAGGCTCGGCTTTCGCCGCGCAGGTCGTTTCGCAATCTCAAAGAGCTGGCTCTGAAATCAAAGTCGGATGAAGTCTCTCAAGATCACGACCTTCCGCCATCGAAAGTGCTGTCTTTTGAAAGGTTGCGCACAACAGTTTTCGGCTCCCGCTCATCGGAAAAAATTGACGAAGACGAGCATGAAAAATGGCAGAACCCATTGTTGAATATGGTCCTTGTGAAACATATGGAGGGGGGGCACGTCACCCTTGTTCACGACATGGAAACGCTTTGGACATCCCTTTCTGAAGCCGATCAAATAAAGGTTAAGTCTTCAGGACAAAACGAACAGCGCTGCCTCAAAGTGGAGTCATTTTGCAGTTGGTATCTGAATTCATTGTCCGACGACGAAAGGAAAAGGGACTTCTACCAAACGCTTCATATGGCGTCGGCGACAGATCTCAATACCGTTTCCCGTCGCATTGCAGAGATCGTCAAAGATCCTGTCATCATGTCCCGATCGGGTCTTAACTTTGAAGCGTTTTTAATCGACATGAACCGTTGCCTAGTCCTTTTGAAGCTCAAGAAAGGAGAGACGTTATTTCGGGGTGACGGCATTGCGATCAACATGCTGCAAAATTTTCTGAGGCCATCTCTTTGCCATTATCTCGACCGCAGTTTGGCTAAAGTCACGAATGAAATTTTCACGTATACGAGGAAAAAAACAGTGTCTTTCCGCTCGTCCGAGTTCAACGCCATGAGCGCAAAAGAGGCCCAAAAGATGGTGGGATGGCTGGGCGGCCAGCTGACCCGGCTCTTAGAATCGTTAAAAAACAACCGTCTCTTGATCCCGATCGAAGTGAAAAATATTTGCCGCAGCCTCCACGCCGACGTTCAAGATCGCGTCAATACAACGGTTGCTCGGCGGCAGATTATTGAGCTTCTTTTTTTGCACCTCATCTGCCCGAAAATTGCCTTTCTCAGCCACAACAGAATCATCAAAGACAGTCACGCCTCTCGTTTTCGGGTGGGGTGTACGACGCTCTCCAAGGCGCTCCAAACGACGACGACAAAGGGCGCAAAGAAAGAGAAATACAACAACGTCGCTCTCTCGTTATTTGTCGGAAAAGAATACAAAAAACGGAAAAAAATGGTCGAAGTCCTTGTGAATTTCGTTGTCTCCAAACCCTTGTTGTGATAGGGTCTTAGTCTCTTATGACGACCATCTTTGTCACAGGCCACCGCGGCTATATCGGGGTTGAGCTGATCAAATGCCTCCTTCAAAATGGATATCGCGTTGCCGGCTGCGACTGTCGTCTTTTTGAAGGATGTGAATGGATCCCGCATCCGAAACCGCATCTTGATCTCAATCTCGACCTCCGGGAAATTGAACCCCGCCACCTCAAAGGATGCAGCGCAGTGATCCACCTCGGCGCCCTTTCCAACGATCCAATGGGAGCCCTTGACCCGGCTATCACACGGTCGATCAATTTGGAAGGGTCGATCCGCCTTGCCCGCTCCGCAAAAGAGGCCGGAGTTCCGCGCTTCTTATTTGCCGGCAGCTGTTCCGTTTACGGGCAGGGCGCCTCACTCGATCTCGATGAGACAGCCCCGCTCAACCCGCTGACAGCGTACGCAGAATCCAAGATTGAAGCAGAAAAGGCCATACTTAAGATGGCATCGGATACGTTCTGCCCTGTCTCGTTAAGAAATGCGACCGCTTACGGCAGTTCTGCGATGCTCCGCTTGGATTTGGTTGTCAATAACTTACTCGCATGCGCCTACACACAAGGGAAAATTTCCGTCAAAAGCGACGGGTCCTCATGGCGCCCCTTGATCCACTGCCGCGATATCGCCCGCGCTTTCCTCGCATTCTTAGAGGCTCCGGCGAAGGTCGTGTCGGCTCAGGCAGTTAACATAGGCGCGCACCAAGAAAACTACCAAGTGAAAGAGGTCGCCCACTTAGTCAAAGAGCTCATTCCGGGCTCTGAAATTGTGTTCACCGGCGAGGTGGGCCGAGATCCGCGGAGCTACAGGGTCAATTTCAGTAAACTGGAAGCGCTACTCCCAAATTTCAAACTTCAGTATACTCTGAAAAAAGGGATGGAAGAGCTTCTCGCAGATTTTTCCCTCTATGGAATGAGTCACGACGACTTCACCGGAGGCAAGTACATGCGGGTTCAACAGTTGAAAGAGAGGTCTTTTGCACCGGCATGACGCCAATTCAGATCGAAGACAATATCCTGGTCAGCGGCGACCTTGTGGAACTCTGCGTCCACTTAGGTCCTAATGTCGCCATTATCACGGATTCAACCGTTGAGCAAATTTTAGGCAGCCGCCTCGAAAAGCACCTCAAAAGCCACGATCTCAACGTCTCTCTTTTTTCTTACCCCGGCGGCGAATCTTATAAAACGCGCACCACAAAAGAGATGATCGAAGACCAGATGTTTGCCGGCGGCTTCGGCCGCGACACTTGTTTGATTGCGCTCGGAGGCGGCGTGACTCTTGACCTCGCCGGATTTTTAGCCTCGACCTACTGCCGCGGAATTCCCTACCTCAGCTGTCCGACCTCTCTTATGGCAATGATCGATGCGGCGATCGGCGGGAAAACAGGGGTGAACACAACATTCGGCAAAAATCTCATCGGCACCTTTTATCCTCCTGAAATGATTTTGATCGATCTCAACAACCTGCGCACACTTCCAAAAAAGGAGGTGCAAAATGGCACGATGGAGATGATCAAGCATGGCTTGATTGCCGATGCCGACTACTTTTCTCTCTTTGAGCAGGAGAGTGAGTGTGTCGCTGACTGGGAGCTTAGCCGATTGCAAGAAGCTATAGAGGGGAGTCTCAGAATCAAACAAGCGATTGTCAAAGAGGATGCCCACGAAAAAGGAAAGCGCCGCCTCCTCAACTTTGGGCATACCTTGGGCCACGCAATCGAACAGGCCAGCCATTTTCAAATCCCGCACGGAGAGGCGGTCGCTCATGGTATGATTTTAGAAGCGCGCCTCTCTTCCAAACTCGGCCACCTCGACTCCTACGCGCTCGAAAGAATCGAAACCGTGATTCATCACTACCACCCCGATCTTCCGCCGCTTTCGCTGCCTCCCGAAGCGATCCAGGCGTCCATTTCGCTCGATAAAAAATCAAAAAAAGGAGCGCCTCGCTTCGTGCTGCTGAGCGCTATCGGCGCCCCTCTTGAATGCGATGGGGATTATTGCTGCTTCGTGGACGACGACCACGTCAAAAAAATTCTGTCGTTTAATTCAAAAATTTGTCATGACTTTCATAAAGCCTAGGAGGCGTTTTATGATGGCGGGACTTTTTGCCCTTTTTCTTTTGTCAATGCTGCTGATCTGGGTGCGTCTCAACAATACAGCGATTATCCTCGCAATCACCACTCTCGTTTTATGCTCGCTCATGCTGATTGAGCACATGACCTCTGTTTTGAACTTAGGGGCTATGATATGAACTCACTCGGAACTTTTTTGAATACGCTCCTCATTGTCATTATTTCGGGCGTTTTGATCGGCGCCTTCGGCGTTCAGATTTTTTTGCACGATCAGCCCTGCCCCCTTTGCTACTTGCAGAGGCTCGGGATGACAGGGGTCGGGGTGGGAGCTCTCATGAACCTTCGCTTCGGGATCAAAACCAAACATTATGCGGTCATTTTACTCAGCGCCGTTTTTGGGGGAATGGTGGCGCTTAGGCAGACGGCTTTGCACATATGCCCGGGAGAGCCCGATTTTGGCTCGCCGGTTTTGGGTCTCGACCTTTGGATCTGGTCTTTTTTGGTGTTCGTCTGCTCAATACTTTATGTCGGCATCTGCCTTTTCTTTTTTGATACCGAAATGGCCCATCAGAAAACCCAGAAGATGACTCTATTCGGCAAATGCGCCGCCTGGGCGTTCGCAATCATCGCTTTCGGCAATGTCCTTTCAGCCCTTCACTCTTGCGGGCTCGGGCCCTGCCTCGAGTAACTGTAAAATGTCTGTTCGGATAGGTTCAAAGCGCCTTCTTGAGGTCCTTCAGCAAAGTAGAGGCGAAATTCAGGGATGGACCAATCGGCTAATTTTTTAACGACGTAGCGTCCCACTTTGTCTGTGATCTCGACCGCGCCGTCGCTGTTGTCATAATAAACGCTGAAACCTTGCCTTTTGAAGAAGGTCATGGAGTGGCCGTAGGCCTCTTTCTTGGGGGAGGTTTCTTTTACTCTCAACATCCGCACAAAATAAAAACCATCGGGAAGGGTGTCCACCATCTCGATAAAAAAATCGGGATTTTCGTGAAGCTCTTTCGTCTGAATCGTCGATGTAGCGGGCGTCAGCGTCAATCCGTGGAGGCTGGCAAGGGTCTGCACTTTAGCCAGTTTATACTGATCGTTGAAAATGTCGTGCCAAGAAGCAGAAGATGGGTTGAGTTCGATGGCGTTGAAAGCCGCTTGCCGGGAAAGAAATGTTGTGGTGTTGCAAATGTAGTACGGCGCGAATGATGCGATCTTTTCACGGCAGCTGTTCGGATCGTCGAGATCGGTGATGTGTGTGATTGAGCGCGCCAGGAAATCAAGCGACATTGCAGAGCAGGTTCCCACTTCGTCAAAAACATGTAACTTGTTTCGATTCATCGTCACCGGTGGGGTCATCGTCAACTGATTGGCTGTCTGCTCAGAAAGCGACACGTCGTGCTCAATGGGTCTTGGATTAAAACATTCAAGAAAATGATCGCGATTAAAAAGATAATCATGATCGTCATCATCGCCCATCGGCAGAGCGCCGCTCATGCGAAGTTCGTAGTGGATGCGCTCGCGATTGTCTTGTTCGGACGGATAAACCTGAGCAGTCAGGACACATGAAAGAAAAAGAAGGGGAACGATTATTTTTTGCATAAGACAATTCCTTTTGTAAAGCAATGAATGTAAGCGATATGTATTAAGATCATATGAAGGAGCCGCGCTCGATTGAAAACAAAACTTTTGTTATGATGCCAAAATGATTTTGATGAAGTGGTGCGTTCTCTTCCTTTTATTCGTCCCCTGCCTCTTTGCTGTGGAAACCTTCACGCTGGAGGAGGCGATCGAAAGGGCTCTCGTTTGCAATCGTTCTCTCCTTAATTCCGCGAGCATGGCCGAAAATGCCCTGCTTGGGATCGACATCAGCCAGACCGACTTCGACTACAAATTTGCCCCCACTTTGCAAACGGGCTATGGGGAGGGGCGCCTCGACGGTAAGGGGTACAAGTATGGCGGCGGACTCGATTTTTCAAAAAAATTCTTTCATGGCACGACCATCAGAGTGAAACCGGAAGTGGTCTCAACGGGCGGGCAGTGGTGCACCGATGTCAACGCGAGGCTCACGGTCCCCGTCCTTCGCGGGTTTGGGACAGACGTGACCCTTTCCAAATTACGCGGGTCGGAGTTTGCCTACCGGACTGCCGTCCGGCATCACGTCTTGAATCAGGTGAAGGTGATCATTCAGACGATCCAGGCCCTTTACGAGGTAGTGAAGCAGGAAGAAATCGTGCGGATCAGTTCGCTCTCATTGGAGCGCTTGACCGACCTTCGCGATTCGGCCCTGATAAAAGAGCGGATCGGCATCGCCGACCAAACCGATGTGCTGCGCGCTGAAATCGAGATGAACGCAGCTGAAGTGTCGCTTGTCAACGCAATCGAAAAATGGCAGGATGCTTTGGATAACTTAAAGCTTGTCTTAGCCTATCCGATGAACCTCGAGATTGCAGTCGACGCACCTCTTGAGTATCATGAGAGCACGTTTCATCTCGAAGAGGCGATTGATGTCGCTTTAGAAAGGAGACTCGAGATCAAGCAGGCCACGGACAAGTACTGGGATGAGAGGCGAAAGTCGCGCGTGGCAAAAAATAATCTCTGGCCCGATTTGAATGTTGTGTTGAATTACGTCAATTCCGAATGCGACGACAGCTTCACAACCTCGGTCGTCAAATGCTGCCAGGGAACGACTTGGGGGGTGGGAGTGACCTCGAGCGGCAATCTCGATTACGCGGCGAATCGCTTGGCTTACGAGCAGTCGCAGATTCAAGTGATCAATGCCGAGCGCGGCATTGACCAGGCGCGCGACGATGTGATCAACGACGTCAAAAAGCAGGCGATCGCAATGGAAAAAGCGAAGCAAAACATATTGCTCAGGAGGAGCCAAATTTCAAAGGCCAAAGAAAATGTCGCTTTGTCTGAAATGAAGTTCAATCATGGGTTGATCAACAATTTTGACGTGATCAATCCCGAAAAAACGATACGGAATGCAGAAAAAGAGATGCTCACGGCAGTGGTGGACCACATTATTGCCGAATATAAACTACAAGCTGCAATGGGATTGATGATTGACGATGGGTGCTTGGATGAAAAATAACCGCCTGTTGATCGCCTTTTTGTGGGTCGTTTTGATAGGGGGGCTTGTCTGGATCTTGAAACCCGGTGAAGCGGCTGATCTCGACTGGGTGGCGACCGTTCAGAAAAAGGCGTTCAGCGTCGACGTTCGCACCGTTGGCGTGCTGGAGGCAGAACGATCGCTTGTTGTGTTTTCTTCGATTCGAGGCGATCAGGGGAAAATTATCGACTTGGTTCCCGACGGCAAGCAGGTGCAAAAAGACGAAGTCTTAGTGCGGCTCGACCCGACCCCTTTTGAACATAAGCTCGCCGAAATTGAAGCGAAAATCAGAGATCAAAACGCGGCCATTGCCGCATGCGAGCATACTCTCGACATGGAGACGAGCAAAGCAGACCTTGAACAGCAAACGGCGCAGTTTGAAATGGAAAATGCCAGGATCGAGGTCAAAAAGTTAGCTGACGGAGACGGCCTTGTTGAAAGGGCCAAGCTTGAGACCGCCTTTTTGAAGGCAAAAAGCGAATACGAAGAGGTCTCGGCATTCGAAGGGGAGCTCGATCGGCTCGCGGAAAAAGGGGTGCTGAATCCCGGGGAAAAGAAGCAGGCGCTCAAAAAACTGAGAGAGGCAAAGGACGCTTACGAAGCCGCAAAAATGGAGCTCGAAAACTTTGTCGAGCGCTCCTTTCCTTTGCAACTAAAAAAAGCGGAACTAGCCAGACAAAAAGCAGAAATCAAGCTCGACGATACGATAAAATCGGCAAAGTTCCGCGTGATCAAAGCTGAAGAAAGCCTGATGCAGCATCAGTTGGGGCTTCGCTACCTTGAAAATGAACGCGCTCAGGCGCTCCATGAGCTCGCCATGACCGAAATCAAAGCGCCGGCGCCGGGCATGGCGGTGCTCAGAGAAGAGTTTCGGTCGGGGGAGAGGCGCAAGCCGCGCACCGGCGATCTCGTGATCAAAAACCAGCCCCTTCTCAATCTCCCCGATATGTCCTCTGTTGTTGTGAAAACGAAAGTGCGGGAAGTGGACCTTCACAAAGTGGGTGTCGGAAAAAAGGCCAGCATTGCAATCGACGCTTATCCTCACCTCAAGCCTGCCGGAGAGGTCGTCTCGATCGGCGTCCTCGCTGTCAATGAGCGGCAGGCGATGGGCGACAAAGTCTTTGAGGTTGTGGTGAAGCTCGATGAGCCCCATGCCGCCCTGAGACCGGGCATGACCGCCCGCGTCACCATCCATTCTGCGGACGTAGACGGCAGCCGCGTGGTTCCTCTTCACGCCGTTTTTTCCAAAAAAAATCAACACTATTGCTACCGAAAAACGATGGGCGGCTTCAAAGAGACTCCTGTCTCTTTGGGGGCCCATAATGAAAACTGGGTCGAAATTCTTGAGGGTCTCAAAGAGGGGGATCAAGTGGCCTTGATCGATCCCGATTTGTCGCGATGACTCCTTTGATCGAACTGAAACAGGTGTCCAAGGTCTATCCTCACAGAGCGCAAGATGTCTGCGCCTTGGATCGGATCAACTTGACCATTTCGGGAGGAGAGCTGCTCTCTATCGTCGGCCCTTCGGGCTCGGGGAAGTCCACCTTGATGCATCTGATCGGCTGTTTGGACCGTCCCACCTCCGGCGAGCTTTGGATCGACGGCAGCGCCGCCCACCTCGCAAGCGATGAGGAGCTTTCCCTTTTAAGAGCCCAAACGATCGGCTTTGTTTTTCAGTCTTTCCATCTCATTCCTCAACTGTCAGCGCTTGATAATGTGCTGTTGCCGATTCAGTACCACTCGGGCGGCACCGAAGATCAAGCCGTCGAAACGCTCATCCGTTTGGGATTAAAAGAGAGGATGCGCCATCTTCCGGGGGAGCTTTCAGGGGGAGAGCGGCAGCGGGTTGCGATCGCAAGGGCGCTCAGCGGCAATCCCAAGATCATTCTTGCCGATGAACCGACAGGCAATCTCGACTCTGAAACAGGAGAGACGATTCTTGCCATTTTCGAGGCATTGAGCCGAGAAGGAAAAAGTGTGATCGTTGTGACGCACGACGATGCCGTTGCCAAACGGACCGCCGTCACTTACCATTTGAAGGATGGCCGTTTATGAAAGAGGCGGTCCGCTCTCTTCTCATGCATCGCTTTCGCTCTTTGCTCAGCGTCCTCGGTGTTGTCATCGGCGTGTCCGCTTTGATTGCGATGCTGGCGATCGGCGAGGGAACAAAAAAAGCGTCGCTCGAGCAGATCGAACGCCTTGGCGTGCGCAATATTTTTGTGAAGGGGCCCCTGTCGTCTCAGGAGCAAAAACACTTAAGCGACACGCTTCCGTTCCTGACATCCGCGGCGTTTGTCTCAAAACTCAGCGTTCCGTTGACTGCAGCGAATATCGAAAGGCAACCCGACATTTTAAAGGTGTCCCCGTCTCTTGGAAAAGTGCTCTCCATCGGTGTGAAAAAGGGGCGCTTTCTCTGCCAGCTCGATGCCGAAAAGTATCATCAGGTGTGTGTGCTCGGCAGCGCGGTTGCCCGTCAGCTGGGGCCAAAGGCCGCTATTGGCGGTTCGGTCAGAATAGGAGATCGCGATGCCGTCATCGTCGGCATTTTAGCCGATCGCTTTTTGCCTGGAAAAAATCAGGCGGTTTCGGAAAGAAACTACGACGAGACGATTTTACTCCCGCTCCATGAAGAGTCTGCGGCAGAAGCGATCCTGATGATGAAAAATAAAGAGTCGGTTCGGGTCGCGGCTCCCTTGATTCGAAGGCTCCTGAGCGCAAACTCCGAGGTGCAGCTCACAGTCCCTTTGGAGCTGATGAATCAGGTGAAAAAATCACAGGCGATGTTTCATTTAGTGATGGGGCTGATCGCAGCCACCTCTCTTGTTGTCGGAGGCATTGGCATTGCCAATGTGATGATGGCAAGTGTGTATGAAAGGCGGCCCGAAATTGGCATCAGACGCGCTCTTGGCGCCACGCAGCAAGACATTATGCGCCAATTTTTAACCGAAGCGTTCACACTCACAGCCGGCGGCGTCTTTATCGGCATCCTGTTAGGCTCGGGAGCCGCTGTCGCCGTCTCTTTCGCAACGGAATGGTCGCCCATCGTCACCCTTTGGTCCCTTTTTCTTTCAGCCGCCATGGCTCTTATCGTCGGTTTGGCTGCCGGCGGCTATCCCGCCCGCCTCGCCTCCAAGGTCGATCCCATCGAAGCTCTTAGGTTGTGACGGCGACCTCCACGGAACGTAAGCTTTTGATCAAGTAATAAAGAGATCAGTTTTTTCGGATTTTGGTTGCATTGAACAGAACGAATAATTTTGGAACAATCAGGGGTGAAATAAGGAATCGGCAATTTGAGCTCATGCTTCACCCGTACATCACTTGTATGTAATTGCTGTGTCACAAAATTTGCATCTTCAAATATGTATGGAAACATTTTGTATCCAGCAGCATATATTCCCTGGGTCCCCAAACGGTTTGAAACAACCAAATGAAGGTAATCAGCGATGCGAGAACGACTGAATACTTTCAGAATGGCATCGTCTAAGTCGGCCGAAACAGCCACAACGTCGACAGACATCTTTGCCAGGATTTTAGTCGTTTCAGATAAAAGAATATCTCTTCCCGTTGCTAAAGCCAGCCGACCATACGGTCTGTCAATAATCAGAAAGTCCGTGCCGAGTGTGCAAGGTTCATCGCTTTTAAGACCGTGAATAGATGTGTAGAGATAACTTTCCCCTTCATATGTAAAAAGAGCGATGATAGATGATTTTCCTCCCTCTACTTGTAAGTCTAATCCTAGTGAAAAATCCACATGCATTTTTGCAGATAACGCCTTTAGTTTTGGTCTGAGAGTTTGGAATGCTCGAGTTGAGACCTTAAGTGTGTTCGAAGGAAAAACTGCGAGCTCGACAGGGTTTTTTTCAAGAATTAAATTCAAATTGGATTCTATTAGATCAACGAGGTTTTCCATTGTTGCGCTATTTAAATCCGAAGCGGCAAAAAAAGATGATTTTGAATCTGGCAATGTCAAGCATTGCACTGCATATGGTTCTCGAGTATTTTGCGATAGCATTCCATAGACTTCGGGCCTTCTATGAGGCATTTTCTTATCTTTTTGACAAAGCTCTAAGTCGTAATACTCAATTGCATCAGTTTGATCATTTGTCGAAACCAGTATTTCACCATCAGGATTTATGATGACCGATCGTCCTTCGGTAAAGTCATAGGGAAATGGCGGGAATATAGAAAATGAATCTTGACTGAAGACCTTCAATTCTTCGATACCCTTGAACTGATTCACTTCATTCCCGTAGCGATTTGCCAGCAACAAGTAACACTGTCCTTCTATAGCTCTAGCCTTGAGTAAATCAAGACTAATACCCCCATTAGTAGGAATGACAAGAAAACGGATATCTTGATTGTAAGCTTGTATTGCAAGCTCGGAGTAACCAATATCTGCACAAATGAGCATGGCTAAATTTCCGTATATCGTTTTAAATACAGGCACGTAGCCATTCCCGGTGGAGGCCCAAGAAGATTCCATCAAGTGCGAGTGCTTGCGGTAAGTACCGAAAATTTCTCCTTCAGGATCAATCAAAACCGCGGAATTGTAATAAACATTCCCTTTTTTTTCAGGCAAACCAAATACGATGTACATGCCAAAATTTTCCGCTACTTCACCTAGTTGATCGGTAGAGTTTCCAGGAACAGCTTCCGCGACTTTTTCAATATCGCAACGGCTAAAAAATGAATATCCGGAAGTTGCTAACTCAGGAAACACGACAATTTTGGCTCCGTTACAACCGGCCTCTTCAGCCAATGACACAATTCTTTTTCTGTTCAAGTCAACTTGGTGGTGTTCTGGGCAAAAATGTACGACAGCGACCTTGACTATATCATTGGAGGCAAGGACATGTGAGAACATAATGACAAATATAGTAAAAATAATGCGGGTGATTTTACGCATAGGCACTCAGGTTTTGACGATTAAATTTTAAGCATTCCTTTATCAAATTTGTGACAATTGAAGGAGATGAGGGAAAGTACAAGTGGGCATAGCTTCCCAATGTGTGATTCACACATATTCCGGCATTAAACCTTTCTCCAGAAGAACTCTCGACCGTAAAGGTGCACTCGTGGTCGTGTAGAGCAGATGACAGACGCGTTTGATGAAATTCTTGCCCTCTGATGATTGTTCCGGAAGGTCCGAAGATTGTGTCTCTCTTCGTAGCAACTTTTAAATATCTTATGGCTAGGTAGCTCTTGTCCCAAATAACCTTTGGAGAAAAGCAACCGACCATTTCGAAGCTTTGTGCCTCAACGGCTAACTGACGACATAAATAAATAAATCCTCCGCATTCAGCATATATAGGCATGTTGCTTTGACTGCTGTTTAATATTTGCTCTTTCAGAGAGGTGTTTTTTGCAAGAGATTCTGCAAAAAGTTCGGGATACCCACCTCCAAAATAAAGACCGTCCAAATCCTTAGGAAGTGCTTTATCATTCAGTGGACTGAACGGAACTAATTCGGCACCATTATCCTCAAGCACATCTAGATTTTTTTTATAATAAAAGCAGAATGCTTTGTCTTTGGCTATTCCAATTCTAGTTTTATTTTTTACAGGTAATTTTTGTGTCTGCTTTTGTCTAAGCCCAGTTGAAGTTGTTAAACGAAGACGCTTTAAGTTAAGTGTTTTTCCTGCTTCATTGAGAATATGTTCCATATCATGTGCGGAGTGATTTTCTTCAACGGTAAGGAGTCCTAAGTGTCTTTCAGGAATTTTTAGTTTTCTGTTTTGTTGCAGATAACCGAGAGAAAGCCGTTGAAACCGTTCATCCAAGTTTTGGTAGATCATTTGATAATGTTTTGCGCCTCCAACTTTATTGAAAATAATGCCGCAAAAATCGACTTGAGGTTTAAAATTCAAAAAACCTCGCAAAAGTGCATTTGCGCTGTTCGTCATACCTTCAACATCAACAACAAGTAGAACAGGTACCTTTAATAACTCTGAAAGATAAGACCCACTTCCGTTTTCTGTGCCATCTTCACCGTCAAACAAAGCACCCATTCCCTCGATAATTCCAACGTCGGCATTCGCCATTTTAGTATTGAATACGTGTTGCATATGTGTTTTGGACATCATCCAAAAATCTAAGTTATAGGATGTATTTCCTGTAGCGAGTTGGTGATAACCCGGATCAATAAAGTCCGGCCCATGTTTGAAAGGCTGGACTCGCAGACCACTTTTATTAAGCAAGCTCATGATTATAAAACTTATAGTTGTTTTCCCGACTCCGCTGTGTGTGCCAGAAACAAGAAGTGCTGAATTTTTCATAATAACAAATATCTTTGGGGTGAAGTGGCTCGATGTTTGTGTTAAAGGATTCTAGGATTTTTGAAATTAAATCCTTAGCCTGTAAAAAGTCTTCTAAAAGAGAACGATGTCGCTGCAGGTCTTTTGGAGGACATTTTATCAAGTCCTGAACATATCCGTCATCTCTTTTCTTAGAAGATCAGTATTCACAAGAAGTGATTTGTGTTCATTGAGCGTCTTGCCAGTGGTCTAGGTGGCGCTTTCTCCCACTTGGTTTTTTACCTGATGATGATAAATAAAGAGTCGGTTCGGGTCGCGGCTCCCTTGATTCGAAGGCTCCTGAGCGCAAACTCCGAGGTGCAGCTCACAGTCCCTTTGGAGCTGATGAATCAGGTGAAAAAATCACAGGCGATGTTTCATTTAGTGATGGGGCTGATCGCAGCCACCTCTCTTGTTGTCGGAGGCATTGGCATTGCCAATGTGATGATGGCAAGTGTGTATGAAAGGCGGCCCGAAATTGGCATCAGACGCGCTCTTGGCGCCACGCAGCAAGACATTATGCGCCAATTTTTAACCGAAGCGTTCACACTCACAGCCGGCGGCGTCTTTATCGGCATCCTGTTAGGCTCGGGAGCCGCTGTCGCCGTCTCTTTCGCAACGGAATGGTCGCCCATCGTCACCCTTTGGTCCCTTTTTCTTTCAGCCGCCATGGCTCTTATCGTCGGTTTGGCTGCCGGCGGCTATCCCGCCCGCCTCGCCTCCAAGGTCGATCCCATCGAAGCTCTTAGGTTGTGACGGCGATGTTTTCACCCTCGGGCGCGAAGGAGATCTCATTTTTGAGGCGGTAAGTGCCCGCCAGATTGAGAACAAGCAGCGATAGCTGGACGAGCGACATCACCGTCAGAGCATAGAGGCTGTCGAAAAAAGAAAAGATCATGAAGAACACAATCGCAAACAGAAGGAAAAATGTCTTGCCGCGCTTTGGAGACAGGTATTCCGAACATCTGAGCCCGACGCTGAAGTAGGAAATCACCGTCGAAAATCCCAAGATAAAAATAAACAAAGGCATAAAGAGATTCATATAGGGAAAGTAATCGGCAAGGGCCGCTTGCATCACTAAAGAAGAGGGTAGGGAAGACTGCCATAGGCCGCTTGCAAGAACAATCATGACACTCATAGAGCAAACTAAGACAATATCCAAAAAGAAATCGACAAAGATGAGAGAGGCTTGCTTTTCCGGTTGTTTGACAGAGCTTTCGCTATGAATGACCGCGGCATACCCAATTCCGACATCACTTGCGTAGCAGCCCGATTTCATCCCTTGTGAAATCGTCATCAACAAACTGCTGCCGACAAACCCTCCGACAGGCGCGGTTCCGCTGAAAGCTCCGGAAAAGATCAGAGCGATCAAAGAAGGAATTTTGGCAAAATTTAAACAAATGATCCATCCCCCCATAAAGACAAAGACCACTATGAAGCAAGGGATTAAATAGGAGCAAATCTCACCCACTCTTTTTACTCCTCCCGACCCGGAATAGATCACAAGGGCGAGAAAAATAAGTGTGAAAAACCCATAGTGGAGGCCAAAGTTGAGCGATAGGGTTTCCGACACCACTTGAAATTGATAGATCTCCACGCTGTAGACGCAAAGAAGCACCGCAGAAAGCGGAGGGAGCCATTTCTGTTTGGGAAACGCTTTCTTGAGGTAATACATAGGACCTCCCACATACTTGCCTGAAGCGTTTTTCCGCCGAAACTTCATTCCTAAATAGACTTCCGAGTATTTGAGAATCATCCCGAAAATAGCCACGACCCATATCCAAAAGAGCGCTCCCGGTCCACCCACTTGTACAGCGGCGCAAATGGCGACGATATTTCCGATGCCGACCGCCCCTCCAACGGATGCAAAAAAAGCCTTAAGAGGGTGGATGCCGGTATCGGAATCACTTCCGTTGATCATGTAATCTTTGAAAGTGGCGACAGCAGACGGGAATTTCCGTATTTGGAGGAAGCGCGATTTAAAGGAGAGAAGAATTCCTAAGAAAAGAATGGCGGGGAACCCAAAAAAGAACCATAAATTCAAGTTAAAAATCTCTAAACCGTTAAAAAAAGGGTGAAGCATCTTTTAATTTCCTGTTTTTGGGTATTAAATGTGAATAGGATAACATGCCAAAGACCTTTCTGAAAAGGTAAGGGGGCGTATTGCCCAGAATCACAACACTGTGGAGGACAAATATGGCGTATGTGGAGTCGTTTGGGCGGGCGGCCGAAACCCTGGCAAAACCCTTTGCCTTTTCGGCAAAACTGGGGTATCGAGGAGTTGTGACTTTAATCGACTACTCCCAGCCCCGAAATAAGTGGGTCTTTGGGATTTGCGTGATTGGGGGTGTGTGGGCCCACAGGATGGCGGAGGTGTATGCTCCCGCCATCATCACCGATCTCGTCGTTGAGCACACGATCCGCTATCTCAACAATCGGGCGGCGGGAAAGGTCTTGGGACGCTTCGTTGTGGCGCCCGGGGTCGTGCCGACTTTGATCCCCCTGGTCTCTTATGCGACAGCGGCTGTTTTTGCTTATGGGTTGGTTTTGTCGGGAAATGGTGTTTGCGCTTTGATCAGTTGTCGAAAGCGGCAAAAAGGGAGCGCAGAGGTGGCCCCGGAAGGGTCAAGTATGGTATAATGGTGTCCTTTTATGTTACCCAGATTTCTCAAAGTTTACCGCGATGATGCGCTTCTTTACTTGAATGGGGGAAGAGTGCGTGACTCCGAATTTTCGAGGGGCACCTATCAGGTCTTGATTTCCCCGCCGAAAAACAGCGGGGATGTCTGGACTTTCCTCCAGGTTTCGGGTCAGGGGCAGCTCGTCGACAGTTTTTGTGAATGCGACGAACAGGATGAGAATCAGGGGTGCGTTCATCTCGCCGCCGCCTATCTTTTCATTATGGGGGCTGACGGGATTCCGCTGCACGTTCGTTTCGAGCGCTCTTTTTGGAATTTTTTGTGCTTTATTTTCTCCGGTCTTGTCGGAGACGATCCCTCGGTGCTCGGTCCCGATCTCAACTATGAGTCGCAAGATAGTGTCTTCAGGGCTAAAGGGCTGACAGAGAAAGGGAAGACGTGGCTTAAAGAGATGGTTGCGTCCAAAAGCGAGGTGACAGAAGAGACGTCGATCAAATTTTCCCACCTCCCTCCCGAAGAGCTCGCGCTTTGGAAGGAGGGGACGCCCAGCAAAGAGCTGAAGTACGAACTGTCATTTTGGAGCGACCTTGCGAAAAAAATGTTTGCCTTGGATGCCGGCCCCTATGAAATCGAGTATGCGGGACCACCGGATGATCTTCCAGGCACAATTTGCATCCGCTTTCCCGATTTCGAGCTGACCTTTTCTTTTCCTAAGTCATACTGGCTTCTCTTGATCCCGACGCTTGGCACTGTGCGCTCTCCTCTCCAAGTCTTCGGCCTCGAACAAGAGGGAAAGTTTGCGCTCCATTTCGATCCCAGTACAGGAGAAATGGAAGTGAGGCGGAAAGAAGCTTCAGAGTCGTTTGAAACAAAAGAGGGCGTTGCCATCGACGGGTGGACGTTTATTCCCGGCGAAGGCTTTTATCCCCGGAGCCAAAAGGGGCTTTTTCCCGAGTCGCAGCTAAAAGGGCGGCGGCTCGGCGAGCTGCTCAGCCGCCATTCAGCGACCGTCTCTTCGCTGCTCGTGGGTGAAACGCTCACCACAAGGCCTGTCACGCTGAGCTATTGCCTCGTTTTCGATCCCGACTGGAATTTGCATATATCGGCGTATGCCTTCCAGCCGGGCGACCTCTCTCACCCAAACGCGCATCTTTTTGGCGACTGGCTTTATCTGCCTCGTCACGGCTTCATGCCGTTTAAAGGAAAAGAATTTTCAGAGGTCGAAACGGTGATCCATCGGGACGATGTCAACAATTTTGTGTCGAAGAGCCGTTCGTTTTTAAATGCGCAAGCTGGTTTTGAAACGCATGAAGCGAGTTTGGAAGCGCAGTTCACCTACTTTGTCGACCCATCGGGAAGCCTCCGCTTTTCAAGCCGCGTCGCATTTGAAGAGGGAGTGGAGTCGCAGTTCGATTTTGGACAGTGGATCTACATTTTGGGAGAAGGATTTTACCAAAAATCAACAGGGCAGTTTGGCCTTCCGATCAAACCCGGATCTGTTGTGAAGGCAAGCGAGGTGCCGCTTTTCATCAAAATGAACCGCGATGAGCTCTCGATGGTCCCGGGATTTTTTACCGAACGCTGCCCCATTGAAAAATCGGGACTGTCGGTTCAAATTGAAGACGATCACATTGTGATCGAGATGCGCCATCGGCGCGCAGCCGGATACGAAAAAGCCGATCTTCGTTTTTTCGACGAGTATGTCTACATGCAGGGGAAAGGGTTTCACAAACTGCCGATCGATCCGAGAATTCCCGAGCTATACCACGGTATGCACATCGTCGACAAAGAGCGTATGCTCGCATTTCTCTCGTATGAGCTCAAGCAGCTGAAGCCCTACATCATCACATTAGATCCGCGCCTCAAAGAGCCGAAACGCCTGCGCCTTGCAATTAAAAGAATCGATGAAGAAGAAGACGGCCTCATCGTCCATCTTGCCTACCGTTCGGAACAGGGGGAAACAGATGGGAGGCGCCTTCTTGAAGCGGTCAAAAAGAAAAGGCGGTTCGTGCCGTCGCCTGCCGGTCTTATTGATTTGAGGCAGGAGCGGTTCGGCTGGCTCTATCAAATGGATCCTGCTGTGCTGAAAAAAAGCGAACAAGGGCTTTTTTTGACAACACTTGATCTGCTTCGCCTTATGGCGTTCGACGAAGTCGGGCCGGCACAAGATGAAGGAGAGGGCGCCGAGATGATGAGGCGCCGCCTTGAGTCGCTGATCGAGTTTGAAGAGCCGTCAGCGCCCGATTTTTCCGGCTTTAAAGCCGAGCTTCGCCCCTACCAAGAAGCCGGCGTGAAGTGGCTTTGGTTTTTGTATCAAAAAAGTCTCTCCGGCCTTCTTTGCGACGACATGGGACTTGGAAAGACGCTGCAGTCCATGGCGCTGATTGCGGCATCTCTCAATGAGCGGAAAAAAAGACGCCACTACCTTATTGTCTGCCCGACGTCGGTGATTTATCATTGGCAAGACAAATTCAAAGCCTTTCTCCCAAAGTGCCGCGTCTTCACTTTTTACGGCAGCCAGAGGAGCTTGGCCGGCTTCCGAGAAGAGTATGATGTTCTTCTCACATCTTACGGCATCTGGAGGCGCGAAAGAGAGATTTTGGGGCAAATACCGTTTGAGGTCGCTGTTTTGGATGAAATTCAAATGGCAAAAAACCCCCGGAGCAAACTGCACGCATCCCTCATGCAGATGAAGGCCAAAATGAAGATCGGCCTGACGGGAACTCCGATTGAGAACTATTTAAGAGAGCTCAAAGCGCTCTTTGATATTGTGTTGCCCGGATACATGCCGGGGCCGACTGATTTCCGCGATTTTTTCATTCTCCCGATCGAGAAGCAGCACAATAAAAAACGGCTCGGCCTCCTTTCCCGAATGATTCGTCCTTTCACATTGCGGAGGAAAAAAGAGGATGTGCTTTTCGATCTTCCGGAAAAAATTGAAGAGATCACCGACTGCCCCCTCCTTCCCCAGCAGCAAGCGCTTTATCAGGAGACGCTCGATCAGTCGCGCGCATCCATTTTGCGGGAGCTTGAGTCGGGTGAAGAATCCGTCCCCTATCTTCATGTTTTTGCCCTCCTGTCAAGACTCAAACAGATATGCAACCATCCCGCCGTCTACTACCAAAACCCGAAAGACTATGACACGTATCAGTCGGGAAAATGGGAGCGCTTCAAAGAGATCTTGGAAGAGGTGCAAGAGGGCAATCAAAAAGTTGTGATTTTTTCACAATACCTCACCCAGCTCGACATTATTGAGGCTTACTTAAAAGACAAACAGATCGGCTATGCGGGTATTCGGGGATCCACCATCAAACGAGATGAGGAGCTGAAACGGTTCCACCAAGACCCAAACTGTCAAGTTTTTGTCGCCTCTCTTCAAGCTGCCGGCCTCGGCATCGACTTGACCCCTGCGTCTGTCGTGATCCACTACGACCGCTGGTGGAATGCCGCTAGGGAAAATCAAGCCACAGACCGCGTCCACCGAATCGGGCAGGAGCGGGGCGTTCAAGTGTTCAAGCTCGTGACGAGAGGGACATTCGAAGAAAAAATTCACACGATGATCGAGCGCAAGGGACAACTCATGGAAGATGTCGTCGGCGTCGATGACCAGGCCTTGATCAAACGCTTGAGCCGCGAAGACCTTTTCGATCTTCTTCAAGATGCAAAAATCGGGAAAGACGACCAAATGGATGTCATCAAAGACGACTGAGACAATCCCGCATTCACCCCGCTTAGCCGTTATTTTTGTCGTCAGCATATCAAGAAATATGTGCGCTTCCTTCTATCCCGAGCGTGATCGTGCACAAGCAAGGCAGAAAGTTCAAAGCGAAATCAGCGCTACAAAATTTAGGGTTGGTGTACGCCGTCAACGAGCGATCTTTTTTTTAGACTTTCGCCACTCACAAGATATCGATCTGAATTTTTATTTTGACTGGAAAAATTTAAATCGATAGCATTCTCTTTTTTATTTTCATTTGGTGGACCGTCTGTGAATCGCGCCTGCATATCATTTTTATTCGTCATCCTATCTTTCGTCCAAACATTGCTTGGAAGTCACGACGGCGATCATTTTAGCGAAGTGATCCCTCAAGTTTCGTCACCGACAATTGTCGGTGGGGTTGTCGATGTCCTTTCCGGCCATTTCATATTGCCGGATACACAGATGACAATTGCCGGTCCCGTGCCTTATCAATATGGGTGGAGCCACACCCAAAGCTTGAGCGCTGTAAAAGGAGCTTACGCAAACGGTTTCGACTCGTCTAGCATCTCATTTATGTGTCATAAATGGGACGGGCCTATCACGTCTGATTGGACCATCAAACTCGGACAAAATACGATCCTGTTCAATGGAAAACACCGTCATTCCAGTCTAAAGCCCTCAGACCACTCTCTTAGCACATGGTGCAATGTTTATTCAGGTGAATTATCAGCTCGCAATAATCCCTATAACTATGTGCTCATAACCGATCAATACCGCGATCCCGTTAAGAAGCTTCAAGTTTGCTGCCCCGACGGAACAAGAAAAATATTTCGACGACAACCCGGCAATGTCGATCCCTATCCCGTTATCGAAAAGGAAATGCTGCCAAGCGGACATGATATCCATTACTGCTATCCAGAAGGGCAGTCTTTTCCAAACAGGATTTATGCCTCAAACAGGGAGGGCACGACCAAATTTTGGGACCTGGATATCAATCTTTCCACCTATAAAAACACCACGCAAACTGTCTCGGACAATCGGGGAAATTGGATTCGTTATCACACAAAAAAAGGGTCGTGTGCTTTTTTAAATATGACTCTATTGGAAAAAATCGAATGCTGCGATCGGCCGCCGATCCTCTTTGGAGGCTATCAATGCGCCTATGGCAAAAACGGACTGGTGGTCACTGATACCCGGATCCGAAAAGTACGGCGGCCCGATGATCGAGAACTCACAATCGAGTATCACAAAGAAAAAGTGTCTGCGATTCGGCAAACGCTGAAAAAAGGGTACTCTCCTGTTATTTATCGATTTGAATACAACGACAAAGAAGATAATTGGTTTTGGAACAAACCAACCAAAGGAAACACTGATGTGTTTGACGGCAATGGCTACAAGTCCATTTACCGCTACACGATCAAAGGCGACCATCATCCCTTTTCAGTGAAAGGCTACCGCCCTTACAGATTTCAATCGATTGAGCAGCTCGACCATGGCCAGAAACATGTGAAGATCACTTATTATTTTTGGGGAGATGACAAAACGGCCGACAAGGGCCGCCTGAAATATAAAGCAGAAATCGGTCAAACGAACTCTATTATCGAAGGCTACACTTATGACCCGGCGGGCAATCTCATCTCCCACTCTTTATATGGAAATTTAACCGAAGCAAATGCGTGTCAACTCTATCTCCTGAGCAGCAACAAACTCAATGCGCCTCGCAAAACAAATGATAACGAGTGGCGAAGCCGCTTAAAGCACCTTGACTGCTACAAACGGCACTTCACATACTTTTCCAATAAATTTCACAATTTAAAGTCTGTGCGCGATGACTTTGGCAGCCATGTCAAATACGAATATGTGCCCGACAGCAACATCATTAAAAGCAAAACCGTTATGGACGGCGATCGAGAAGCGATCGTCTATACTTATGGCTACAACTTAGACAAAGTCTTGATCAGGGAGGAAGTCGCAACTCCGATTTATCGAATACTGAAGGACATCCAACCCCGCGACGGCCCGGATGAGCAAGGCTTTGGCCTTCCGGAAAGGATCACTGAGTATGCCGTGTCAGATTCCGGCAGCAAGATCCTCTTAAAGGAGACGCGATTTGCCTATGGGGCCGGAGATAAAATCACAAGAGAAGAGGTCTATGGCAGCGATGGGGAATTCTGTTACGCCAAAGAATTTTTCTACGACGACAAAAGACGGTTAATCGCAGAAGTCGATCCCATGGGGCAAACAACCCGCTATGAATACGATAACAACTTCAACAAGATTTCGGAAGAGGTGATCGAGTCGGGATTAAAAACCTTTTACGAATACGATCTTGGAAATCGGCTCATTACTAAAAGGCTGGTCGCCGATACGGGCGAATCGATCGATATCGCCTTCGAATATGATGTGATGAACAACCTCACGAAAGTGAGTCATCCCATAGAAGGTGTGACTCAGTATGCTTATGATTGTCAGGGAAATATGGTTAAGCAGACTTCAGAGCCGCTGATCATGCCCGACGGCAGTCAGAAAAAGCAGGTTTTCACATGTGCCTACGACGGCATCGGCACCACCAGATGCACGAGAGACCCCAACAAAGCAAAAACGACGATACAAAGAACGTCTACAGGGCTGCCGCTTGTGACAACATATCCTGACAACACGAAGGAAATATGCACCTATCTTGAAAATGGAAAACTGCTCCGTAAACAGGTCGAAGGTGGCGTAACAGAGTCTTTTGCCTACGACACTCTCGGACATTTAACAACGCGCGAGACAGTGGATCCGCAAGCCGGAATCAGCTTTGTCGAGCAGTGGGAATATGAAGGTGATAAATTAGTTAAAAACATCGATCGAAATGGAAACGTCATTCGATTTTCATACGATCCTGCAGGTCGGCTAACAGAAGAGACCGCAGAGGGCCCGACGTGCAAAAAGAGGGTGACATACGGCTATGATACACTTGGCAGGCGCACATCCACCACACGATGGTTGAACGACCACGAATATATTTGCGAAGAAAAGCAAATCGA
Source organism: uncultured bacterium (assembly GCA_964629645.1). GTDB lineage: Bacteria > Chlamydiota > Chlamydiia > Chlamydiales > SLFE01 > JAAKFL01. The sequence goes on along the minus strand of CAZVSU010000033.1, from coordinate 2,983 downwards.
TTTTGTCGGTAGAACGATACTCAACCGGCAATTCAACGAGACAGGGCTAACGCTATCTCTCGAAGAGTATACCTACGATTGCCTGGGCCGTGTCACGGCAAAAATTCGCCATATCGACGATGAGCAAAGAAGCATTGAATTTTGGGATTACAACCCATTTGGACATGTCATCGCCTATACCGATCCAATGGGACAGCAAACGACAACAGATTACGATTATTACGCTTTCGACGACCTTGGTCGAAGAGGCATATTAAAAACGAGTTGCGACCCATTGGGAAAAGTGACGAAGACACTGATCGATGCGAAAGAACGTGTGCTAGAGAGTCACGAGTTTGATCCATCAGGCAATTTGATCTCCCATTCCACACATTTTTACGATCACGCAGGGAACGCGATCTTTGAGCAGCACGAGGTGTTTGATGAGGGAGGGAAGCTAAGGGATTATGCCGTATCTCGTGACTACGATAGCATGAACAGGCTTTTATGCGAGTGCGAGCAGCCGGGGTCAAAAGACGAAAAGAAAACATCTTATGAGTATGACCAATATGGAAGGCTGGCAAAAATCACGCAGCCGAACGGAACAACACTTTCCCTCGTTTCTACCAAAGACCAGCTGGTCAAGAAAAGACAGTCGTCTGACGGAACAATTGACGAAGAGTGGGTCTACGATCACGATCTAAAACCCGTCAAAGTCAAAAGCCACGGGTTCGACACGACCAGAAAATATGACTCCTTCGGAAGAATGGTCCATGAAAAATTGGCAAATGGGCTGGAGATTGCCTACAAGTATGACGCTTTAGACCGACTTCAAAAGATCATCTATCCGAACGCAGATGGCAGCGCCGATTATGCTTGGGAAAACGGACGTTTTTCTCATGTGCAGCGGATTCTTGGCAATGGAACTGCCGCTTATCGCTATTCCCAAGCGGATCACAACTACCTCGGAAGGGCGCGTGAAGTGGTGTTCCCCGGGAAGTCAAATCGAGTCGAATGTGCATTTGATCTCAAAGGGCGTCCCAAAAGTCTTGTCAGTCGACATTTCTCTCAAACCGACATCGCCTATAATGAAGTTGGCAGCCTCGTCTCTTTCACGCAAAACGATGCATTCGGAAATCATGAGTATGCCTTTACCTACGACCCTTGGTATCACCTTGCAAGCGAATCGGGACGCTGCGAGCGGTCCTACCTCTACGACAGTTTAGGGAACCGAACAGCCAAGAATCAAAGCGATTATACCATCAACGCGCTCAATCAAATCGCATCGAGCGGCGAAGCCGTCTACAAGTACGATCCAAACGGATGCTTGGTCAGCAGGGCCGGTTCTACACGTCATGATCGCTTTACCTATGACGCTTTGAATCGGCTCACATCGATCAAAAGCGGCACGGAAAAATACTTTTTTTACGATCCCTTTAATCGCCGGATCGCCGAGTCTCAAGAGCCAATTGATGATCCCGGTGAGGGTGACAGCCGTTATCTTTTCCATGATGGGAATGAAATCGCGCTCTACGATATCGAAGACAAGCCGAAGTATTTAAGGCTATTACTTCCCGGTGGTTCAGAAATCGGAGCGACAGTGGCTGTCGAGATTTGCGGGACCCCTTACGCTCCGATCAGTTCGATCCACGGACACATTTCCGCTCTTGTGACGCTGCAGGGCGACTTGGCAGGGGCTTGGCACTACACCGCTTTTGGTGAGGAGACATCCTTAGCGGGAAGCCTTTTTTGCCCTTGGAGAAGCTGGAGCAAAACGTCTGAAGACTTATCGGGCTTTGTTTGCTTTGGTCGCAGATACTACGATCCTTCCCTGGGACGTTGGATCACCCCGGATCCTGAAGGATTTATCGATGGGCCCAATCTCTACGCCTACGTACAAAACAGGCCTCTGACCTATTTCGACCATTACGGACTCTACACATATCAACAAGCTCCGGATTCCACTATTATGCGGTCCAGGGCCGATTGGCAGAGTTCGAATGAATATAAGACGGGAATGGGTTGGGATGAGTACTACTGGAAATATGCCTACCAAAACCGCTATGTGAACCTCAAATACGGGGAACCGAGAATCATAAGCCTTAGAGAGGGGCTCTCGATGATTAAGGATCGCATTGATCCGGAATATAAAATGCAAGAAAATGCCAACAAGATCATTGTCCACAAAAATGGAATTTGGACGAGACCCGATGACGCGATGTATCAACTCTACGAATTATGCAGATATGGAAACTGCAACGGGTACTTGATCTACAACCCTGATCATGATCGAAAATTGCCCGAATGTATGGCGCTCAAGAGGGGACATAACACCCAGTTGACCGGCATGATCCACAGCTTTTATGATCAGTTGGTTGAAAAAAATCCGGATATTCATATACTTGCAAGCTACCATAGCGAAGGAGGGCTTTTTGAACGCAATGCCTCCGAACATTTATCGCCCGAAGTCAAGCGGCACATTTATTTCTTCGGAGTGGCTCCGGCAAACATCGTTCCGAATGACGGATGCCTGGGTTGTTATAATGTTCGCAGCAGCTGGGATATCGTCCCCCACTTTAACAGGAAGCAATGGATCCTGCACCCCGAAATATGCCAAACCATCGATCACCCCTTCTACAACCCGAATCCATTTGACGCGCACTCATTCGATAACAAAATATATGATGAAATTAAAATTGAAACAGTTAACGATTTTCTGAATAAATAAGGTTCAAACTTATGGTGAAATTTTTATTACCGCTCATAGGATGTGCTATGTTCTTAGCGTCGTGCCGCTCTGAGCCCGACCCTGACCGTAGCCATGAAAAAAGCCATATAAGAGGAACTCTGCAAAGCCGCGTGGCAAAAAAAGTGAAGAAAAAACATAAACTCCGAGCAAATGGATTTGGTTTTTGGGGTCCTGATTGCTACGATGAATTAAAAATTAGCTTTGATTATCCTGGGATTTTGAGTCGAGATGAAGGCCGTTTTCTCGCTTTAGATG